>NZ_JBVJHH010000001.1:0-518337 GCF_055586905.1 Streptosporangium sp. NPDC048886
AGCATACTTTTGGTCTCTGCAGCGCTCTGTCCCTTCGCCGGGTCCGGAGCAGCGCGAGGTCAGGGTTGTTGCCCGCGTCCACTATGTGATTCTGAAACAGCGAACACCGCAGTGCGTGTGTTTGACAGTTTCATAGTGTTACGGCGGTTATGGCGAAGGGGAAACACCCGGTTACATTCCGAACCCGGAAGTTAAGCTCTTCAGCGCCGATGGTACTGCACCGGGGACGGTGTGGGAGAGTAGGTCGCCGCCGGACAATTTTTTGTGGAAAGGCCATCCCTTCGGGGGTGGCCTTTCCTGTTTTCCGGGGACTTTTACCCGAGACCGACACCCGGGCCTCCGCCCGCCAAGGGGGTCGACGCCTGGCCGATGCCTGGCCGACACCTGGCCACCTCCGGCGTCAGGGGCGAACCTCTGACGCCGGAGGACGGCCGGCCCCGCCGGGACCGGCGCGTCGGGCAGGGCCCCGGCCGGAGTGACCCGGCTCAGGGCGCGACCCGTCTCAGGGAGCGATTCGGATCAGGGCGTGATGAACAGGCCGTCGCCGACGGTCCGCTCGCTGCCGTCGGAGGGCCGGTTGATGACCTTGTGGTTGACCACCATCGCGGTCGAGCCGCCACCGTCGAGGTTCATCGCCTGCTTGGCGCCCAGCCAGCGCATCAGCTGAGCCGCCTCCACCATCGAGGCGCCCACGGTGACGCCCGGGTTGCGGCCGTCCACGGTCGCCAGGATCAGGCCGCCTGACTTGGTGATGCCGACCAGCGTGCGCGGGTGGCGGCGGAGCATCATCACGACCGACGCGTGCCCGTCGGCCTGGGCGGTGATCCGTACCCGGCCGTTCCTGAGGAGCCCGACGCCCCCGCCCATGATGTATGTCTCGGGGGTGAGGGGGACGGCCCGCTGCGTCCGCAGGTCGATGACTCTGGTGTCCAGCTTCATGATGGAGGTCTCCAGGGCGTGCTCCCGGAGCCAGTCGGCCATGATGCCGGTGCCGTGGAGCACGTAGGCGCCACGCGGGACGGCGCCGCCGGCCTCCCGGGCGTTGACGATCCGCCCCTGGGCGTCGACCACGATCTCGGCGCCGCCGTCGGCCGCCGTCTTGGTGCCGAACTCCTCGGTGTAGAGGACGAGCTCGTCCGCTCCGGCGGCCCGGTTGACCCCCTTGACCTCGGTCTTCGCTCCGTCGGCGGGGATCGCGGTGATCGCCGTCTGCAGCTCGGTGATCCGGGCCTTGCGTCCGTTGACGACCAGGCCGCTGCGGCCGGGCACCGCCTCGCTGAGCAGCTTGCCGCCGACCACCGAGACGCCCATCGGGTCGCCCTGGAGCGCCTTGGGCGTGTGGATGTTGAAGAAGCCGCCGTTGACCCCGGCGATGGCCTTGGTGAGCTTGGACATGGAGCTGGTGGTCTCACGCTTGGCGACGCTGGTGCCGACGCTGGTCCTGAAGGATCCCTTGAAGGTCTTCGGGTCCACCATCAGCACGCGCATGTCCCAGGGGCCGGTGGTCTCCAGGCCGTCGTCGCCGAGATAGTCGGTCTTGGCCCGGATGCCGGCCTCCTTGAGCTCCTTCACCATCTTGTCGGCCTTGGCGCGCTGCTTGAACGTCCACAGGCCGACGCGGACCAGATAGCGCTCCACGGCCGGAGCGTCCGCGGCGGCGGGCTGCACGATCTTCTCCAGAGTGGGCGTGAAGCCCGCGGCCGCGACCTCCTCGGCCTTCGTCTGGGCGGTGGTCAGCCTGCCGTCGTCGTGCCCGTTGGGCATCAGCACCGTCACGGTCCATCCCTGGGTGGACGTGCCGTACATCACGTTGAAGAGGTCGACCCCCGGTGCGACGCTGCGCCGGTTCTTGACCGGGATCCCGTTCTGGCCGAGCGGGAAAGCCGAGGAGGGGAAGGTCTGACCCGCCCGGTCGGCCTGGGCGGGAATCGCCGTGATGGTAAGTGCTATGGCTGAAAGCCCGACGATGATACGTCGCGACATGTATCTCTCCCCGTTGGTGACCATACTTCGGTGCACCATCGTGCCGAGATCTACCTGTCAAGGGGAGCGAAACACGCTAAACACCACAAGAAAGTGTTGTCGCCTGGGCGGCGCCATATGCGGAACGACGGAATTCGCGTAGTCCCGGGCTGCCCCCATCGGGTCAACAGCGCTGGTCAATACGGGTTAGCCCACGTCGTTTCGCTGCGCGGGCGGCAATACGGCGCTACGGTGCAGTAGGCCGCATTCCCTCAGTTCAAGCGGCACGTCTTTCCGAGAGGCAGCCGTCATGGGGCTGAACATTCTCATTGTGATCATCGCGAGCATGGTCCTGGGTTTCATCCTGGGCGTGATCCTGGCGCGACCGCGCCGCTGGGATCTCTACGTCTGCGCGGACGACACCATCCACGTCGACGTCACATCCGACCGAGACGGCTAGGCGGGCGCGGCCCGGAAGGCGCGACAGGCGGGCGCAGGCCGTACGGAATCTGGGTCCCGTACGGCCTGCGCCGTAATCTCCGTCAGGACAGGCAGTGATAGACCTTGCGGAGGGTCTCGTGGACGATCCAGGTCGTCTTGGCGCCGTCGGCGAGCAGGCAGACCGATCCCGGGACGAGTTCGACGGCGGCGCCGCCCTCCACCTCCACGGTGGCCCGGCCGGACAGGACCACGAAGATCTCGTCGCGCTCGACGTCGGTCACCGTGCCCGGGGTGATCTCCCAGATGCCCCGGCTCTGGGAGCCGTCGGGGGAGGTCCACAGCTCGGCCGAGGAGACCTGCGGTGAGCCGGCGATGATCTGGGCGGGGTCCAGCTCGTCGGGCGACAGCCGTACCTCGCCGGTGGGGACGGCGAAGATCCCGGCGGCGGTGACCATACGGGCCAGGTCGGCGGTCTCGGGGACGAGGATGTCAGGCATGGGGGCCTTTCAGGATCTTTCAGGTGCGGGGGTTGTCTCTTCGGAACGATTCCAGCGCCAGCAGCGCGACGTGGAGGGAGAGACAGGACTCGACATCGTCCAGGTCGGTGTCGAGGATCCGTTCCAGCCTACGGAGCCGGTCGTAGAAGGCGGGACGGGACAGGTGGGCCTTCTGGGCGGCGACGGCCTTGTTGCGGCCGGAGTCCAGATAGACCCGGAGGATCCTGGTCAGGTCACCGCCGCGCTGGGCGTCGTGGGCCAGCAGGGGGCTGAGCTCGCGCTCGGCGAAGGTCTGCAGGCGGGCGTCGTCTCTGAGCAGGTGCAGCAGGCCGCGCAGGCGCAGGTCGGGGAGGCGGTAGAAGGCCCGGCCGTCGGGCTGCCGGACGGCCACGTCCGCGACCTGCTCCGCCTCGAGGAAGCTCCGCCGTACGTCACGGAGGGATTCGACCACCGAGCCGGCGGCGAGGACGAACGGGGTGGTGAAGGCCATGCGCAGGCGGTCGGCGAGCGTGGTCAGCGCGGGCTCGGGGAAGGTGCGCGGGGGCAGCGGGAGCAGGACGCCGACGCGGTTCTGGTTCAGGGCGCCGACCAGAGCGGGGAGGCGGGCGTCGCGGCAGGCGGCCGCGGCGGCGTCGGCCAGCTCGCCGAGCCGGACCAGCTGCTCCTGGCCGTCCAGCGTGCTCTCCGGGAGCTCGGTCAGGCGGAGCACCACGCTGATCAGCTTACGGCCGGTCAGCGGGACGCCGACCGCCCGGGCGCGGGCCGCGGCCTCGTCGGGGTCGGCGTAGGCGTGGGTGAGGATGCCGGTGATGATCGTGCCGTGGGCCTGGCGCTCCAGTGACTCCTGGTGGCGCTCCAGCAGGCGGCCGAGGGCGAGGGTGGTCGCGGCGCGTTCGGCGAGCACGATGTCGCGCGGGCCGGGCTCACCGTCGCAGAGCAGGATCAACCGGCCCCAGTCCTGACCCCGGGCGCCGACCATGGTGACCAGCCAGCCGGAGGCCGAGTCGTAGGCGGTCCGCTCCTCCGGCGCCACCGCCCGGGACCGCGTCTCCCAGCTCGCCAGCAGCGTCCCGGTGTCGCGTCCGGCCGTCTCGCAGGCGAGGACCTGGTGGGCGAGGTTCTCCAGCAGGACCGGCCGTCCGGACAGCCGCGCGACCTGGCTGAGCACCTCGGCCGGGGAGGCGCCCTCGACCGACAGCTCGGTGAAGACCTCGTGGAGCTGTTCGGAGGCGCGCAGCTCCTCCAGCTGGATGTCGATGATCCTGGCGTGGACCGACTCGGTGATCTGCACGAACGGGGTCTCGCGGGCCAGCGTGATCAACGGCAGGCCGTGCTCCTCGGCGGCGCTGACCACGCCCCGGGGCAGTTCCCTGACGAACTTGCGGCCCAGTTCCACGATCAGCCCGGAGGCGCCCACGGCGGCCAGCTCCGCGACGTACTGGATCAGTCTCTCGGGGGCGTCGGGGAGCGCGACGCCGGTGGTGAGCACCAGCTCTCCGCCGCGCAGCAGGTGGGCGATGTCGGTGACCTCACCGACATGGACCCAGCGCACCCGGGTGTCCAGCCGGTCGGCTCCCGCGACGACCCGGGGGTTGCCTCGGCGGACGGTGTCCAGGGCGAGGACGTCGGCGATGGTAGGGAGCACACACCGAGAGTATCCGATCAGACTGTAAGTCCGGACGATAGCTGCATTACATCATGTTGGTGCCGATCCGGTTACCGGTCCGCGCCCGCCGCCCCAGCGACCCACCCCCGCCATCAGCGACACCAGTGAAGAGAGTATGGTGGTGTTGGTATGGGAGGAGGGATCCAGATGTCCCGTCCCGGTTTCAAAGGTTTGATCTTCGCGGCCGTCTCGGCGGTCTGCTTCGGCTTCTCCGGCCCGCTGGCCAAGTCGCTCATCGACGCGGGGCTGTCACCGCTGCAGGCGGTGTGGACAAGGCTCGCCGGGGCGGCGCTCGTGCTGCTCGTCGCGACCGCCCTGGTCCGGCCGTCCGCCCTCGCCGTCCCCCGGCACCGGCTGCGCTTCGTCGCCGCCTACAGCCTGGTCGGCTTCGCCGCGGTGCAGGCCTTCTACTACGGCACGATCGCCCGCCTGCCGGTGGGGGTCGCGGTGCTGTTGGAATACGCCTCGCCGGTCCTGGTCCTGGCCTGGGTGCGGCTGGCACGCCGGACCCGGCTGCCGCGTGCCGCCGCGGTCGGCGCCGTCCTGGCGGTCGGCGGGCTCGCCTGCGTCGTCGAGGTGTGGCGGGGTGTCCGCCTCGACGGGCTCGGCCTCGTGCTGGGCCTGGGGACGGCCGTCTGCGCCGCGGTGTACTTCCTGCTCAGCCAGGAGGCGGGAGACGACGTCCACCCGCTCGGAGCGCTCACGTGGGGGCTGAGCGGCGCGGCCGCCGTGCTCACGCCGCTGGCCGCGCCGTGGCGCCTGCCCTGGGACCTGGCCACCGCCGACCTCGTGCTGGGCGGCTGGAGGCTGCCGGCCCCCGCGGCGGTCGGCTGGCTGGTCGTCGTCGGCACCGTGATCGCCTACGCCACCGGCATCGCGGCGGTGCGGGCCCTGACCGCCGCCGTCGCGGCCACGGTCGCCTCGCTGGAGGTGCTCGCCAGCATCCTCATCGCCTGGGTCCTGCTCGGCGAGGCGCTCGGCGCCCCCCAACTGCTCGGCGGCGCCCTGGTGCTGGCGGGTGCGCTCCTGGCGCAGCGGACGGTGGTCGGCCGGCGGGCGGCCACCGGCCAGGACCCGCTGCCAGGCCGGCGGGAGCCCGTGCCCGGCCGGCGGGCGGCGGACGGGGGGCAGGGCCCGGACGGCGGCGGCCGGCTCCGTGTGGATTCCGCCGCCCGGCGGCCGTACGCCCCGCTCTGAGCTTTCACGCATCGGCGCAGGTCAAGTCCTGGCCCTGGGGCATTAAGATTACTTGACCCTTTCCCGGTCGAGAGGCGCGATGATGAGCATGGTTGAGGCTTCTGGCTCGGCGGCGCGCGGCTCCGCTCCGGGCGTCGAGGAGCTGGATCTCCGTC
The DNA here is from genome assembly GCF_055586905.1 of Streptosporangium sp. NPDC048886. Lineage (NCBI taxonomy): Bacteria > Bacillati > Actinomycetota > Actinomycetes > Streptosporangiales > Streptosporangiaceae > Streptosporangium > Streptosporangium sp. NPDC048886. The sequence continues at coordinate 5,919 of NZ_JBVJHH010000001.1, forward strand.
AGCTTCTGGCCGGGCTCACGGCCGTGCGTGACGGCGACTTCGGCACTCGCCTGCCCGACGACGGCGACGGGCTGCTCAAAGAGATCGCCACCGTGTTCAACGGCATGGTGGACCAGCTCTCCCTGTTCACCTCCGAGGTGACGCGCGTGGCCCGTGAGGTGGGCACCGAGGGACAGCTGGGCGGCCAGGCCGACGTGCCCGGCGTCTCCGGCACGTGGAAGGACCTCACCGACTCGGTCAACGCCATGGCGGGCAACCTCACCGATCAGGTCCGCGACATCGCCCAGGTCGCGACCGCGGTGGCGACCGGCGACCTGTCACAGAAGATCACCGTGGACGTCCGGGGCGAGATCCTGGAGCTGAAGAACACCCTCAACACGATGGTCGACCAGCTGTCGTCCTTCGCCGACGAGGTGACGAGGGTGGCCCGTGAGGTGGGCACCGACGGCCGGCTCGGCGGCCAGGCCGAGGTGACCGGCGTCGCCGGCACCTGGCGCGACCTGACCGACTCGGTGAACTTCATGGCGGGCAACCTCACCGACCAGGTCCGCAGCATCGCCCAGGTCACCACGGCGGTGGCCAAGGGCGACCTGTCACAGAAGATCACCGTGGACGCCCGGGGTGAGATCCTGGAGTTGAAGAACACCATCAACACGATGGTCGACCAGCTGTCGTCCTTCGCCGACGAGGTGACGAGGGTGGCCCGTGAGGTGGGCACCGACGGCCGGCTCGGCGGCCAGGCCGACGTCAAGGGCGTCTCCGGCACCTGGAAGGCGCTCACCGAGTCGGTGAACGTGATGGCCGACAACCTCACCGCCCAGGTGCGCAGCATCGCCCAGGTCACCACGGCGGTGGCCAAGGGCGACCTGTCGCAGAAGATCAGGGTGGACGCGCGCGGGGAGATCATGGAGCTGAAGGAGACCATCAACACGATGGTCGACCAGCTCTCGGCCTTCGCCGACGAGGTGACGAGGGTGGCCCGTGAGGTGGGTACCGAGGGCAACCTCGGCGGCCAGGCCACCGTCCGGGGGGTGTCCGGCACGTGGAAGGACCTCACCGACAACGTCAACTCGATGGCCAACAACCTCACCAGCCAGGTGCGCTCCATCGCGCAGGTCACCACGGCCGTCGCCCGCGGCGACCTGTCACAGAAGATCACGGTTGAGGCCAAGGGCGAGGTCGCCGCGCTCGCGCAGACCATCAACACCATGGTCGACACGTTGAGCGCGTTCGCCGACGAGGTCACCCGGGTGGCCCGAGAGGTGGGCACCGAGGGCGAGCTGGGCGGTCAGGCCCGCGTGCCCAACGTGGCCGGCACGTGGAAGGACCTCACCGACAACGTCAACTCGATGGCCGGCAACCTCACCAACCAGGTCCGCAACATCGCCCAGGTCACCACGGCGGTCGCCCAGGGCGACCTGACCAAGAAGATCGACGTGGACGCCCGGGGCGAGATCCTGGAGCTGAAGACCACGATCAACACGATGGTCGACCAGCTGTCGTCCTTCGCCGCCGAGGTCACCCGCGTGGCCCGCGAGGTGGGCAGCGAGGGGCGCCTCGGCGGGCAGGCCGAGGTCGAGGGCGTCTCCGGCACCTGGAAGCGGCTGACCGAGAACGTCAACGAGCTGGCCGGCAACCTGACCCGCCAGGTCCGCGCGATCGCCGAGGTGACCAGCGCCGTGACCTCGGGCGACCTCACCAGGTCGATCACCGTCGACGCCTCCGGCGAGGTGGCCGAGCTCAAGGACAACATCAACTCCATGGTGAAGTCCCTGCGCGAGACCACCCTGGCCAACCAGGAGCAGGACTGGCTCAAGTCGAACCTGGCTCACATCTCCGGGCTCATGCAGGGCCACCGCGATCTCGCCGTCGTGGCCGAGCTGGTGATGAACGAGCTGGCCCCGCTGGTCTCCGCCCAGTGCGGGACGTTCCTGCTCGCGGAGGAGACCCCGGACGGCGCGGAGCTGCGGGTGGTCGGCGGATACGGTCACCGCGAGACCGGCCGTCGCTACGCCCTCGGCGACTCGCTCGTGGGACAGGCCGCGCTCGTCAAGCGCCCCATCCTGGTGGAGGACATCGCCGCCGGTTACCTCACCATCTCCTCCAGCCTGGGGGCGGCCGGTCCGGTCAACCTCATCGTGCTGCCGATCATCGTCGAGGACCAGGTGCTCGGCGTGATCGAGCTGGCCAGCCTCAACAGGTTCACCCAGGTGCATCGGGCCTTCCTCGAACAGCTGGTGGGGACCATAGGCGTCAACGTCAACACGATCGTCGCCAATGCCCGCACCGACTCCCTGCTCGCCGAGTCGCAGCGGCTCGCGACCGAGCTCCAGGTCGGGCAGGAGGAGCTGCAGCGCTCCAACGCCGAGCTGGAGGAGAAGGCGGAGCTGCTGGCCCGGCAGAACCGCGACATCGAGACGAAGAACAGCGAGATCGAGCAGGCCCGGCAGGAGCTGGAGGAGCGGGCCAAGCAGCTCGCGCTCGCCTCCAAATACAAGAGCGAGTTCCTGGCCAACATGAGCCACGAGCTGCGCACCCCGCTCAACTCGCTGCTGATCCTCGCCCAGCTGCTGGCCCAGAACCCGGCCCGCAACCTCACCGCCAAGCAGGTGGAGTACGCCAACGTCATCCACTCGGCCGGCACCGACCTGCTCCAGTTGATCAACGACATCCTCGACCTGTCCAAGATCGAGGCCGGCAAGATGAACATCAGCCTCGAATCCCTGCCCCTGCGGCAGCTCCTCGACTACGTCGAGGCGACCTTCCGCCCGCTGACCACGGAGAAGGGGCTGCGCTTCGACGTCAGCGTCGCGCCGGAGGTGCCCGAGGAGCTGCTCGTGGACGAGCAGCGGCTACGCCAGGTGCTGCGGAACCTGCTGTCCAACGCGGTGAAGTTCACCGAGACGGGCTCGGTCCGGCTCCGCATCGAACGGACCGACGAGGTGGACCTCCCGGGAGCCCCCGGGCAGGAGGTCCTCGCCTTCCACGTCGTGGACACCGGCATCGGCATCGCCAAGGAGAACCTCTCCCAGATCTTCGACGCCTTCCAGCAGGCCGACGGCACCACCAGCCGCAAATACGGCGGCACCGGGCTGGGCCTGTCCATCAGCCGTGAGATAGCCGCGCTGTTCAACGGCGAGCTCCAGGCGGTCAGCGCCCTGGGCGAGGGCAGCACCTTCAGCCTCTTCCTGCCGATCGCGGATGTCGCCCCGGCCGGCGCCGGCCCGGCCGTCAGACCGGCCACGGGGCTCGCGCTGCAGCCGGTCGGCGCGGCGCCCGAGAGGCTCGGCGGGGACGGCCGCCGGCTGCTCGTCGTGGAGTCCCGGCTCAACGGCCTGCTCTCCCAGCTGGCCGAGAGCGTCGTCGCCGACCTGACCGGGACGCACGGGCCGGTCTGGGTCTCCACCGCCAACGACCCCGCGACCGCCCTGGAGATCCTGAACAGGGGCGGCCACCAGTGCGTCGTGCTCGACCTGGGCATGGGACAGGACGGGGCGGCGGAGTTCCTCCGCGGGCTCGACGAGGACTCGGCCCTGCGCGGGCTCCCCGTGCTCGCCCATCACAGCCGTACGCTCACCCGGCCGCAGGAGAACCTGCTCAAGGGCCGCTCCAACACCCAGCCGCTGGAGCTGCTGCCCAGCCTCGACGAGCTGCGCGAGCGCATCACCCTGCACCTGTCGGCCCAGGAGCCGGGCCATGTCCTGCCGCTGGTCCAGCCCAGCCCCGACGAACGGCCGCGGGCGCTGGAGGAGGCGGACACCATGCTGATGAACCGCAAGGTGCTGGTCATCGACGACGACGTGCGCAACGTGTTCGCGCTGACCAACATCCTCGAACTCCACGGCATGCAGGTGCTCTACGCGGAGAACGGCCGCAAGGGCATCGAGACGCTGGCGCGCAACGAGGACGTCGACCTGGTCCTGATGGACATCATGATGCCGGAGATGGACGGTTACGCCGCCACCGCCGCCATCCGCAAGATGCCGCGCTTCGCCAACCTGCCGATCATCGCGGTGACCGCCAAGGCCATGCAGGGCGACCGGGACAAGACCCTGGCCGCGGGGGCCAGCGACTACGTCACCAAGCCGGTCGACGCCCAGGAGCTGCTCTCCCGCATACAGCAGTGGATGGGACTGTGAGCGGTGACCCGTCGCGTGCGGCGGTGACCGAGCGGTGACCGCCGCGCGCGGGCGGGCCCCTGAGCGCTGACCTCCGTGGGGGGGAAGGCCGCCCGATGGTGGTCGCGCCGCGCGATGACGGTCGCGCCGCGCGGCCGGTGCGATGACGGGCGCCCCGGGCCCATGGGTCACAATGGCCCCTCGGAGGTGGCGGTGGTGATGCGGCGCGGTGTCGTGGCGACGCTGGTCTCGGCGGCGGGGTTCGGGTTCATGCCCGTCTTCGCGTTCTACGCCTACGGCACGGGAATGTCGGTGACGACACTTCTCATGCTGCGGTTCGCGATCGCGGCGGCGGTGTTCCTCGGGTGGCTGGGGCTGCGCGGCAGGCTCGGGCGGCTGACGGGGCGGCAGTGGATGACCCTGGCGCTGCTGGGCGGCGGCATGTACGCCACCCAGTCGCTGCTGTACTTCACGGCGGTCCAGCGCATCGCGCCGGCTCTCGCCGTGCTGCTGCTGTATGTGTATCCGGGGCTCGTCTCGGTCCTGTCGGCGGTGGTGGAACGCACCAGGCTGAGCTGGACCGTCGTCGGGCCGATCCTGGTGTCACTGGCCGGGCTGACGCTGGTGGTGGGCCCGCTCGACGCCGGCCTCGACGTTCTCGGCGTGCTCGCCGCGGTCGGGTCCGCCGTGGCCTACGCCTGCTACATCGTCCTGGGCAGCAGGGTCTCCGCCTCGCTGTCCCCCACGGTCACGACGGCCTACCTGGCGATGTTCGCCACGGGCTCGTTCGCGCTGCTGGGACTGGCGGCCGGCGGGCTGGACCTCGGCTTCGCGCCGGCCGGCTGGGGCTGGGCGGCGGCCGTGGCGATCGTGTCGACCGTGCTCGCGATCGCGCTGTTCTTCGTCGGGGCCACGGCGCTCGGCCCGGTCCGCGCGTCGATCCTCAGCATGCTGGAGCCCGTCGTGGCGGTGCTCGCCACGTGGCTGCTGCTGGGCGGGGCCCTGTCGTGGCCGCAGCTCGCCGGCGGGGCGGTCGTGCTGGCCGGCGCGGTCTGGGGCATCCTGGCGAACTCGGCCCGCGGTGACGCCCCGGCGGAGGAGGGGACCACGGCCGTGCCGGCGTCCTCGAAGGGAACGGCCGCGTAGGAGACCGCCTCGCGAGAGACCGTCTCACGTCGGCCGTCGTCTCCGGGCATCACCTCTCCCCGGCCTGAGGGCCGTCGTCTCCACTCCTCCCGGCTTCACGCCTTGCGGGGGCCGTCGTCTCCACGCTCCCGGGCTCGCGCTCCGGGTGGGCCTGCCTCAGGCGGGCCTGCAGGCCGTCGAGGAAGCACATCAGGCCGAAGTCGAAGCTGAGCAGGCGGGTGGTCTCGACGTCGATTTCGGTGCCGTAGTACTCCGCGTAGCGCGCGGCCAGCTCGGGATGGTTGCGGGACGCCTGCTCCACCAGGGGTCTCATCGCCGCCAGCACGTCGTCGCCGCTCATCTCGCCCGTGTTGACGATCCTGCGCCAGGTGAGCTCGGGTGTCGTCGCGCCCAGCACGTACGACATGAGCGCGGAGGAGGCGTAATCCTGCTCCAGCCCCTTGAAACCGGCTAGCGTGAACGTGCGCAGCAGCTGGGCCGACAGCTCCATCGCGTTGGGGCCGAGGGCCGGTCTGGTGCCGATCAGCGCGGCCGCCCAGGGATGCGCGAAGAGTGCGGCGCGCAGGCCGTAGGCGAACACCGAGGCCGTGTCCCGCCAGCCGATCACGTTGGGATCGGGCAGGGGCACCTTGCCGAAGACCTCGTCCATGACGAGTTCGAGCAGTTCGTCCTTGTTGGCCACGTGCCAGTAGATGCTGGTCGCGCCGGAGCCGAGCCTGGCGCCCAGCCGGCGCATGCTCAGCGCGTCGAGTCCTTCGGCGTCGAGCAGCTCCACGGCCGCGCGCACGATCTGGTCGCGGTTGAGCACCGGACTCTTGGTGGGGCGGGGCTCGCGGGTCCAGACCGAGCTCAGGTGCTGTTTCACCACTCAAGCATAAATCCACTCGCACACCGTTCGAGAGTTGTCGTACGCTGTGCGGGTGGAATCGAACACTGTGCGAGCAGAGCCGCACCCCCGGCGCTGGTGGATCCTTGGCGTGCTCTGCCTGAGTCTGCTCGTCCTCGTCGTGGACAACACCGTCCTGAATCTGGCCATCCCGGCCCTGATGACCGACCTGGGTGCCAGCCCCTCGGACATCCAATGGATCATCGACGCCTACATCCTGGTCTTCGCCGGGCTGCTGCTCACCGCCGGCAGCCTGTCCGACCGCTACGGCCGTAAGCGTTTCCTGATCATCGGCCTGGTGCTGTTCGGCGGGGCCTCGCTGGTCGCCCTGCTGGTCACCGAGCCCTGGCAGCTCATCGCCGCCCGGGCCCTGATGGGCGTCGGCGGCTCCATCCTGATGCCGAGCACCCTGTCGATCCTGATCACCGTCTTCGACGACAGCGAGCGCCGCAAGGCCATCGCCGCGTGGAGCGCGGTGGCCATGGTCGGCGTGATCGCCGGTCCCACGCTGGGCGGCTTCCTGCTGGAGCACTACTGGTGGGGCTCGATCTTCCTGCTCAACGTGCCGATCACGGCCGTGGCCGTCGTCGCGGCCGTGCTGCTGATGCCCGAGACCCGCGGCCCGGCCCGCCGGCTCGACCCGGTCGGCGTGGTGCTGTCCACCACCGGCATGAGCGCCCTGGTCTTCGTGGTGATCTCGGCGCCGGGCAAGGGCTGGACCTCCTCCCAGGTGGTGGTCGCCGCGGTGCTGGCCGTACTGGCGCTGGGCGGGTTCGTGCTCTGGGAGCGGGGGGCGGCGCACCCGATGCTGCCGCTCGGGCTGTTCCGTGACCGCAACTTCAGCGGGTCGTCGTTCTCGATCGTGCTGATGTCGTTCGGCACCGGCGCGCTGCTGCTGATGCTGACCCAGTATCTGCAGTTCGTGCTGGGCTACGGTCCCATGCAGGCCGGCCTGGCGCTGCTGCCGTACGCCGTGGCCGCCGCCCTCTTCAACGCGGTCGGCGCGGGTCTCGGGCAGAAGGTCAGCAACCGCACGCTGGTCGCGGTGGGGCTGTCGGTGATGGCCCTCGGCTTCGGCGTGCTCGCCTTCATGACCGCCGACACCGGATACGGCATGATGATCACCGGTCTGATGCTCATGGGCGTCGGCGGCGGCCTGGCCGGGCCCGCGGCCTACGCGACCCTGATGGGCGCGGTGCCGCCCGAGCACGCCGGTGTGGGGTCGGCGCTCAACGACACCGTCCAGCAGGTGGGCATGGCGCTCAGCGTGGCCGTGCTCGGCAGCGTGCTGGCCGGGGTCTACACCTCGTCGATGCCCGCCGGGGCCCCGGCCGCGGCCCGGGACTCGATCGGCGGCGCGCTCCTGCTCGGGGATCCCGGGCTGGCCCGGACCGCGCGGGAGGCGTTCGTCTCGGCCATGGCGTTCGGCTCCTGGGTGGGCGTCGGCTTCACCCTCGCGGCCGCCGCGCTGGCGTTCGCGGTGCTGCGTCCCGCCCCCGCGGCCCCGGCCTCAGAGCCGGACCTGGTGGAAACGGGGAGCTGAGAGGTTCTCCAGGCTGTCGAGCTTGTGCACCCGCTCGTCGTGGCCGATCTGCCGGAGCAGGTCGGCCACCGACGCGTAGCGGCCGTACTCGGCGGCGTAGGTGCCCGGGTCGGGCTGGAACTCCAGCTCGGGGTGCTCGGCGACGTACGTCATGTACTCGTGCTCGGCGTGGTCCTCGAACTCGGCGTTGAGCTTGTAGCTCAGTTCCGGCCTGACCAGGAACAGCACCCAGGACACGTGGTAGTAGAAGAACGCGATGAACCAGGGCGCGAGCCTGTGCAGCAGCCAGTTCTGCCGGTCGCCGTTGCGCTGGACGAGGTCCTGCATGATGAGCAGGTGCCACTGCTCGTTGTCCTGGTCGGCGCGGGCCTCCACGATCCGGTCGAAGACCCGCCTGGCCAGGGCGGACCTGCCGTGGTGGCGGTGGAGCGCCCAGTAGCCCATGCGCTCCCAGGCCTGGTACGGCACGCGGGCGATGATCTCCAGCATGGCGAACTTCGTGTAGGAGCCCGCCCTGCCGTAGAGCAGGTCCACGGGCTTGAACATCATCTTGGCGAGCAGGCCGTACTCCATCCTCGGGGAGCCCAGCGTCTCGCGCTGGGCGGTCCTGAGCCGGTGGGCGTCGAGCTTGGGCGGGCCGGCCGGGGCCTCGGGGCGGTCGATCGTGAGGGTCATGGCGGGGTGCCTCTCGTCGGTCTCGTCGGATGACTCGATGGTGGAGGAGGAGACCCCCGTCGGTCGTCGGCCGTGGGGATGCGGACGCGGTGCCTCTCCGGGAGTAACCGGCGTCCCCGCGCTACACCGCCAGGCGGACGGGACATCCCCTAGGGGTAGAGGGACGTTCCGGAGGAAAGCCGTAAAAATTCATGCATTTCAGATTGCTTTAGTAGGAAATTTGAGTGACGATGAGGACATGAGTCGCTCAGCCGCGGTCGCCGGCCGCCCTTCCCGGGCGCGGTCCCTCGTGGCCGCCTGACCCTGTGCCCGGACGGGGAACCTGGGGGGTGCTCCGTCCGATGTCCTGTACGGCTTGCGCCAACCGTCGCAGGGCGCAAGCCGTACAGGACCCCTCCGTTCCGCGCCGACGGGCCGGCCGGCCGCGGAGGACCCCACGGTGACAATGTGACGGGTTAATCGGACATCTCCCGACACATTGATGGTGGGAGTGGCCGCCCCGAGCCGCGATACTCGATACATGTCGGACCTTCTTGCACGCCACCGGGCGGTAATGCCCAACTGGGTGGCCCTTTACTACAACGAGCCCATCGAGATCGTCGGCGGCAAGGGCAACCGGGTCGTCGACGAGTCGGGCAAGAGCTATCTGGACTTCTTCGCGGGCATCCTGACCAACATGATCGGGTACGACGTGCCCGAGGTGCGTGAGGCCGTCGAGCGCCAGCTCGCCACCGGCGTCGTGCACACCTCCACGGTCTACCTGCTCCGCGGCCAGGTCGAGCTCGCCGAGAAGATCGCCAGGCTGTCCGGCATCAAGGACGCCAAGGTCTTCTTCACCAACTCCGGCACCGAGGCCAACGAGACCGCGCTGCTGCTGGCGACCTACGCGCGCAAGTCCGACCAGGTGCTCGCCATGCGGCAGAGCTACCACGGCCGCTCCTTCGGCGCCGTCAGCGTGACCAGCAACCGCGCCTGGAAGAACAACTCGCTGTCGCCGCTGAACGTGCACTTCCTGCACGGCGCCGACCGTCACCTCACCCAGTTCCGCGGGCTGTCGGACGCCGAATACATCGCCGCCTGCGTCGACGACCTGCGTCACGTGCTCGCCACCTCCGTCTCCAGCGACGTGGCCGCGCTGATCGCCGAGCCGATCCAGGGCGTGGGCGGGTTCACCATGGCCCCCGACGGGCTGTTCGCCGCCTACAAGGAGGTCCTGGACGAGCAGGGCATCCTGCTCATCTCCGACGAGGTGCAGACCGGCTGGGGCCGCACCGGCTCGGCGTTCTTCGGCATCCAGAACCACGGTGTCACGCCGGACATGATGACCTTCGCCAAGGGGCTGGGCAACGGTTTCGCGGTCGGCGGCGTCGTGGCCCGCGGCGACCTGATGGACAACCTGCACGCGGTCGGCCTCGCGACCTTCGGCGGCAACCCGATCTCGATGGCCGCCGCCAACGCGACGCTGGACTATGTGCTCGACCACGACCTGCAGGCGAACGCGGCCCGGACCGGCACCCTGATCATCGACGGGCTCCGCGAGGCCGCGCCGCGCCTGCCGATCGTCGGCGACGTCCGCGGGAAGGGCCTGATGTTCGCCGTCGAGCTGGTCGACCCGGCGACCGGCGAGCCCTCCCCGGCGCTCGCGGCCCGGTTCATGGAGGAGACCAAGAAGGCCGGTCTGCTCGCGGGCAAGGGCGGACTGTACGGCAACGTGCTCCGCATGGCCCCGCCGCTCACCCTGACACTGGACGAGGCCGCCGAGGGTCTCGGGATCATCGTCAACGCGCTCGAAGTCATCAACGCTGAGGTCGTCTCGTCGTGAAGAACATCACCCACTGGATCAACGGAACCCCCGTCGAGGGCTCCGGCCGCACCTCCGAGATCTTCAACCCGGCGACGGGTGAGGTCAGCGGGCGGGTCCACCTGGCCTCGGTGGCCGAGGTCGACGCGGCCGTGGCCGCCGCCGCCGCGGCCTACCCGGCCTGGCGGGACGCCTCGCTGGTCAAGCGGTCCCAGGTGCTTTTCCGCTTCCGCGAGCTGATGTACGCCAACCGTGACGAGCTCGCCCGGCTCATCTCGGCCGAGCACGGCAAGGTCCACTCCGACGCGCTGGGCGAGGTGGCCCGCGGCCTGGAGGTCGTGGAGTTCGCCTGCGGCATCCCGCACCTGCTCAAGGGCGGTTTCTCCGAGGGCGTCTCCACCCGCGTCGACTCCTACTCGATCCGCCAGCCGCTGGGCGTCGTGGCCGGGATCACGCCGTTCAACTTCCCGGCCATGGTGCCGATGTGGATGTTCCCCATCGCGATCGCCGCGGGCAACGCCTTCATCCTCAAGCCGTCCGAGAAGGACCCGTCGGCCTCGCTGCTGATGGCCGCGCTCTGGCGGGAGGCGGGGCTGCCGGACGGCGTCTTCAACGTCGTCCAGGGCGACAAGGTGGCGGTGGACCGGCTGCTGGAGCACCCGGACGTGCGCGCCGTCTCCTTCGTCGGGTCCACGCCCATCGCCAAGTACGTCTACGAGACCGGCACCTCCCACGGCAAGCGGGTCCAGGCGCTGGGCGGCGCCAAGAACCACATGCTGGTGCTCCCCGACGCCGACCTCGACCTCGTCGCCGACGCCGCGGTCTCGGCGGGCTTCGGCTCGGCGGGGGAGCGCTGCATGGCGATCTCCGTCGTGCTGGCGGTGGACCCGGTCGGCGACGAGCTGGTCGACAAGATCGTCTCCCGCGTCTCCGAGCTGACCATCGGCCCCGGCGACGACCCCGCCTCCCAGATGGGCCCCCTGGTCACCGAGGTCCACCGTGACAAGGTCGCCTCCTACCTCGACCTGGGCGTCTCCGAGGGCGCCAAGCTCGTCGTGGACGGCCGCCAGACCCCGATCATGGGCGGCGCCACGGCGGCCGAGACCCCGGGCTTCTGGCTCGGCCCCACGGTCCTCGACCACGTCCCGGCCGAATCCCGGGTCCACCGGGAGGAGATCTTCGGCCCGGTCCTGGCGATCGTGCGCGTGTCCTCCTACGAGGAGGGGGTGGAGCTGATCAACGGCGGCGAGTTCGGCAACGGCACCGCGCTCTTCACCAACGACGGCGGCGCCGCCCGGCGCTTCCAGAACGAGGTGGAGGTCGGGATGATCGGCATCAACGTGCCGATCCCGGTGCCGATGGCCTTCTACAGCTTCGGCGGCTGGAAGGCCTCGCTGTTCGGTGACACCCATGTGCACGGGACCGAGGGCGTGCACTTCTACACCCGGGGCAAGGTCGTCACCTCGCGCTGGCTCGACCCGAGCCACGGCGGCGTCAACCTGGGCTTCCCGACCAACAAGTAACCGCCGGGACCGTCCCGCCGCGCACCGGAGCCCCGCGAGAGCCCTCTCGCGGGGCTCCGCCATGTCCGTCCAGGCCCGTCCAGGCCCGTCCGGGTCCGTCCGGGGCCGTCCAGGTTTTCCTCGCGGGCCTCGCGGGCCTCGCGGGCCGTGCGGGGGCGGAGGGGACCCGACCGCCCGGCCTGCCGGGTGGCGGGCAGATAGGCTCCGGACAGGTCGGCAGTGGCACCGTGGGGGGACTTCGTGAGCAGGGACAGGCTCCGCCGTACACATCTCGGAGCGCTGGCGGGGGCGGGCGGGCTGGCGCTCGCCGTCTCCGTCTCGGTGGGGGCGGCGGGCGCCGTCCAGCCGGTGGGCGGCCCGTCGGTCCCGGCCGCGCCCGCGGCGGCGTCGCCCGGCCGGAGCCCCGGTCCCGGCCTCGGCTCCGGCGCGGCCGCCGGCTCCGGCGCCACTCCCAGCCCGACGCCTTCGGCCTCCATCGGCAAGGGCGAGGGCACGCTCCAGGTGCTCACCTTCCAGGGCCATGTCGAGTACGGCGGGACCAGCTCCAGGGCCAACTGGGTCTCCTCCTTCGAGGAGGAGACGGGGTGCCGGGTCGTGAAGCTCGACCGGGTCAAGACGGAGGAGGAGATGGCCGCCAAGCTCGCCGGCAACTCCTACGACGTCATCTCGCCCCCGCCGGGGCTGGCCGGGCGGCTGGTCGCCGAGGGCAGGGTGGCGCCGGTGGACACCGCGCTGCTCGACTTCTACAAGGACATCCCCAAGCGGCTGCGCGAGCTGCCGGCCGTCCGGCGGGCGGGCAAGGTCTACGGGGTCCCCTACCTCTGGGGGGTCAACCAGGTCATCTACGAGATGGGCAGGCCGCAGGGGCCGGAGGCCCTCTACACGACCACCCCCGTGGCGATCAGGGACAGCCCGCTGAGCATCGCCGACGCCGCGCTCGCGCTCGGGCGGTCCGATCCCGGCCTGGGGGTCGAGGACCCCTTCCAGCTCACCCCCGCCCAGCTCGACGCCGCCGTGAAGCTGCTGGCCGAGCGCGACGGCCCCGACCGGGTCTACTGGAAGGACTCCATCGATGTGATCCGGGCCTTCGCGTCGGGGTCGGTACGGCTCGCCCAGGCCCTGCCGTACCACCGGGACCTCTTCCGGCGCGCGGGCCGGCCGGTGAGGGCGCTGGACGGCGCGCCGATGACGGGGTGGGTCGACTCGTGGATGCTGGCGGCCAAGGCCACCAGCCCCAACTGCGCCTACCGATGGCTCAACTGGATGGGCTCGGCGAAGGTGCAGCGCTCGGCCGCCGCCTGGACGGGGCTCGCCCCGGCCAATCCCGACGCCTGCGGCGGGCGCGCCGACCGCATGTGCGAGATCTATCACGTCCGTGACGACGACTGGATCCGGCGGATCTTCTTCGCCGCCCGTCCGACGCGGGATTGCGGCGGCCGGGGCGGGGAATGCACTGACTACGCCGACTGGACACAACGATGGAAGAACCTGGTGAGGTGAGCGGGGCTCCCGTTACCCCCGCTTGACGGGCCGCGGGCACGCCCATCCCCCCGCTGGGCGTGACCCGCCAGGGGCGCTCCGGGTGGTCCCCCGACCCCGGAGCGCTCCGTCCTCCTCCAGGCATGTCCGCCTAACCCGGTAATCGCCGCGATTTCCGTCGCGATCACCAACATCAACGATGGATTCAGTGGCTGAATCCTGTCCCGGCTATCGACTGGTTGACCAGTCAGCGAGTAGGCTCGCTGCCATGAGAATCCTTCTTGTAGGAGCGGGCGGGGTTGGCTCCGCCGTGGTCCCGATCGCCGCACGCCGAGATTTCTTCGAACACATCGTGGTGGCCGACTCCAAACAGAGCCGCGCCGCCGACGCCGTGGCCAAGATCGACGATCCGCGCTTCAGCGCCATCGGGTTGGACGCCTCCGACCAGACGGCGGTCGAGGCCGCCCTGGCGGAGCACCGCTGTGATGTGCTCTTCAACGCCGTGGACCCGCGCTTCACCATGTCCCTGTTCCGGGCCGCGCTCAACGCCGGGGCGCACTACCTCGACATGGCGATGTCGCTGTCGCGGCCCCACCCCCGCAGGCCCTACGAGCTGACCGGGGTGAAGCTGGGCGACGAGCAGTTCGCGCTCGGCGACGCCTGGCGTGACCGGGGCAGGCTGGCGCTGGTGGGCATGGGGGTGGAGCCCGGGCTCGCCGACGTGTTCGCGCGCTACGCGGCCGAGCACCTCTTCGAGAGCATCGAGGAGATCGGCATCCGCGACGGGTCGAACCTGGTGGTCGAGGGCTACGACTTCGCGCCGACCTTCTCCATCTGGACGACCATCGAAGAGTGCCTCAACCCGCCGGTGATCTGGGAGAACGGCGACTGGCACACCACCGAGCCGTTCAGCGAGCCGGAGGTCTTCGACTTCCCCGAGGGGATCGGCCCGGTCGAGTGCGTGAACGTCGAGCACGAGGAGGTGCTGCTCGTGCCGCGCTGGATCGACACCAAGCGGGTGACGTTCAAGTACGGCCTCGGCGAGGAGTTCATCGGCGTCCTGAAGACGCTGCACAAGCTCGGCCTGGACAACGCGGGCAAGATCCGGGTCGGCGGCGTCGAGGCCTCACCCCGTGACGTCGTCGCGGCCAGCCTGCCGGACCCGGCCACGCTGGGTGACCGGATGCGCGGCAAGACCTGCGCCGGCACCTGGGTGAAGGGCGTCGGCAAGGACGGCGGGCCGCGCGAGGTCTACCTGTACCACGTGGTCGACAACGAGTGGTCGATGCGGGAGTACGGTTGCCAGGCCGTGGTCTGGCAGACCGCCGTGCACCCGGTGGTCGCGCTGGAGCTGCTGGCCACCGGCGCCTGGTCGGGCGCGGGGGTGCTGGGGCCCGAGGCGTTCGACTCGGTGCCCTTCCTTGAGCTGCTCAACGCCTACGGCTCGCCCTGGGGCATGCGCGACCAGACCGACCAGGTCCTCCAGCCCGCCTGAGTCCGCCCCCGCCCGGCCGGAGTCCCCGGCGCCCGGTCCCCGAGTCCGCGCGCCGTGGGCGACGACGGCCGCCCGGCGGCCCGTCCACCCCCGAGGGGCGGCGGTCACGATCGATCCGGCCGCCGCCCCTCGGCGTGCCGGGCGGCCGACGCCGGGCCCCTCTCGGGGGCCGGCGTGGCCGTCACACTCTGTGATCTGTCACAGAACCCGAACATAGGTTACAGAATCCGGACATCATGAATCCGGATCGTTATCCCAGGTGGTGGGGCTGTCGCCCGCCCGCAGGTATCGTTTCGCTCATCCCGGTCTAAAAAAGTCATAGCGGGATTAAACGCGCGTTAACGGGGTAAATGTGATGGCTGCTCGCGGGTGACCCACGCCGCCCATCGCGCCCCAGGCGATACACGAGGGGAGGACGATGGGCGCCTACCTGCTGAAGCGGCTGGTCAGCAATGTCCTGCTCGTGGCGATCGCCGCGAGCATGGCCTATTTCCTCGCCGCCACCAGCCTCGAACCGAGGGCCAAGTACGAAGGCCGGCAGCCGCCGGTGGCCGAGTCAGTCATCGACGCGACGCTGGACGACTACAACCTCAACGACAAGACGCCGGTCTTCGAGCGTTACGTCACCTGGGTCTCCGGGATCGTCCAAGGCGACTTCGGCAAGACCTGGCAGGGCAAGGCGGTCAACGACGAGATGGGCCGGCGCGTCGGCGTCAGCTTGCGGCTGCTGCTCATCGGCACGATCGTCGGCTCGGGTGTCGGCGTGGCCGTGGGAGCCTTCGCCGCGGTCAGGCAGTACAAGCTCAGCGACCGGGTCATCGGGGTGAGCTCCTTCGTCATCATGGCGATCCCGGTCTTCGTGACCGCCACGATGCTCACGATCGCCGCGGTCGGTCTCAACGACACCCTGGGCTTCACGCTCCTGGAGTACACCGGTGAGTACAACCCGGCGCTGAGCGGCTGGGACCAGTTCGTCAACCGGCTCAACCACCTGATCCTGCCGACGATCTCCCTCAGCCTCGGGCAGATCGCCTTCTACAGCCGGATCCAGCGCAACATGATGCTGGACGTGCTGGGCCAGGACTTCGTCCGCACCGCCCGGGCCAAGGGCCTCAGCCGCCGCGCGGCGCTGTTCAAGCACGCGCTGCGGACCGCGCTGGTCCCGGCCGCGACCTACTTCGCCTTCGCCTTCGGCACCCTGCTGACCGGCGCGACCTTCACCGAGAAGATCTTCGGCTGGCACGGGATGGGAGCCTGGCTGGTGGACTCGATCCAGCAGAACGACACCAACTCGGTCGCCGCGGTGAGCCTGTTCGCCGCTGTCTGCGTCCTGGTGGCGGGCCTGCTCTCGGACCTCGCCGTGGCCGCCCTCGACCCCCGGGTCCGGGTGAGCTAGATGCGGTCGAAAGTCGTCCTCGCCCGCCTGATGCGCAACCCGCAGGCCCGCTACGGCCTCATCGCGCTGGTGCTGCTCCTGGTGCTCGCCTACGCCGGCCCGTTCTTCGGCCCCCACGACTGGACCGACAAGGACTTCCTGGCCTTCCTCGAGCCGCCCTCGGCCGACCACTGGTGGGGGACCACCCAGATCGGCCAGGACGTCTACGCGGTCACCCTGCGCGGCATGCAGAAGTCGATCATCATCGGCTTCCTCGTGGCCCTCTTCGCCACCGGCGCCGCCGCCCTGGTCGGCGCCGCCGCCGGATACTTCGGCGGGTGGGTGGACCGGGCCCTGATGTGGGGCGCGGACCTGCTGCTCGTGCTGCCCAGCTTCCTGATCATCGCGATCATCTCGCCGCGCCTCAAGGGCGGCTCCTGGCTCTGGTTCGTGGTCCTGCTCGCCGCCTTCTCCTGGATGATCACCTCCCGGGTGGTGCGGAGCATGACGCTCTCCCTGCGGGAGCGGGAGTACATCCTGGCCGCCCGCTACATGGGCATCCCCGGCTGGAAGATCATCCTGCGGCACATCGTGCCGAACCTCTCCTCCCTGCTGATCATCGACGCCACGCTCAACGTCAGCGCGGCGGTCATCGGCGAGGCGGCGCTGTCGTTCTTCGGGTTCGGCATCCAGCCGCCCGACGTCTCGCTCGGCACGCTGATCGCGGCCGGCAGCAGCAAGGTCACCGGCTATCCCTGGCTGTTCATGTTCCCGGCCGGCCTGCTCGTGGTGCTCGTGCTCAGTGTCAACCTCATCGGCGACGGCCTGCGCGACGCGCTCGACCCGGGGAGCAACTCATGACGATCCTCGAGGTGAACGACCTCAACGTCACCTTCCGCGGCGGCATCAAGGCCGTCCGCGGAGTGAGCTACGAGCTCAGCCGGGGCGAGGTCCTCGGCATCGTCGGCGAGTCGGGCTCCGGCAAGTCGGTGACCTCGCTGGCGGTGATGGGCCTGCTGCCGGCCGGCGCCGAGGTCAGCGGATCGGTGAAGCTGCACGGCAGGGAACTGCTCGACATGCCGGAGGAGGAGCTCATCCGACTCCGCGGCAAGACCATCGGCATGATCTTCCAGGACCCGCTGTCGGCCTTCACCCCCGTCTACACCATCGGCGACCAGATCGCCGAGGCGGTGCGGATCCACCAGAAGGTCGGCAAGGACAAGGCGGCCAAGCGGGCCGTCGAGCTGCTGGACCTGGTCGGCATCCCGCACCCGGGCGTGCGGGCCAAGGCGTTCCCGCACGAGTTCTCCGGCGGCATGCGCCAGCGCGCGATGATCGCCATGGCCATCGCCAACGACCCCGACGTGCTGATCTGCGACGAGCCGACCACCGCGCTCGACGTCACCATCCAGGCCCAGGTGCTGGAGGTGCTCAAGACCGCGCAGCGGGAGACCGGCGCCGGCATCGTGATGATCACCCATGACCTGGGGGTCGTCGCGGGCATCGCCGACCGGGTGCTGGTGATGTACGCCGGCAAGCCGGTCGAGCTGGGCGGCGTGGACGAGATCTACTACCGCCCGCGCCAGCCGTACACGATGGGCCTGCTCGCCTCGATCCCGCGGATGGACCGCCCGGAGGGGCGGCTGGTCCCGATCGAGGGCAGCCCGCCCTCGCCCGCCGCGCTCCCGCCGGGCTGCCCGTTCGCGCCGCGCTGCCCGATGCGGGTCACCGCGTGCGACGAGGCCGAGCCCGACCTGGAGCGGATCGGCCCCGGCACCCGCATGTCGGCCTGCATCCGCTCGCACGAGATCGAGCTCAAGGGTCTCGACGGCGCCACGATCTATCCCGTGCCCGAGGCCCCCGCCGAGGCGGCCGATCCCCGGCCGCGCGCCGAGCGGGAGACCGTGCTGCGGGTCGAGGACATGGTCCGGCACTACCCGCTGATGAAGGGCGCGGTGTTCAAGCGCCGGGTCGGCACCGTGCACGCGGTGGACGGCATCAGCTTCGACATCGCCGAGGGCGAGACGCTGGCCCTGGTCGGTGAGTCGGGCTGCGGCAAGACCACCACGCTCCAGCAGATCATGCAGCTGGAGGCGCCGCAGGGCGGCACGGTCGTCGTGCTCGGCAAGGACAGCGCCCGGCTGGCCAAGGCCGAGCGCAAGGCGCTCCGCCGGGACCTGCAGATCGTCTTCCAGGACCCGATGGCCGCGCTCGACCCGCGCATGCCGGTCGGCGACATCCTCGCCGAACCGCTGCGCGCGCACGGCCGCAAGGACGTCGAGGCCCGGATCGCCGAGCTGCTCAGCCTGGTGGGCCTGGACCCGAGCCACGCCCAGCGCTACCCGCAGCACTTCTCCGGCGGCCAGCGCCAGCGCATCGGCATCGCCCGCGCCCTGGCCCTGGAGCCCAAGCTGATCGTGCTCGACGAGCCCGTGTCGGCGCTGGACGTGTCCATCCAGGCAGGTGTGATCAACCTGTTGGAGGACCTGAAGGTCAGGCTCGGCCTGTCCTACCTGTTCGTCGCGCACGACCTGTCGGTGGTCCGGCACCTCGCGGACCGGATCGCCGTCATGTATCTCGGCAAGATCGCCGAGATCGGCACGGTCGAGGAGGTGTACGGCAGGCCCGCGCACCCCTACACGCGGGCGCTGCTGTCGGCCATCCCGCTGCCCGACCCCGAGCTGGAGCGCTCCCGCGAGCGGATCCTGCTCGAAGGCGACCTGCCCAGCCCGGCCGACCCGCCGTCGGGCTGCCGCTTCCGCACCCGCTGCCCCAAGCGCGCCCGGCTGGGCGCCGAGGAGGCGCGCAGGTGCGCGGAGGAAGAGCCCGCTGTTGTCCGGCTCGCGCCCGCCGCCGACCACGGCGCCGCCTGCCACTACCCCGAAGAGGCCGAGGTCGTCGTGACCTCGCGTCGCTGACGAATCCCGTTGGAGGAACACGTGAAGGTTGGCTACAAGGCCGTCGCCGGGACAGCGCTCCTGGCCATGGCTCTCACCGCCTGTGGCGGCGGCGGCGCCGCCGACAAGCCGAAGGCAGGGTCGAGCGAGGCCGCCAAGGAGGCCCAGCAGCAGGCCGCCGGTCTCCCCGGAAGCACCATCAACCCGGTCGCCTACGACCAGGTCGCCGAGGGCGGATCGGTGAAGCTCGCGCTCAGCCTGTGGCAGACCCAGTGGAACTACAACCAGGTCAACGGCACCAACGCCAGCACCGACGACGTGATCGAGCCGATCCTGCCGCTCGTCGCCATCGCCAACGACAAGGCCGAGGTCACCAACAACCCCGACTACGTCACCGAGTGGAAGATGGAGCTCACCGGGGGCAAGCAGGTCGTCACCTACAAGATCAACGAGAAGGCGACCTGGTCGGACGGGAAGCCGATCACCTACAAGGACTTCCAGGCCCAGTGGAAGGCCCTGAACGGCGAGAACAAGAAGTACCAGGTCTCCTCGACCGACGGCTACGACCGGGTCGAGTCGGTGGAGAAGGGCGCCACCGACAAGGACGTGGTGGTGACCTTCGCCAAGAACTACCCCGACTGGCCGAGCATGTTCTCCCCGCTCTACCCCGCCTCGACGAACGAGACGCCCGAGGCGTTCAACAAGGGCTGGGTCGACAAGCTCCCCGTCACCGCGGGCCCGTTCAAGGTCGAGTCGCTCGACCAGACCACCAAGACCGCCACCCTCGTCCGCGACGACAAGTGGTGGGGCCAGAAGGCCAAGCTCGACAAGGTCATCTTCCGGGCCATCGAGGACACCGCCAAGCTGAACGCCTTCGCCAACGGCGAGCTCGACGCGGTCGAGATCCCGGCGAACGCCGCCGACCTCAAGCGGGCCAAGGGGGTGCCGAACGTCGACATCCGCAAGGCCGCGGCCCCGAACTGGCGCCACTTCACCATCAACGGCTCCAGCGAATTCCTCAAGGACAAGTCGGTCCGCCAGGCCGTCCAGCTCGGCATCAACCGCGAGACGATCGCCGCGTCCGACCTCAAGGACATGGACTGGCCGATCCAGACGCTCAACAACCACCTGTACATGAACACCCACAAGGGTTACGTGGACAACTCCGGCGAGCTCGGCAAGTACAACCCGGAGAAGGCCAAGCAGCTCCTGGACGCCGCGGGCTGGAAGCAGGAGGGTGAGTACCGCAAGAAGGACGGCAAGGAGTTCGCGCTCCGCTTCACCGTCCCGGCCTCCCTGACCACATCCAAGCAGGAGGGTGAGCTGACCCAGGCGATGCTGAAGGAGATCGGCATCAAGGTCACCGTCGAGCCGGTGCCGGACGACAAGTTCTTCGACGACTTCATCATCCCCGGCAACTTCGACATCGTCCCGTTCTCCTGGCTGGGCACGCCGTTCCCGAACGGCGCCCTGCCGCAGATCTACAAGTCGCCGGTGAGCGCCGACAACTTCGGCAGCAACTTCCCGCGCGTCGGCACGCCGGAGCTGGACAAGCTGATCGACCAGGCCGCCGGCGAGATGGACCCCCAGAAGGCGATCGAACTGGGCAACCAGGCCGACAAGCTGATCTGGGACCTGGTCCACACCATCCCGATGTACCAGCGCCCCGACATCTACGCCACCAAGAAGACCCTGGCGAACTACGGTGCCTTCGGGTACGCCGACAAGAGCTGGGCGACGATCGGCTACACCAAGTAGCCGCAGGCACGTCCCGGTGCCCTTCTCCGCTCCGGCGGGGGAGGGCACCTTCCTTTTCTGTTCTGGCTCTCTGCTCTCGGCCTCTCCGGGCGTGGCCCGGGAGCGGGGCCCGGACGCTCAGGAGGGCCGGGAGGGTCCGGGTGCTCTCCGGGTCTCCAGGAGGGCCGGGAGCGGGCCTGGAGGCTCAGGAGAAGGCCACGCGGCGGGGCAGCGGGTAGACGTTCTCCTGGAGGTCCTGCATCAGCGCGTCCGCGCATTCCGGGCAGGCGAACAGGGCTCCGTCGTCGGGCAGGCGGCCGATCCTGATCCGCGGCCGGGGCCATTTCTTGTGGCAGGCCACGCAGGCGTCACCTTCGCGCTGGGTGCGGGTCAGGCCCTCAGGGTCGAACGTCAGCGTGTTCTGCGCCGTCCTACTCGGTCCCCAGTTCATTGCGCCTCCCGTCTTGATCGCGCAGTGTCATATCGGAACCGTTATAACGCCGCCACGACCCGTGATCGCTTTGGTGGGTGTCAAGCAGTGGTTAAATCACTCTCTACCTAGGGGTCGTACAGCAGCAAAAGGGGCACCCGGCATCAAGCCGGGTGCCCCTTTTGAGATGGTCTAAACCGTCAGACCTCGTTGATGGCCTTCTCCAGAATCGCCAATCCCTCTTCCAGCAGGTGGTCGGGCATGACCAGCGGCGGCAGGAAGCGCAGAACGTTGCCGTAGGTGCCCGCGGTCAGCACGAGCAGACCCTCGGCGTGGCACCTCTTGGCGATCTCGCCCGCCGCGGTGGGGTGCGGGTCCTTGGTGCCGGGGACGACCAGCTCGATGGCGATCATGGCGCCGCGGCCGCGCACGTCACCGACCGCCGGGTTCTCCTCGGCGATGGCGCGCAGCCGGGGGAGCATGACCTCGCCGATGTGGCGGGCCCTGCCGGTCAGGTCGTCGGCCTCGATGGTCTCCAGCACGCCCAGCGCCGCCTCGCAGGCGAGCGGGTTGCCGCCGTAGGTGCCGCCCAGCCCGCCGACGTGGACCTTGTCGAGCAGCTCGGCGCGGCCGGTGACGGCCGCCAGCGGCAGGCCGCCCGCGATGCCCTTGGCGGTGACGATGATGTCCGGGACGATGCCCTCGTCCTCGCAGGCGAACAGGTCACCGGTGCGGGAGAAGCCCGTCTGGACCTCGTCGGCGATGAACACGATGCCGTTCTCGCGGCAGAACTCCACGATCTTCGGCAGGAAGCCCTTGGCCGGCTCGATGAAGCCGCCCTCGCCGGCGATCGGCTCGATCACCACGGCCGCCACGTTCTCCGCGCCGATCTGCTTGGTGATCTGGTCGATCGCCTGGGCCGCCGCCTCCTCCGCGCAGTTGTCCGGGCCGGTGGGCCAGCGGAAGGGATAGGCCAGCGGCACCCGGTAGACCTCGGGGGCGAACGGGCCGAACCTGTGCTTGTACGGCATGTTCTTGGCGGTCAGCGACATCGTCAGCAGGGTCCGGCCGTGGTAGCCGTGGTCGAACACGACGACCGCCTGGCGCCCCGTGGCGTGGCGGGCGACCTTGACCGCGTTCTCCACGGCCTCGGCGCCGCTGTTGAGCAGGAAGGTGCGCTTCGCGTGGTCACCGGGCGTGAGCTCGTTGAGCTTCTCGCAGACCTGGACGTAGGACTCGTACGGCGTGACCATGAAGCAGGTGTGGGTGAAGTCCGCGACCTGCTTCTGCACCCGCTCGACCACGCGCGGCGCGGCGTTGCCGACGCTGGTCACCGCGATGCCGGAGCCGAAGTCGATCAGCGAGTTGCCGTCGGCGTCGACGACGACACCGCCGCCGGCGTGCGTCACGAAGACCGGCAGCGTGGTGCCGATGCCCGGGGGAACGGCGGCCTGCTTGCGCGCGAACAGCTCGCGGGACTTCGGGCCGGGAATCTCGGTGACGACCCGGCGCTCCTGCGGAAGCGAGGGGCCGCCCTGGGTGACGGTGCTCATACTGCGACGGTATGTCGCGCATGCCGGTATACGGATGATGCACTATGGCAAAATTGCGAGGAGTGCTCTGGCCGTAACGTACAAATCGGGGGTGGTTGTGGCTCCCACGCTGCGCACCGTCGTGCGGCGCCTGCCGCTCAAACTCGGTGTGCTCACCGGGCAGGACGCGCTCGACCGGCCGGTGCGCTGGGTGGCGGTCAGCGAACTGGAGGACCCGACGCCGTTCCTGGAGGGCGGTGAGCTGGTCCTCACCACGGGCATGCGCCTGGGCGCCGACAACGCCGGGCCGTACGTCGACCGGCTGGTCGGCAAGGGGGTCACCGGGCTCGGGTTCGGCGTCGGGCTGGGACACGAGGTGATCCCGGCCGGGCTGGTCGAGGCGGCGACGCGGGCCGGGCTGCCGCTGATCGAGGTGCCGCGCGACACCCCGTTCGTCGCGATCGGCAAGGTGGTCAGCGACCTGATCGCCGCCGAGCAGTACGACGAGATCAGGCGCGCCTTCGCCACCCAGGGCCGCCTCACCCGTGCCGCGCTCCGCCCCGAGGGCCCCCGCGCGGTGATCGACGGCCTGGCCCGCGAGCTCGGCGGCTGGGCCGTCCTGCTCGACGAGGCGGGGGCCGTACGGCACGCGGCGGGCAAGGGCGCCGCCGGCATCGCCGGACTCCGCCCCGAGCTGGAGCGCCTGCGGCGGCCCGCGGGCGGCGGCACCCCCGCGAGCCTGGCGCTGTCCACGCCCGGCGAGCACGTCATCGTCCAGCCGATCGGCGCCCGTCGCGTCAGGGGGTTCTTCGCGGTCGGACTCGACCGGCCGTTCAGCCCGGTCGCGCACACCGTGATCAACGCCGCGGGCTCCCTGCTGACGCTCGCCATCGAGCACGGCAGGGAGCATCTGGCGGCCGAGCGCCGGGTCCGCTCCGCGGCGCTCCGGCTGCTGCTGGCCGGGCAGGTGCGGGCCGGTCAGGAGACGCTGGAGCTGCTGGGGGGCGGGCTCCCCGGCGGGCCGCTGGTGGTGCTGGCCGCCGGCGGCGACCAGGAGGCGGTGCTGGAGGCCGCGGGCGAGGAGTTCGCGGCGGCCGCCGAGGAGCGGGTGGTGGTCGTCGTCGCGGCGGACCGGGCCGAGGAGACGGCCGCGGCGCTGCGGGAGCACGGCCCGGTCGGGATCGGCTCCCCGGTCGGCCCCGACGAGCTGAGCACCGGACTCGACCAGGCCGACCGGGCGCTCGCCGCGGCCCGCCGCGTCGCCGGACGGGTCATGCGCTTCGCCGACCTCGCGGGCCAGGGCCTGCTGTCCCTGCTGGACCCCGAGGTGGCCGGGGCGTTCTCCGCGGCGTTGCTCGCCCCCCTGCGCGAGTACGGCTCGCGCGCCGACCTGCTGGAGTCCCTCCGCGCCTACCTGGCGTGCAACGGCCACTGGGACGCGGCGGCGCAACGGCTCGGCGTGCACCGGCACACCCTGCGCTACCGCATGCGCCGCGTCGCCGAACTCCTCGGCCGCGACCTCGACGACCCGGCGGCCCGCGCCGAACTCTGGGTGGCGCTGGCCATGACGGAGTGAGCGGTATGGGAGAGCGGCGGCCCGGGAGGCGCGCGGACGCGGCGAGCGGGTGCGGCGGGGTCAGCGCCCGCCGGCCAGGTAGCGGGAGATGGTGGCGTAGGTGACCGCGTCGTAGGTGTGGCTGTCACGCAGGTGCCCGGCGCGCTCCAGGCTGATGGCGCCCTGGGCGGCGGCCCAGAGGGCGTCGGCGATCTTCCTGGGCTGGGTCGGGATGATGTATCCCGCCGAGATGCAGTCGGCGATCACCCGGTCGAGGACGTTGAGCGCCGCCCGGGCCAGGGTCCTGGCCCGCTCGCTCGGCACGAACCCGGGGATCGCCCGCTCGAACATCAGGGCGTAGTAGCCGGGCTCGGCCAGCGCGGCCTCCCGGTAGGCGGGGCCGAGCGCGGTCAGGTGCTCCAGCGCGTTCCCGCGCGCGGGCACCGCCTCCAGGCGCCGCCGGAAGCGCTCGAAACCCTCCAGGTAGAGCGCCTCGGCCAGGCCCTCCTTGCTGCCGAACATCGTGTAGATGACGGTCGTCGAGCATCCGGCCTCGGTGGCGATGCGGCGCATCGACAGGCTCTCGGGCCCGATGGTGACCAGGAGCTGGCTGGCCACGTCGAGCAGCTTGCCGCGGAGCTCGTCCTGGGTGGCCCGCTCGCCGACCAGATAGGCGCCCTGCAGTCCGCGCGGCGCCGGAGAGATCATGCGGCCACGCCCTTCCGCTGTCGGGGAGTTGCACTCGGTGACTTAGCCAGGGCGGCGATCCTTCAAACCGCTGCCATATAACGAATATCCGTAATCTGCCCCAGTTTCGTTACAGGCAGAGAGGGAGATATTTTTATGCGTAACGGCGTGCCCGCGCAAGGGTCTTGTGCGTAGTGGAGTAACGCCACCTCCGGATCGGTGGCATACCGTCAGAGCCATGGACGTGCGCCCCTTCTGGCTCGCCGGCCGCCCCGCCACGGGGGACGCCGAGCTCACCGTGACCAACTCCCATGACGGCCGTGTCGTCGGCGTCTGCTCCGTGCCGACCGCCGGCCAGGTCGAGGAGGCCGTCGCCGCGGCGGCGGCCGTGCAGAAGCAGGCCGCCGCGCTCCCCGTTCACGTGCGGGCCGAGGCCCTCGCCCACGTCTCGCGCCGTCTGGCCGAGCGGGCCGAGGAGATCGCCCGGCTGATCATGGAGGAGAACGGCAAGCCGATCTTCTGGGCCCGGGGCGAGGTCAACCGCGCGATCTCCACCTTCCGGTTCGCCGCCGAGGAGACCCGCCGCCTCGGCGGCGAGGCGGTGCGCCTGGACACCGAGGCCGCCTCCGCCGGCCGCCTCGCCTACGTCTCGCGCGTCCCGCACGGCCCGGTCCTGGCGATCACGCCGTTCAACTTCCCGCTCAACCTGGTGGCCCACAAGGTCGCCCCGGCCATCGCGGTCGGCGCCCCGATCATCGTCAAGCCGGCGCCGGCCACGCCCATCTCCTCCCTGGTGCTGGGCGAGATCCTGGCCGAGACCGCGCTGCCCGAGGGCATGTTCTCCGTGCTCCCGGTCCCCAACGACCGCGCCGCCGCCCTGGTCGACGACCCGCGCCTGCCGATCGTCTCCTTCACCGGCTCCGGCCCCGTCGGATACGCGATCATGGACCAGGTGCCGCGCAAGCACGTCACCCTCGAACTCGGCGGCAACGCCGCCGCCGTCGTGCTCGCCGACGCCGACCTCGACTGGGCCGCCTCCCGGGTGGCGCTGTTCTCCAACTACCAGGCCGGGCAGAGCTGCATCGCGGTCCAGCGGGTGATCGTCGAGGAGTCGGTGCGCGAGGACTTCGTGGCCAGGCTGATCCCCGCCGTCGAGGCCCTGGTCACCGGCGACCCGGCCGACGACAAGACCCAGGTCGGACCGCTGGTCTCCGTCGAGGCCGCCGAGCGCGTCGAGCAGTGGGTCAAGGAGGCCGTCGCCGCCGGCGCCCGGCTGCTGACCGGCGGCACCCGCGACGGCGCCACCGTCGCGCCGACCGTCCTGGCCGACGTGCCGCACGACGCCAAGGTCTCCTGCGAGGAGGTCTTCGGCCCCGTGATGATCATCCAGACGGTGTCCGGGGTCGACGAGGCGTTCGCCGCGGTCAACGACTCCAAGTACGGCCTGCAGGCCGGGATCTTCACCCGCAGCCTGGACGTCGCCTTCCGCGCGAACCGGGAGCTGGAGGTCGGCGGCGTGATCATCGGAGACGTCCCGTCCTACCGGGCCGACCAGATGCCCTATGGCGGCGTCAAGGACTCCGGGGTCGGCCGCGAGGGCGTCCGCTCGGCCATGGCCGACTTCACCTACGAGAAGGTCATGGTCCTCACCGGCCTGTCTCTCTGACATCCCGTCCACGGCCCGCCCCCCGTCGCCCCGGGGTGCGGGCCGTATCCATTCCATCCCGGCTCCGTGCCGAGCTCCGGTGGTCGCCCGCCGCGAGCTCCCCCTCCTCGCTCATGACCTGGGCATGGGCACTCACCGTGGTCACGCCCTCTCGGCGGTGGTGTAGAGCTCCCTGGCCACGTCGCCGAAGTAGGGGCCGTACATGGTGCTCCGGTCGTCGCTGTATTTGAAGCTGCTCACCGAGGTGATCGTGCCGCGGCCGGTGGCGGCGTCGAAGCCGCTCATCCAGGGGCCGCCGCTGGATCCGGCGGTCATGTCGCAGCGCATGCCCTGGTCGCCGGTCTGGCCGTGCGGGTCGTCATGGACCGGGCCGGCGCAGTAGACCAGGTGCTCGCCGTCGTAGGGCGCCTCGGCGGGGAAGCCGAAGCCGTGGGCCGGACGGCCCCGGGCGGCGCCGAAGGCGATGTCCTGGCCGCCGACGACCTCTCCCAGGTGCCGGCCGCCGCTGTGGTTGAGCGCCACCATGCCGATGTCGTGGT
Source organism: Streptosporangium sp. NPDC048886 (assembly GCF_055586905.1). Classification (NCBI taxonomy): domain Bacteria; kingdom Bacillati; phylum Actinomycetota; class Actinomycetes; order Streptosporangiales; family Streptosporangiaceae; genus Streptosporangium; species Streptosporangium sp. NPDC048886. Next base: position 33,003 of record NZ_JBVJHH010000001.1, read on the forward strand.
TGTCGTCGGCGCTGCGCGACCACGGGCCCGCGACGAACATGCGCCGGGCGGTGAACTGCCCGTAGGGCCGGCGGCCCCGGTCGTAACCGGGCACGAAGGTCCAGTTGTCCGCCCACGCGCCGGTGCCGTCCTTGACACAGTGCCCGGCGGTCACCACGAGGTCCTTGTTGGCGCTCCTGACCGAGCTCGCCGAGCAGACGAAGTCGAGCCCGCCGAGGGTGAGGAAGACCCGTCCGGTGGTGCGGGTCACCGACCCGCCCGCGCTCCAGCGCGCCCCGGTGGTGCGGGCGGCACGCTGGTGGTCCGGCAGGCCCGGCCCGCCGAACACGCCGGTCACCGTCCCGAGCAGGCCGAGCGGGACGGCGGCCGCCATCCGGCGGGGGGTCCAGTAGTCGAGCACCCGGCGCTGGTCCGCCGGGCCGGGTGGGGTCACGTGTTCGGCGACGCCGTCCCTGCCGGGGGCCGCGCGCGGGGCCTTCACGGCTGCCGGGAGGGGGTGGGCGGCGCCGACGGCCCGCCGCCCGTGTTCGGTGGTCGTCGCGCCGGCCTGGGGGAGGCCCATCAGGCCGGCGACAAGCGCGGCGCCCGCAAGCAGGGGGAGGCTCGAGGTCATGAGACCCGATTTTGCACTACGTGGTGTGCTGTTGTGACTACTTTCGGTGAATCTCAGGGGGTGCCGGTGCCCTGCGCGGCCTCGTAGACGGCCTGTGCCTCGGTTCCGAAATACGGGCCGAACATCCAGCCGGCGGCGAAGCCGTACTTGAAACTGTTCACCGAGTTCAGCGTGCCCAGGCCGGTGCTCTCGTCGAAGCCGGTGAACCAGGGGCCGCCGCTCGACCCGCCGGTCATGTCGCAGCCGAGGCCGATGTCGCGGGACATCAGGAAGTCGTCGAAGGACCGCCCGCTGCAGTAGACCAGCTTCGACCCGTCGTAGGGGGCGGCCGCCGGGTACCCGAAGGAGTGCATCTGCCGCCGCCTGGGCTGGTTGAAGGAGACGCCCTGCCCGCCGACCGCGTCGGTCAGCGACCGGCCCTCCAGCGGGGCCACCACGGCCGCGGCCACGTCGTAGTTGATGTCCTCGCTGTTGTTCCACTGCGGGGTGGTGTAGAGCGTGGTCGCCACCCAGGTGCCGTGCGGCCGCTCGCCGGCGTCGTAGCCCGGCACGAACACCCAGTTGCCGTGGAAGGCCCCGCCCAGCTTCACGCAGTGCCCAGCGGTGATCACAGTGCTCCTGTTGTCGCCGGTCACCGCGTTGCCCGAGCAGGAGGCGTTGCGGCCCTGATAGGTGAAGAACACTCGGCCGGCGGTCCTGGCGACCGCGCCGCCGCGGGTCCACCGCGATCCGGTGGTGGCGCGTGCGGCGGCGGCCCGGACGGCGGTGACGGCGTCGCCGTCCGGCGCGGTCGCGGGGACCGAGACGGGGTCGGCCGCGGCCTGCGCCGCGATCGCCGCCGCGGTGAGCCGGCGACCTTCCTTCTTCGGAGCGTAGGCGTCGAGCGGCTGGGCCGCCTCCATTCTCGCCTCCGTCCAGTAACGCCGGACGGTGCGCTGCTCGGTCGTGGTGTCGGCGGCCTCCCTTTCGGCGGGCCGGGGGCCGGCCGCCGGCGCGCCGGCGCTGTGCGCGACCGCCGCCGAGAGCAGGGTGGCGCCCGCGGTGAGGGCGATGACGGGGATCAGGCGTGCCGTGCGGCGCATTTGTACCTCCCGAGACCTGACGCTGAGTGGGGAAGCTAGTGCGCTGCATGGCCGCATTTCTCAATATTTACGACTATTGATATGGCGAAATTCCGACGTAAGAACTGCATTTCCCCCTGCGTTTCACGCATCACAGATTCCGATCCCGGTTCGACAGGTGAGCGGCAGCCGGGAGAATGGGGCGGTGCAGCCAGACACCACCCGCTCCGTTGCCCTGCTCGGCTCGACCGGCTCCATCGGGACCCAGTCCCTCGACGTCATCGCCCGCAACCCCGGCCGGTTCCGGGTGGCGGCGCTCGCCGCCGGCGGCGGCCGGATCGACCTGCTGGCCCGTCAGGCGGCCGAGTTCCGGCCCGACGTGGTGGCCGTGGCCGACCCCTCGGCCGCGCCGCGGCTGCGCGAGGCCCTGGCCGCGCACGGGGTGGGCGCCCAGGTGCTCGCCGGGTCCGAGGGGGTCGCCGAGGCCGCCGCCTGGCCGTCCGACACGGTGCTCAACGGCATCACCGGCGCGCTCGGGCTGACCTCGACGCTGGCCGCGTTGGAGGCGGGCAGGACGCTCGCCCTGGCCAACAAGGAATCGCTGATCATCGGCGGGCCGCTGGTCAAGCGCCTGGCCAAGCCCGGACAGCTCATCCCCGTCGACTCCGAGCACGCCGCGCTCGCCCAGTGCCTGTGGGCCGCCGGCCCCGCCGGCCCCGACGCGTCGGCCGTGCGCAACCTGATCGTCACCGCGAGCGGCGGGCCCTTCCGCGGCAGGTCGCGCGCGGAGCTCGCGGAGGTGACCCCCGAGCAGGCCCTGGCCCACCCGACCTGGTCGATGGGGCCCGTCATCACGGTGAATTCCGCCACACTCGTCAACAAGGGCCTGGAGGTCATCGAGGCCCATCTGCTGTTCGACATCGGCTTCGACAGGATCACCGTCGTGGTTCACCCCCAGTCGGTCGTCCACTCCATGGTCGAGTTCGTGGACGGCTCGGTCATCGCCCAGGCCAGCCCGCCCGACATGAGGCTGCCCATCGCCCTGGCCCTCGGCTGGCCGGAGCGGGTCGCCGGAGCCGCCCCCGCCGTCGACTGGACCAGGGCCCACACCTGGACTTTCGACCCCCTCGACGACGACGCCTTCCCCTCCGTCGCGCTGGCCCGCCACGTCGGCTCCGCCGGCGGCACGGCCCCCGCCGTATACAACGCCGCCAACGAGGTGTGCGTCGAGGCATTCCTGGCCGGGAGGCTGCCCTTCCTCGGCATCGTCGACACCGTGACCGCGGTGGTCTCCGAGCACACCGTGACAGGAGCAGATTCCGTCGCAGAAGTGCTCGATGCCGACGAATGGGCGCGGGCGCGGGCTCGGGAGCTCACCGCGACTGCCTAGACTGGGGAAGTCGTCGACTTCACAAGGGCTGAAAATGACTTCTGTTGCTCTCGGGATCCCTTCCGTAAGGACCAGGCCGATCGCCGAGCGACGCAAATCCCGTCAGATCATGGTCGGCTCCGTGCCGGTGGGCGGGGACGCGCCGGTCTCCGTCCAGTCGATGACCACCACGGTCACCGCTGACATCAACGCCACGCTCCAGCAGATCGCCGCGCTGACCGCCTCGGGCTGTCAGATCGTCCGGGTGGCCGTGCCCTCCCAGGACGACGCCGACGCGCTGCCGATCATCGCGAAGAAGTCCCAGATCCCGGTGATCGCCGACATCCACTTCCAGCCGAAATACGTCTTCGCCGCGATCGAGGCGGGCTGCGCCGCCGTCCGGGTCAACCCCGGCAACATCAAGAAGTTCGACGACAAGGTCGGCGAGATCGCCCGCGCCGCCGCCGACCACGGGGTGCCCATCAGGATCGGCGTCAACGCCGGCTCGCTCGACCCCCGCCTGCTGCAGAAATACGGCAAGGCGACCCCTGAGGCGCTGGTGGAGTCGGCCCTGTGGGAGTGCTCGCTCTTCGAGGAGCACGGCTTCCGCGACATCAAGATCTCGGTCAAGCACAACGACCCGGTCGTGATGGTCCAGGCCTACCGCCAGCTGGCCGCCCGGTGCGACTACCCGCTCCACCTCGGGGTCACCGAGGCGGGCCCGGCGTTCCAGGGCACGATCAAGTCCGCCGTCGCGTTCGGCGCGCTGCTGTCCGAGGGCATCGGCGACACCATCCGCGTGTCGCTGTCGGCCCCGCCGGTCGAGGAGATCAAGGTCGGCATCGGCATCCTGGAGTCGCTGAACCTGCGCGAGCGCGGCCTGGAGATCGTCTCCTGCCCGTCCTGCGGCCGCGCCCAGGTCGACGTCTACACCCTGGCCGAGCAGGTCCAGGCGGGTCTTGAGGGGCTGAAGGTCCCGCTCCGCGTCGCGGTGATGGGGTGCGTCGTCAACGGCCCCGGCGAGGCCCGCGAGGCCGATCTCGGTGTCGCCTCCGGCAACGGCAAGGGCCAGATCTTCGTCAAGGGAGAGGTCATCAAGACCGTCCCCGAGTCCCAGATCGTGGAGACCCTCATCGAGGAGGCCCTGCGCCTGGCCGAGGAGATGGGCGTGGAGGTCGACCTCGACGACGAGGACGCCTCCGGGCCCGAGGTCATCGTCCGCTAGCACCCGCCGGGCGGCCGTGCGCCGCCCGGATGGCCGTGCGCGCCGCCAGATGCCCGAAGGCCGCCGCCCGGCTGTGCCGCACGAGCTGTGCCGAACGAGTTGTGCCGCCCGGCTGTGCCGAACGAGCTGCGCGCCGCCGGGCGGCCGCGCCGTGCACCTCTGCACAGCCGTACACCGCCGTACACCTTTGCACAGCCGTACACCTCTGCACGGCTCTCCGCTCACGTCCGCCGGCCACCTGCTGTGCGTGGCCGCGCGGGACCCATGGGTCTCCCGTGGACGCGCGGTGACGGAGCCGCCCCGCCCCTGCCCACACTGATTACACATAGCAATCGCTTGACTACAGAGTGGTAATGATCCGGGTGTGTTACCGATGACGGTGCCATCACCTGGGAGACCATCGCCTCTGCCTTATGAGTAGGGGGAGTCTCTGTGAAAAGGGTCGTCGGGATCGTCGCGACCATCGGGATGCTGGCCGCCACCCTCGGGGTTCCGGAGGGGGCGGTGGCGCAGAGGCGGGAGGAGCTGGTCTGGGGGCCCTGTGCCGAGGCCCCCAAGACCGTGCCGCTCGACGGCGTGCTCACCGCCCCGGCCAGGTCCAGGGCGAGGGAGGGCGAGGTGGAGTGCGCCAACCTCAGGGTGCCGCTCGACTACGCCAACCCGTACCAGACCATCAGCCTGGCCCTGAACAGGATCAAGGGGAAGACCTCGCGGGACCACAACCACCTGGGCGTGCTGCTGGTCAACCCCGGGGGCCCCGGAGCCTCCGGCCGCGACCTGGCCAAATACGTCGCCGCCCGGCTCCCCGACAACCTGGCCGACCGGTTCGACGTGATCGGCTTCGATCCTCGGGGGGTGGGGGACAGCGAGCCGGCGCTCCGATGCGTGGACCCCGCGAAATACTACGCCGCCCCCCGCCCCGACCACGTGCCCCGCACCGAGCGGGAGGAGAACGCGCTGATCGGCCGGGCCAAGCAGTACGCCGAGGCGTGCGGCAACCGGTGGGGCTGGCTGCTGCCCCACATGACCACCGCGAACTCCGCCCGGGACATGGACGCCATCCGGGAGGCCCTGGACGAGTCCGAGATCAGCTTCCTGGGCTACTCCTACGGCAGCTACCTCGGCGCGGTCTACGCCACGCTCTTCCCCGACCGGGTCAAGCGGCTCGTCCTGGACAGCGTCGTGGATCCCCGTGGGGTCTGGTACGCCGCCAACCTCACCCAGGACGTCGCCTTCGACCGGCGGCACCAGGACTTCCTGAAGTGGACCGCCCGTCACAACGACGTCTACAAGCTCGGCGGCACCGGCAAGTCGGTCTCCTTCGCCTGGTACGCCATGCGGGAGCGGCTGCGCACCCGCCCGGCCGGCGGGGTGGTGGGCCCGAGCGAGCTCGACGACATCTACACCGTCGGCGGCTACTCCGACGCGGCCTGGCCGCAGCTCGCCAGGGCGTTCTCCGCCTACGTCAAGAAGGGCGACACGGCGCCCATGCTCGCCGCCTACCAGCGGCACGTGAAGAACGACGCCAAGGCGGAGAACGGCTACGCCGTCTACCTGGGGATACAGTGCCGTGACGCCGCGTGGCCGCGTGAGTGGAGCCGGTGGCGGAGCGACATGTCCCGGCTGCACGCCACCACGCCCTTCCTCACCTGGCCGAACGCCTGGTACAACGCGCCGTGCGCGTTCTGGTCCGAGCGGGGCGGCACCCCGTTGAAGATCCAGGACAGCCGCGACCTGCCGCCGGTCCTGCTCGTCCAGGCCGAGCGTGACGCCGCGACGCCCTATCCGGGGGCCCTGCAGATGCGCAAGCTGCTCGGCGGCTCCCGGCTGGTGACCGTGCCCGGCGGCAACCACGGTGTCGTGCTCAGCGGAAACCGCTGCGCGGACCGCTACCTGGCGGCCTACCTCAAGGACGGCAGCCTGCCGGGTCCGGACGAGCGCGCCGCGACCGGGCCGGACGCCCGCTGCACGGGGGTCGCCGAGCCCGCGCCCACCGCCCGTATGGCGGCGAGGGTTGATTTGAGTAGGCGGAGATGACTGGCTCTAGGTTGGTTCCTGCCAAAATCGAAGGGGTCGCGTAGGCTGATCGCGTGATGCTGCGCACAACGGCGTCGCGCGTGCTCGACGACAACGATCGTGACGAGGTGCTGGCCCTTCTGGACGCCGACCCCGTCGTCAACGTCTTCGTCGCCTCCAGGGTCCGTGCCGTCGGGCTCAATCCGGCCAGGCTCGGCGGTCAGATGTGGGGGTTCGGGCCGCGCGGCGGTCTGACCTCTCTCTGCTATGCCGGTGCCAACCTGGTCCCGGTGAACGCCGGCACGGACGCCGTGCACGCCTTCGCTGACCGCGCCCGTAGGCAGGGGCGCCGCTGTTCCTCGATCGTCGGCCCCGCCGACGCCGTCGCTCCGCTGTGGGAGCGGCTGGAGCCCCACTGGGGCGCCGCCCGCGCGGTCCGCTGGGCCCAGCCGGTGATGGCGGCCACCACGCCGTCCCCGGTCCCGATCGACCCCCTGGTCAGGCGGGTGCGGCCGGAGGAGTTCGAGATCCTGCTCCCCGCCTGCGTGGCGATGTTCACCGAGGAGGTGGGCATCTCCCCGGAGGCGGGGGACGGCGGTGCCCTCTACCGCTCCCGGGTCGCCGAGCTGATCCGGATCGGCCGGTCCTACGCCCGGATCGAGCACGGCCGGGTCGTCTTCAAGGCCGAGATCGGCGCGGTCACGCCGCTGGCCTGCCAGATCCAGGGCGTCTGGGTCCACCCCGACCTGCGCGGCCGCGGGCACGCGGCGGCGGGGATGGCCTCGGTGGTCAAGCACGCGCTCGACTGCTTCGCGCCGGTGGTCTCGCTGTACGTCAACGACTACAACGCCCCGGCCAGGGCGGCCTACCGCAAGGCGGGGTTCAGGGAGGTCGGCACCTTCATGTCGGTGCTCTTCTGAGCGCCGGCGCCCGGAGCGTACGCGCGACCGTTGTCCGGCAGAAGGCGCCTGGTCACGGGTCACCCGGACAGGGGACACCGGATCACCCCGGTGACGGATGCGGTCGGCCCGGCCACCGGATTACGGTCCCTTCTCATGAAGGTGGCGCAGCGGAAGTCGTGGTTCGGAACGGGATTGCTGGTCGTGGCCCTGCTCGTGGCGGGGCTGAGCGTGTCGGTGTTCCTGCGGGCGGGCGCCACGCAGGAACGGATCGACGGGCACCTGCGGAAGGCGGCCGGACTGCTCGGCGAGGCGGAGACCGTCAAGGAGACCGATCCCGGGCGGTATGAGGAGCTGACCGGGGAGGCCGACCGGTACGCGGGGTTCGCCGACGCCGACCAGGAGGAGTACGACTCCCAGTACTCGGGCGCGTGGCTCCTCGTCGCCGGCGCCGCCGGATGTCTGGCCGGATGTTTCATCGTGTTCTTCCCCCGTCGCGGCCGCGCGTCCCGGAGCTCCACGCTCGATCGCGCGTGACAGCTCGTCCCGGAACGTGCTCCGCGGGTGGCGGAACGTGCTCCACGGGAGGCGGCTGACGGCGCAGGCCGGAACCTCCTGCCGGGCCGTGCCCGCGCGTGGTGCGTGGCCGACGCCCGCCGGGGCGACGCGATCGTCAGCGGACCGTCGGCCCGGGGGACGCCGCGGCGCGGTGGGCGCCGGGGGTGTGGCCGAAGGCCCGGCGGAAGACGTCGATGAAGGCGCTGCTGGACGCCCAGCCGCATCGGCGCGCGACGGTTGTGACCGGGGTGTCCTCGGCCAGCAGACGCAGGGCGTGGTACAGGCGCAGCTGGGTGCGCCACTGCGGGAAGCTCATGCCGAGTTCGGCTCGGCAGAGCCGGGTCAGGGTGCGGCCGCTGACGCCGGCCGCGGAGCCGAGCCGCGCCAGGGTCCGGTTGTCGGCCGGGTCGTCGCGGAGGATGGCGCACACCGCGGCCAGCCGCGGGTCCCTGGCGGCGGGCACGTGGACGGGCTGCTGGGCGCAGTGGCGGAGCTGGTCGAGCAGGACGGCCCGTAGGCGGCGGCGTTCGGCGGTGAGATCGGCGGGCCGCTCGGTGTAGGCGATGATCAGCTCGCGCAGCAGCGGGCCGACGCCGATGACCGCGGGCCGGTCCAGGCGCAGCGGGTTGTCCTGCACCGGCAGTCCCACCAGGTGGAGGTCGATGTCGCCGTAGGCGCGATGCTCGTGGACGGTTCCGGCCGGGATCCAGATCGCCCGGCTGGCAGGGGCGATCCAGCTGCCCGCGTCGGTGGTGACCGCCAGCACGCCGCGGCCGGCGTAGACGATCTGGTTCTCGTCGTGCCAGTGAGCGTCGACTCCGGCACCGGCGGGCAGGGGGCGGAGGCCCGTCATCGCACGCGGAGAATGGCGGATTTTCGACATTATCTGTCATTTTATCGGAAGCGGAACGGCCCCTGCGGCACCGATCATCGAGGGGTGACGGCAGACCAGACCCTGGGATCGCCTGGCGGTCACGGGGCGCGCCGGACTCCCGCCCGGGCGGCCGCCCGCAAGGCCGGCGGAGCCCCGGGCCGGAGATCCCGTCAACGCCCGGACGACGCGTCGGACGACGCCGTCTCCGGCTACCGCCACCACATCCCTGGAAAGACCTTCAGGAGTCCCCATCATGGGCAACCTCTCGATCCCTTCTCTCTCGGAGCTGCGCAGGCGCCGGAGCGCGAAATGGCGGACCTTCCCGGACGACGTCCTGCCCCTCCCGGTCGCGGAGATGGACTTTCCGCTGGCGGAGCCGGTCGCCAGGGCCCTTCACGAGGCGGTCGACCGGTCGGACACCGGCTACGCGGCGCCGACCCGTGACCTCGCCGACGCGGTCGTCGGCTACGCCCGGCGCACCTGGGACTGGAAGATCGACGCCGACGACGTGCGTACCGTCGCCGACGTCGGGATCGGCATCGTCGAAATCCTGCGCCGCGTCATCGGCGTCGGAGACCGTGTGGTGATCAGCCCGCCGGTGTACGAGCCGTTCTCCTGGTGGGTGCGCGAGGTCGGGGCCCATGTCGTCGAGGCGCCGCTGGCCGGAGGGCCGCTGGGATGGCGGCTCGACCTGGACGCCCTGGAACGCGCCTTCGCCGGCCGGGCCACGGCGTACGTGCTGTGCAACCCGCACAATCCCGTCGGCCTGGTGCACCGGCGCGAGGACCTGGTCGCGCTCGCCGAGCTGGCCGACAGGTACGGCGTCTACGTGCTGTCCGACGAGATCCACGCCCCGCTCGTCCTCCCCGAGGCCGAGTTCGTCCCCTTCCTGTCGGTATCGGAGGAGGCGCGGCGCTGGGGATTCTCGTTCCTGTCCGCCAGCAAGGGCTGGAACCTGGCCGGGCTCAAGGCGGCCACCGTCGTCACCGCCGACCCGGCGCCGAAGCGGTACGTCGACCGCCTGTCACCGCACTCGCTCTACCGCACCGGGCACCTCGGAGTGATCGCCACGGTGGCCGCGTTCGACCACGGTGACCAGTGGCTCGCCGACGTCCTGGGCGTCCTCGACCACAACCGGCGACTGCTGGAGGAACTGCTGGTGAAGCTGCTCCCCGGAGTCCGCTACAGACAGCCGCAGGCGGGCTTTCTGGCCTGGATCGACTTCCGGGACCTCGGCTGGGGCGACGACCCCGCCGGACACATCCTCGCCGCGGCCGGGGTCGCGCTGAACGCCGGACACCGCTACGGCCGCGCCGGCGCCGGATTCGCGAGGCTGAACTTCGGCTGCGCACCGGAGACCCTCACCGAAGCCGTCACCCGTATCGCCGCGGCCCGCTGAGAGCCCGAAGATCCGCGCGGACGGGGTGCCTGACCGGGACGGACCCGCTCCCGTCGCGGCGGGCACCCCGCCCCGCCCGGCCCGGACGGCTCCTGGGGCGGGGGCGGACGCCGGACCCCCTCAGATGCTGCGCACCAGGCGGGACATCAGGCGCTCCAGCTCGGCTTCGGGGTCGGTGGTGAGGCCGGCGTGGACCGGGCCGGTCTGCACGATCGTGCTGCGCGGGGCGGTCAGCCAGCGGAACCGGCCGCCGAGCGGCTCGCCGGTCAGCGGCCCCGCGTCAGCCGTGCAGGAGCGCTGGTAGGCGCCGAGCGCGTGCCGCACTCCGTCGACGTCGGCGTGGGCGTCGAGCGCGTGCAGCCGTGTCTCGTCCAGCTCCACCCGCGCGCACAGGTAGGCGCGCGGCTGGCAGTAGAGCACCACCCCGGCGTTGATCAGCTCGCCCCGCTCCACGCGGGGGACCACCCGGATCACGGCGTACTCGTAGACGTCTCTCACCGGTTGTCCTTCCAGAACGCACCGACCGAGCCGGTCTTCCTGTCCTGTCTGGAGGCGCTCGAAGGACCGGGCAGCCAGGAGCGGGGCCCCTGCGCGCGGGCCAGCAGGTGCTCGACGTACGCCTGCCGTACGGCCTGCGCGCCGTCGAAGCCGGGCTCGTCCTCCAGCCACTCGTCGGGGACCTCGTCGACCACCCCGTCGAGGAAGTCCCTGGTGATCTGCTCGCTGAGCTCGGCGTCGGCCTCCGCCATCCGGGTGGCGAAGGGCGCCAGCACGTGGTCGGCGGCGTCGAAGCCGCGCTGCGGGTCGGCGGTGGGCCAGTTGTGGTGGAACCAGAGGGCGGCGCCGTGGTCGATCAGCCAGACGTCGCCGTGCCAGAGGAGCAGGTTCGGGTTGCGCCAGCTCCGGTCGACGTTGTGGACGAAGGCGTCGAACCAGAGCAGCCGGGAGGCGGATCCGGGGTCCGGGGGCCAGGCGAGCGGCTCGAAGCCGAGCGCGCCGGGCAGGAAGTCGACCGCCAGGTTGTGGCCCTCACTGGCCTTGAGCAGATCCTGGATCTCCTCGTCGGGCTCCCGGGCGCCGAGCTGCGGATCGACGTCGATCACCTTCAGCTCGGGGGTGCGGAAGCCGAGCCGTCTGGCCAGCTCGGCGCAGATGATCTCCGCGACGAGCACCCGGCGGCCCTGCCCGGCGCCACGGAATTTGACGACGTAGGTGCCGAGGTCGTCGGCCTCGACCACCCCGGGGAGCGACCCGCCCTCGCGCAGGGGCGTCACGTAGCGGGTCGCTGTGATCTCTTCCAACACCCTGCCAGGCTACCGGGTCGCTCTCTCCCGGACGGCGCTCGGCGTCACCCGCCTGACCAGCCCGGCCAGGGTCACATCTCCGCGATGACCTCCTCGGCGAAGCGCTCCATGGTGGCGATCTTGAGTGCGAGGCCGTCGCCGTGCCCGGCCTTCTCCTCGGGGGTGGCCAGCCACCAGGGGGCGGCCAGGGTGCCGGTGACGCCCTTGTCGGCGAAGCGCCGGTAGGTGCCCGCGTCGGGCATGACCGCGAGGGGAGCGATGATCTCCAGGGCGTCCTCCGGCCTGCCGTACTCCTTCAGGTGACGTCTGAGCGCGGCGAGGATCTCGTCGAGCTGTTCCTCCGTGTAGATGCGGTTGCCCAACCAGCCGTCGCCGATCCGGGCCGCGCGGCGCAGGGCCGCCTCGCTGTCGCCGCCCACGAAGAACGGCACCGGCCGGGCGGGGACGGGGGAGATCGACAGCGGGCCGTAGTCGAAGTGGGCGCCGTGGTGCTCGACCGTGCCGCCGGCCCACAGCTCGCGCAGCGCGGGGATCATCTCGTCCAGCCTGCGGCCCCGGGTGTGGAAGTCCTGGCCGGTCTGGACGAACTCCTCCTTGCACCAGCCGACGCCGACGCCGAAGGTCACCCGGTCCCCGGAGAGCACCGCCGCCGTGGAGACCTGTTTGGCGACGGTGAACAGGTCCCGTGCCGGGGCGACGTAGACGTTGGGGGCGAAGCGCAGGGTCGAGGTGACCGCGGCCATCGCCCCGATCGTCACCCACACGTCGGGCCAGTGGGTCTCGGCGTCCCAGCGGGGCGCGCCCGTCTCGGAGTAGGGGTAGGGGGAGTCGAAGTCGGCGTAGAAGATGTGGTCCGACAGCGTGAGCGTGTGGAAGCCGCACCGTTCCGACACCTTGGCCAGCTCGACGAACTGGTCGGTCTCGACGAACGACGCTCCAAGCCAGAACTGCACGGGTCCTCCCCGGGCTTCGTAGATTCGGAAGGGTCAGTCGGAGAACTCGGGGATGACCTTGGTGGCGAAGAGTTCGAGGTTGCGCTTGACGGTGTCGAGGGGGAGGACACCCTGCTGGCCCTGCATGAACAGGCCGAACCACTCCAGGTCGGGCATCCGGTCGAGCATCCGCTGGATGCCGCGCTTGATGTCGTCGGGGCCGCCGAGCAGGGCCATCTCGACCTCGTTCATGCGCTTGTAGTCGCCCTTCTCCGGGCTGATCGGCTGGTGCCGGTCGTCCTCCTTCTTGCGCAGGACCTCCAGGTAGCCGAACGGGCCGAAGAAGGCGGCGAAGTCCTTCTGCATGCTCATGCCGTAGGTGGCGATGGCCTCCTCCCGGGTGTCGGCCATGCCGACGATCTTGAGGATGCCGGTGTGCTCGCCCAGCTTGTAGTCGCGGCCGCACTTGGCCGACTCCTCCTGGTAGAGCCTGGCCTTGGCGGCGTGCTCGTCCGGGTTCGGGGTGAACATCCACGGCAGGATGTCCTCCTGCGCGGCCCGGATCACCGAGCGGTCGGAGATCGTGAACGGCTGCCACAGCTCCGGGTACGGGTTCTGGTACGGCTTGGGCCCGACCGAGACGGCGTGGATCCTGCCCTGGTCGTCGACCTCGCCGGGCGCGCCGAACTTCTGGGTCCACTCCAGCGCGGGCCATCCCTCGATGCCGTCGAACGGCGCGGGCACCTCGTAGTCCAGCACGTCGGACTTGTAGCGCAGCGTGTCCTGGGTCCACGCCATCTTCATGATCTTCAGGACTTCGCCGAAGACGTCGAAGTTGCGGGTGTCGGTCTTGGAGCCGTCGGAGCGGGCGGCGGTGGCCTGCCAGCGCTGGCCCAGGACGTTCATCCACCGGTTCTGGTAGCCGCGGGCCACGCCGAGCCTCAGCCGGCCCTTGCTGAACTGGTCGAGGAGGGCCACGTCCTCGGCCGCCCTGATCGGGTCCCAGGCGGGCAGCACGATGCCCAGCGGAGCCAGCAGGATGCGCTCGGTCCTGGCCGCCAGGTCGGTGAGGAACATCAGCGGGTTCACCGAGAACTCGAAGCCCTCGGAGTGGAAGTGGTGCTCGGTCATCATCAGCGCGTCGAAGCCGATCTGGTCGGCGTGGATCGCGATCTCGCGCACCTCGTGGAGCAGCGCCTGGTAGGACTCGACGCTCCGCCCGATCGGTCGCTTGGCGACCGCGTTCTCCTCGTTGGAGTATCCGGAGCCGGGGATCTGCGGGTTGAGGAATATCGAGAACTTCATGCCAGGCTCCTTAGCCAGTCTGTGACGACGAGGAGGAACTCCCCGGGGCGTTCCTCGTGCAGCCGGTGGCCGCTGCCCTCCCAGGTGACGGCTCTGGAGCGCGGGTCCTTGAACAGACTCGCCTCCCACGCGGCCTGGGCCGGATCGAACCAGAAGGTCAGCACCGGGCAGGGCCGGCGTGACAGGTATCCGTCGGAGTTGGGGCGGAGACCGAGCGGCTCCGGCCCGCCGAACATCGCCTCGAACGCCTGGAGCAGCACGTGCGGGGGAGTGGCCAGGATCCGCCGCCGGTGCCATTCGCGCAGCCAGTCCGGGGTCGCCCCGGTGGAGGTCCACAGGTCGTTGCGGAGGCTGGCTGCCAGGGGGTCCTCGCGCATCTGCTCGATCAGCGCGGGGAAGGAGGCGGCCACCGCGCCCGTGAAGCCGTATCCCGGATCGACCGTGACCAGGGCCCTGACCAGCGACGGGTGTTCCACCGCCAGGTGGGAGACGATCTGGCCCCCCATGGAGTGGCCGATCGCGACACACTGCCCGACGCCGAGCGCGGCGCAGAGCCCGGCGAGGTCCTCGGCCATCAGTCGTGGGGTGTTGCCGGTCTCCGGCGCGGACGAGTAGCCGTGCCCGCGCATGTCCACCGCGATGACCCGGTGCCGCCCGGCGAGCGCGGGGATGTGGTGGACCCACTCATGGGAGTCCGACCCCAGGCCGTGGACGAGCAGCAGTGCCGGGTCTCCCGATCCGTCGTCGGTGTGGAACAGCCGCACGTCGCCTAAGTCCGTGAACGCCATGAGCGCCCTTCCGTGAGGATTGCCCGCCTGGCAAGCTACCCTAGGAATGGTAGCCGAGCAATCGCTTGGTTTGGCAAGGGCCTGCCCGGCGCGGGGAGAGCGGAGGCTGTCATGCGGCTGGGTGTCACGATGTTCGCCACCGACCTGTCGATGCCGGTCGCCGAGCTGGCCCGAGCCGTCGAGGAGCGCGGCTTCGCCTCCCTCTACCTGCCCGAGCACACCCACATCCCGACCTCGCGCCGCACGGCCCCCCCGACCGGGGAGGCCGTGCTCGCCGAGGAGTACAGCCGCACCCTCGACCCGCTGGTCGCGCTCTCCCACGCGGCGGCCGTGACCAGCCGGATCACTCTCGGCACCGGCATCCTGCTCGCCGCCCAGCGCGAGCCCATCGTGACCGCCAAGGCCGTCGCCACCCTCGACCACCTGTCCGGCGGGCGGACGGTGCTCGGCGTCGGGTTCGGCTGGAACGTGGAGGAGATCCAGGACCACGGCGTCGCCTACGGCTCCCGCCGGGACGTCGCCCGCGAGCACCTGCTCGCCATGAAGGCGCTGTGGAGCCAGGACGCGGCGGGTTTCGAGGGCCGTCACGTGAGCTTCGGACCGTCCTGGTCCTGGCCCAAGCCGGTGTCCGGGCCGCCCGTCTACGTCGGCGGCGCGGCGGGCCCGAAGCTCTTCGCCCACGTCGCCGAGTACGCCGACGGCTGGATGCCGATCGGGGGCAGAGGCGTCCGGGCGGCGCTCCCCGCCCTGCGCGAAGCCTGCGAGAAGGCGGGGAGGGAGATGGCCAGGGTGATCCCGTTCGGGACGCTGCCGACCCGGGAGAAGCTCGACTACTACCGGGAGACGGGCATCGAGGAGGTCGTGCTCAACCTCCCCGGCGCCCCCGCCGCCCGCGTGCTCCCGGTGCTCGACGATTACGCGCGTTTCCTGGCATGAACGAGAGGTCGTTATAGTCGGGTCCCATGTCGCGCCCGGCTCCGCTCCGGCCGGAGGACCCCCGGCAACTCGGTCGCTACCGGCTGACCGGCCGCCTCGGCGCGGGAGGCCAGGGGATCGTCTTCCTCGCCGAGTCCCCGGAGAACACGCGCGTCGCGGTGAAACTGCTGCACGCCCGGCTGCTGGACGACGAGAGGGTCCGCCGCCGCCTCGCCGGCGAGATCGAGGCCGTCCGGCGGGTCGCCCCCTTCTGCACGGCCCAGGTGCTCGACGCCGACCTCGACGGAGACCGCCCCTACATCGTGAGCGAGCTCGTCGACGGGGTCTCGCTCCAGGAGCACATCGCGGCCGAGGGGCCCCGCGCCGACGGCTCGCTGGACCGCATCGCGGTCGGCACGGCCACCGCGCTGGCCGCCATCCACCGGGCCGGGGTGGTCCACCGCGACTTCAAGCCGGGCAACGTCCTGCTCGGCACGGACGGTCCCCGGGTCATCGACTTCGGCATCTCCCGGATGATGGACGCCACGATCACCACCGGAAAGATCCCCTTCGGGACCCCCGCCTACATGGCCCCCGAGCAGATCAAGGGCGAGCCGGCCGGGCCCGCGGCCGACATGTTCGGCTGGGCGCTCACCGTCGCCTACGCCGCCACCGGCCGCCACGCCTTCTCCGCCGGCTCCTACCACGAGGTGCTGGCCAGGATCCTGTACGGCAGGCCCGACCTGGGCCCGCTGGCCGGCCCGCTCCGGGAGATCGTGGTCGCCTGCCTGGCCGCCGAGCCCGGGGACCGGCCGGTCGCCGAGGAGGTGCTGCGCCGGCTGTACGGCAGCGCCGCCGTCTCCCGGCCGGCCGGGACACCCGGGCCCGCGGCCTCCGGGCCCGGGGCGGCCGGGTCCGCGGTGTCGGAGCCTCCGCCGTCCGGGGTCTCGACGGGGGAGCCTCCGGCTTCCGTAGCCTCGACGGCGGAGTCCCCGGCTTCCGCGGCCTCGACGGCGGAGCTCCCGGCCCACGGAGGGCCGGAGGCGGAGCCGTGGGCCCCTCTCACCGCGACCGCCGAGCTCCCCGCGGTGAGGGTGGGGACGTCACGGCGGCGCCGGTGGCCGCTGCTCGCGGCGGTGGGCGTGGCGATCGCGGCCGCCGTGGCCGGGGCGGCCTTTTTCTGGCCCGATGAGGGCTCCTCCTACACGGGCACCTGGGCGGGCCTCGCCGATCACTCCACCGCCGAGCGGGTCTTCCCCGTGGAGGTCCGCTTCACGGAGGAGGGGGCGAGCATGAGGTGGGGAGCCGATCTGCACTGCGCCGCCCGGCTCTCCCGGACCGGCTCCGAGGCCACCTACCGGCTGGTCGGCGTCAGCGGCGGCCAGTGCTACCCGGGCACGGTGGCGTTCTCCCGGCGCGGCCCCGACCGGCTGGCCTTCCAGGTGACCAGGACGGGCGAGCGGGTGCCCCGTTACTCCGGAGACGTGGTCCGCTCCCCCTGACCCGAGCATCACATGAGTGTCACGGTCGGGACCATGAGCGCTTCACCACCGTTGACTGCCGGGAATACCTCTCCTTGAGTGGGAAGAGTGGTGGGGAGGGAGGCCCGCGTGCCGCATGCGCAGCCGCTCAGGACGGGGGACCTCGAAAGGATCGGTCGATACGCGATCGTCGGCCGCCTGGGAGAGGGCGGCCAGGGGGTGGTCTATCTCGGGGTGCACCCCGCGACGGGCTCGGCGCCCTATGCGATCAAGCTGCTGCACGGCCCGCTCGGGGAGGACGAGGCGGTCTTCCTGCGCGAGGTCGAGCTCGCCAAGCAGGTGGCCCGCTTCTGCACCGCCCAGGTGATCGAGGCCGGGCTGGCCGACGACCGGCCCTACATCGTCAGCGAATACGTCGACGGCCCCTCGCTCCACCGCGAGGTCACCGACGGCGGCCCCCGTGGCGGAGGCGCGCTGGAGCGCCTGGCCATCGGCACGGCCACCGCCCTGGCGGCCATCCACCGCGCCGGGATCGTGCACCGCGACTTCAAGCCGCAGAACGTGCTGCTGGGCCCGGACGGGCCGAGGGTCATCGACTTCGGTCTGGCCCGCGCACTGGACGCGGGAGCCACGCAGAGCGGGCGCGGCGCGGGCACACCCGCCTACATGGCGCCCGAGCAGGTGAAGGGGGCCGAGATCCGGCCGGCGGCCGACGTCTTCTCCTGGGGCGCCACGATCTGCTTCGCCGCCAACGCCCACGCCCCGTTCGGGCAGGACTCGATCGCGGCCGTGCTGCACCGCATCCTCACCGCGCCACCGGAGCTGGGCTGCCTCGACGGGCGGCTCGGCGCGCTGGTCGCCGGCTGCCTGGAGAAGGACCCCCGCAACCGCCCCAGCAGCCGGGAGCTGCTGCTCGCGCTGCTCGGGGGCGACGCCGTACGGCCGGAGGCGCCGTGGTCCCCGCCGGTCCCGGGCCCTGATCTGTCCGGGACCTGGCCGGGCCCGGCCAGGTACGGGTCCCCGCCGGGCCAGGCCCGGCCCGCGCCGCCGGCCCGCGGCCCCCACGGCGGTCCCGGTGAGCCGGCCGAGCCGCGGACCCGTCCGGGGCGGGCGGCCACCAGGGCCTCGGTCGCGGTGTCGGGGGCGCTGCTGGTGAGCGCGGCCGTGCTGGTCGCGGTGCTGGTCCCGGCGCTGAGCGGCGGCGACGGGCAGCCTGGGCCGGACAGGCCGAAGGCGTCGGCGGGGGTGCCCGGCGCGCGGGTGGAGCTCACCCCGCTGCCGGCCAGGGTGGCCCGTCCGAGCGACCGGCCGGGCACGGGCACGAGGGGCGCGGCCCCTCCGTCCCAGGCGTCCCCGACGCCTCCGGCGGCCGCCGGGGTCGCGGTGCCGGCCCTGGCCGGGCTGGACCGTGCCGAGGCGCTGCGCCTGATCGAGAAGGCCGGCCTGGTCGCCGGGGCCCTCACCGCGACCGATTCCGACCGTCGGATCGGGCAGGTGCTCAGCAGCCGGCCGGAGGCCGGGACGCTGGTGGCCAAGGGAACGGAGGTCGACCTGGCGGTCTCCGCGGGGGTGGCGGTGCCGGTGCTGACCGGCCTCCGCAGGGAGCAGGCCGAGGCCGCTGTCACCCGGGCGGGGCTGGTGCCGGGAGGGGTCACCACGCGCTGCTCGGCGGGTCCGGCGGGCCAGGTCCTCGCCAGCACCCCCGGGGCGGGCGAGCGTGTCTCCTCGGGTGGCGTGGTGGCGCTCGTGGTGTCCAGGCGCGGGGCCGAGGTGCCCTCGGTCGTCGGCCGGACGGAGGCCGACGCGCGCGGCGCGCTCAGCGGGGCGGGCTTCACCGTGCGGGTGCGCCCCCGCCTCGTCGCCGACCCGTCGAAGTCCGGTGTGGTGCTGGCGCAGCGGGGCGCGTCCGGAGGCTGTGCCCGGCCGGGCGCGGTGGTCGTGATCACGGTCGGCGTCGGGGGGCAGAGCGGTCCCGGCCCCGACCCCGGCGAGACGGCCACCCCGGTGGACCCGACGGCCTCGGAGGTGCTCGGCTCCGCCCCGGCCGCGGGGCGGGGCTGAGCGGCCCCGTGCCCGTACGGAGGAGGCGGGCGCCTGGGAGCGGGCCGGGCCGGAGGTCGGGGGGCGTGTCGGGGCCCGTGGGTCAGGGGGCGTGTGCGGGGACGGGCGGCGGGCGTGGGTCAGGCCGGTGGGCCGTGCATGGCGCGGGCGGTGTCGAGCAGGGTCTCCCGGACGACCTCCTCCGGCAGGTCGATCGTCTTGACCACCACGCACTGCAGGGCGCCCAGGAGGGCCCAGGCCCGCACCCGCCCGGCGGGGTCCGGGTCCGCCGGGGCCAGACGGGTGTAGATCGCGTCGCGGAAGGCGCGGATGGCCTCGCCGGGGGAGCCGGGCGGGGCGTCGTCGGCGCCGCTGATGTCCTCCATGATCAGGCGGATGATGGTCCGGTGCCGGACCACGAAGGTCACCAGCGCCTCGACGAACTGGCGCTCGCCGCCGAGGTCGGTCTCCAGCAGGGCCACGATGTCCTCGGCCGCGGGCGCGAGCAGCTCGGTGGCCAGCCGGTCCTTCGGATGGAAGTGGTAGGCGACGGCGGTCTTCGTCAGCCCGACGGCCGAGGCGATGTCGGCCAGTGAGGTCGCGGCGTAACCGCGCTCGGCGAAGAGCTGACGGGCGGCGTCGAGAATCCGGCGCCGTGTGTCGTAGCCGTGCTCAAGTGTGGTCATCGTCTCATTCCCACGTGTTCTAGAGCATTCTGGAATGTCCGCGCCTACGCTTGATCGTAGGTTCTGTACGACCGTACAGGACGGCGTTTCAGGCGCATTTCAGTCTTGAACAGGGCGGTCACCGATGTCTGGCTTGCTGGGGCGACTGGGGAGTTGGTGCGCGAGGCACGGCAAGATCGTGCTGGCACTCTGGGTGGCCGCGGCGGTGCTGCTGACCGCGGGGTCGATCGTGTTCGCCGGTCCCGTGAGCAACAACGTGACCATACCCGGCACGGACGCGCAGCGGGCCCACGACCTGATGCGCGACGGCTTCGGCCCCGGCTACGACCCGGGCGGCACGGTCCAGATCGTGCTCTACTCCGCCGACGGCCCCCTCGTCGCCAAGCCCCGCAAGCTCGCGGTGGAGCGGGCGGTGGCGGAGATCCGGAAGGTCCCGCACGTGGCGGAGGTCCTGACCCCCTACCGGGTCGGCGGCCTGGCGCCCAGCCTGCAGATCGGCCTCATCACGGTCAGGCTCAAGGGGCACGACAACAGCAAGCTCGCCGAGACCACCCGGCGGCTGTCGGAGGCGGCCGGGCCCGTGCGCGCGCTGGGCATCGAGGCGGTGCCGGCCGACGCGTCCACTCCGGCCGACAAGGAGATCAAGACCGGGACCAGCGAGATCATCGGCGTGGTCTGCGCGCTGCTGGTGCTGCTGTTCGCCTTCGGCACGCTGGTGGCCGCGATGATCCCGATCTTCACGGCGCTGGTCAGCATCGCCACCGGCCTGGGCGTGATCAGCCTGCTCGGCCACATCGTGGACGTCCCCAAGCAGGCGTCCATCATGGCGACGATGATCGGCCTGGGCGTCGGCATCGACTACGCCCTCTTCCTGCTCAGCCGGCACCGCAAGCTGCTGGCCGACGGCGTGCCGGTGCGCGAGGCCGTACGCCGGGTGGCCGCCAGCTCGGGCGGCGCGGTGGTGTTCGCCGGCGGCACGGTGATCATCGCGCTCAGCGCGCTGCTGCTCGGCGGCTTCCCGATGCTGCAGACGCTCGGCTGGATCACCGGCATCTCGGTCGTCTGCGCCGTGCTCACCTCGATCACCTTGGTCCCCGCCCTGCTCGGCCTGCTCGGGCACCGGATCAACGCGCTGCGGCTGCCCTTCGTGGGCCGCCGCAGGACGGCGGACGACGCCTCCGGCTGGAGCGCCCTGGGCACCTGGGTGGCCAGACGGCCCTGGAGCGTCCTCGCGTTGAGCGTCGCCGTCCTCGCCGCCCTGACCGCGCCCGCCCTCGCGCTCAAGCTCGGCCCGCTCGACGACGGCTACGGCGACAAGGACACCGCCGCCCGCCGCTCCTACGAGCTCATGCAGGCCGGATTCGGGCCGGGGATCAACGGGCCGCTGATCGTGGTCGCCTCCCTCGAGGAGAAGGCCGTCGACCGCGACCCCGCGCCCGCCGTGCTCCAGATCCTGAAGGAGGAGGTCGGCGCGGTCGAGGGGGTGGCCCACGTCGGCGAGCCCGTGCTGAACGACGACGGCACCACCGCCCTGGTGCAGGCCGTCACCGAGTACGCGCCCAGCGATCCGCAGGCGCTGCGGGTGGTCGAGGACGTGCGCGCGATCCGGGTCGAGGGGGCGCGGGTGCATGTGGGCGGGGAGGTGGCCGCCATGTCCGACGCGAGCACCAGGATCGCCGACCGCACCCCTCTGGTCGTCGGTGTCGTGGTGCTGCTCAGCGCGCTGCTGCTGCTCCTGGCGTTCCGGTCGCCGGTGGTCGCGATCAAGGCCGCGATGATGAACCTGGTCTCGCTCGGCGCCGCGTTCGGCGCGCTCTCGCTGGTCTTCTCCCTCGGCCTGGGCAGCGGCCTGGTCGGCATGGACCCACCGGTCGGCGTGGACGACTCCTACCTGGCCACGCTGTTCTTCTCGGTGCCGATCGACAGCTACATCCCGCTGATGCTGTTCGCGGTGCTGTTCGGCCTGTCGATGGACTACGAGGTCTTCCTGCTCACCGCGGTACGGCAGGCGTATCTGAGGCACGGCGACAACCGCAGGGCGGTGGCCGAGGGCCTGGGCGCCACCGGCCGGGTCATCACCTCCGCCGCCCTGATCATGGTCGCCGTCTTCGTCGCCTTCATCGCCTATCCCGACCCCATGGTCAAGATCTTCGGTGTCGGCCTGGCCGTGGCGGTCGCGGTGGACGCCACCATCATCCGCGGCTTCCTGGTCCCCGCCACCATGGTTCTGCTCGGCAGGTTCAACTGGTGGTGCCCCGGGTGGCTGGACCGGATCCTGCCCAACCTCTCCGTCGAGGGGCACGAGGAGGAGCCCGCCGAGGGCCCGCGCAAGGAGCTCGTCGGCGCCGGCCACGGCTGAGCGTCAGTCGAAGACGATGACGCTGCGGGCCACCGTTCCCTCGCGGACGTGGCGGATCGCCTCGTTGACGTCCTCCAGCGGCACGCGTTCGCTGACCAGGCGGTCGAGGTCGAGACGGCCGCGCATGTACTGCTCGGCGAGCATGGGCAGGTCGCGGAGCGGGGCGGCGTCGCCGCCCTGGGTGCCCATCAGCCGCCGGGAGGCGAACAGCAGGCCGGGCTCGATGGTGAGCGGCCGGCCCTGGGGCGGGCTGCCGACCATCACGGTCGTGCCGCCGGGCTGGGTGGCGGCGAAGGCGCTGCCGAGCACCTCGGGCACGCCGGTGACGTCGAAGGCGTAGTCCACGCCACCCTTGACGATCTCACCGACCTGCCGGGGCAGGTCGGTGGAGAGGATCGCGTGGGTGGCGCCGAACTCCTCGGCCAGCTTCAGCTTGGACTCGGTCACGTCGGCGGCGATGATGGTCGTGGCCCCGGCCAGCGCGGCGCCCTGGACCACGTTCAGCCCGACGCCGCCGCAGCCGACCACCAGCACGCTGGAGCCCGGCCGCACCCTGGCCACGTTGAGCACCGCGCCGACGCCGGTGATCACCCCGCAGGCCAGCAGGCACATGGTGTCGGACGGCGCGCTCTCGGCGATCTTCACGCACATCGGCTCGTTGACCACGGCGTACTCGGCGAACGAGCCGATGCCGATCATCGTCCGGGCGTCGTGGCCGTCCACGCTGATCCGGGTGGTGCCGTCGCGCATCGTGCCCATGATGGCGGCCGTCCGGGCCGGTCCGCCGCACAGGTGGAAGTGGCCCGCGCCGCAGTTGCGGCAGCGCCCGCAGGCCCCGTTCATCGCGATGATCACATGATCGCCCGGTCTGACGCCGGTCACGCCGGCGCCGACGCTCTCCACGGTGCCCGCGCTCTCGTGGCCGAGGACGAACGGAAGCCGCCGCACCACCGGGCTCTTGCCGTCCAGTGCCTTGATGTCCGACCCGCACACCCCGGACGCCCTGATCCTGACGCGGACCTCGCCCGGCCCGGGATCGGCGATCTCGACCTCGCGGACCTCCAGCGCCGCCCCGAACTCGGTGAGTACGGCCGCGCGCATCAACATCAGTCCGCTCCCGTCGCCGAAGACCTGTGCGCTCCGCACGCTAGCCCGGACCAGGTTCATAAGCAAACATTTGCTTGGTTTAATTGACGTCGCAACTGCCGGGCGCTGCTCCATTGACACCCTGGAAGCGCCAAATCTACGCTGACGAAACCAAGCGAGCGCTAGGCCAAATTAGGTCTGCGGCCGCGTGGCACGGCAGGGGGTGTTCCATGAGACGGCAGGCAGTGCGACTCATCGGCCTGGTGACCGCGGCGGCGCTCACCGCCGTCGGCTGCGCGGCCGGGCAGCGGACCGCCGGCGGCGCCTCCGGCGCGGCGGGGGCGGCCGGGGTGACCGACACGACGATCACGGTGGGCGGCGTGCTCACCAAGACCAGCGCGAGCGGCTACTCCACCAAAGACGCCGAGATCGGGGCCAGGGCCCGGTTCCAGCGGGCGAACGAGGCCGGCGGCGTGCACGGCCGCAGGATCGAGTTCGTCGGGGCCGAGGACGACGGCCAGGACGCCGCCAAGGGAGACGCGGCGGCCAAGAAACTGGTCCAGCGGGACAAGGTCTTCGCGCTGGTGCCGGTCCACGCGCCCAACTTCGGCGGCGCGACCTTCCTGGAGCAGCAGGGCGTGCCGTGGTTCGGCTGGGCGACGGGGCCGCAGTGGTGCGGCACGCGGACCGGCTTCGGCTACAACGGCTGCCTCGCCCCCAAACAGGGCGCGGGCTCGCAGACCTGGTGGGGCAGCCAGATGGCCGAGCTGATCGGCGGGTCCGCGGGCAAGACGGTCTACATCCAGACGACAGACTCAAGCGGCAGCAAATACGGCGGCCGGACCATCGCCCAGTCCTTCCAGGCGGCGGGCTTCACGCTGGCCGGCCTCAACTCCGGCCTGCCCGCCGCGGCCCCGCCGCCGGACTGGCTGCCCTACGTCAACAAGATCATGACTTCGGCCGGCGGCGGGCCGCCGGACCTGGTGGTGTCGATCATCGCCGGCACCAAGTTCAACACCGGCCTGTACGCCGCGCTGAAGAAGGCCGGATACCGGGGGCTGCTGTCCGACGCGACCAGCTACGACGCCGCCATCCTCAAGGACCCGGCCACCGCCCAGGCGCTCGAAGGCGTGATCGCGGCTCCCATGTTCGAACCCTTCGAGTCCCAGGCCCCGGAGATCGCCCAGCTCAAGGCGGACGTGGAGAAGGCGGCGCCGGGGACCGCGCTGACCCAGCACCTGGCCATCGGCTACTGGGCCGCCGACATCTTCCTCAAGGTGCTCGAACAGACCGGCAGAGATCTGACCAGGGAGAGGTTCCTGGCCACCGCCAACGGCTCGTTCACCTACGAGAACGCCGGGTTCGGCAGGATCCGCTACCCCAAGGACCACACCGAGCCCAACGGCTGCGGCGCCCTGGTCAAGCTGGAGGGCGGCGCCTTCAAGGTCGCCAGGAACATGAAGTGCTTCGACAACGTGCCGCTGAAATAGCGGTCAGGACTTGCCGCCCGCGAGTCTGGCGGGCCGCGCGGGCGGCGGGGCGGGGCGGGCCGGGGCGTCCGCAGGGACATCCCGGCCGCCCAGGCCGGCCCCGTCGTGGGAAACGTACGTGGGCGGTGACGCCGGCCCCGCGGTAGGGGACGAGGTGCGCCCCCGCGGTAGGAGGCGAGGCGCCGGTCTCGCCGAGAGGGCGGTCGCCAGGCAAGACGGTGATCAGGCAAGAGAGCGATCAGGCAAGGCAGTGACCAGGCGCGAAACCCCGGGGTGAAGGCCCTTATGTCGGAGCTTTTCGGTTACATCGTCAGCGGCCTCGTCACCGGTGCCGTGTTCGCGGTCATGGCCTCCGGGCTGACCCTGTCCTACTCGGCCACGGGCGTGTTCAACTTCGCGCACGGTGCCGTCGGCTTCCTGGCCGCCCTGTTGTTCTTCGAGCTCAACGCCGGGCTGGGGCTGGCGGCCTGGCAGGCCGGGCTGGTCGCGGTGGGAATCTTCTCGCCGCTGCTCGGATACGTGCTGCACCGGGCCATGTTCCGGGGCCTGGCGCAGGCGGGGGAGACCGCGCAGATCGTCGGGACCATCGGCCTGACCATCGCGCTGCCCGCCCTCGGGCTGTGGACCGTGGACCTGGTCGCCGAGCCGTTCGGGCTGCCGCGGGCCGACGCCACCTCCCTGCCGCGCGGCCTCGGCCCCTACCCCGCGGTCCCCTTCACCTTCGGCGGCGTCCACCTCGACTCCGACCAGCTCATCACCTTCGGCTTCGCGGCGCTGGCCGCCGCGGGGCTGTGGGCCTTCATGCGGCACACGCCGTACGGCCTGCGGATGCGCGCCTCGGTGGACCGCCGCAGGCTGGCCACCCTGCGCGGGATCGACGCCGACGCCTCCTCCGCCGTGGCCTGGATGCTCGGCTCGGCGCTCGCCGGGCTCGCCGGGGTGCTGGCCGTCTCCACCCTCGGCCTGGACTCCACGGCGTTCACCGTGATGCTGTCGGTCTCGGCGACGGCCGCGGTGTTCGGCCGGCTGCGGTCGATCCCGTGGACGTTCGCGGCCGGTCTGGGCCTCGGCGTGGTGCAGAACCTGGTCGCCGGATACGCCGACTTCGCCGAGGACGTCACCGGGCTGCGCACGGCGGTCCCGGTGATCCTGCTGTTCGCGGGGCTGATCCTGCTCAACCGGTCCAGGGACCGGGTCGCCGGATCGGCCGCCGAGGACGCGCCGCCGCCCGACTACCTGGCCGACCTGCCGCCGTGGCGGCGGCGCCTGCCGTGGGCGCTCGGCCTGGCGGTCCTGCTCGGGTGGACGCTCACACGCTCCGCCGACGACTTCCACGTGAGTGTGGTGGCCCAGGGACTGGTCCTCGCGCTGATCTTCTGCTCGTTCGTGGTCGTCACCGGCATCGGCGGCATGGTCAACCTGGCGCAGGCGTCCTTCGCCTCGATGGCCGCCCTCACCTGCGGCTGGGCGTTCTCCTCCGGCCTGCCGTTCCCGGTGGCGATCCTGCTGGGCGTGCTGGGGGCGACCGCGGTGGGCGTCCTCGTCGCGCTGCCCGCGCTGCGGCTGGGCGGGCGGATCCTCACTCTGGCGACGCTCGCCCTGGCCCTCCTCGCCGACCAGGTGCTGTTCCAGATCGACGCGTTCAGCAACGGCACGATCGGCTGGCCGCTGCCGGCGATCGGCCTGGGGTTCACCGACACCACCGACCCCCGGGTCCGGGTCGTACTGCTGCTGGCCCTGATCGGCCTGGTCGGCCTGCTGGTGCGCAATCTGGAGCGCTCGGCCTCCGGCCGGGCCGTCCTGGCCGTCCGCTCGGCCCCCGCCGCCGCGACCACCTCGGGCATCTCGGCCCCCCGCACCAAGATCATGCTGTTCGCGCTGGCGTCGGGGGTCGCCGGGCTGGGCGGCGTGCTGTTCGCGATCTCCAAGGGCTCGATCACCGCCACCGACCTGCCCGCCTCCGCCGGCTTCGTCTGGCTGGCCGTGGTGGTCCTGCAAGGCGTCCGGCGGATCGGCGGTGCCGTACTCGGCGGGCTGATCGCCGCGGTCTTCCCCGAACTGCTGGCTGGATGGGACGTCTCCGCCCACGTCGGCGCCATCCTCTTCGGCGTCGGTGGGATGGTCCTGGCCAAGCACCCCGACGGGGTGCTCGCCCAACTGGCCGAGAGCCGCCACCGGCGGCGGGTGGCCAGGCGGCGGCTGGACGGCGCGGCCGCCGTCCAGCGCGAGGCGCCGGCGGTCACGGGGGAGGAGACGCCGGTGGGCGGGGCACGGCTCGCGGGGGAGGGAACGTCCGAGAGCGAGGCGCGGGCGGCGGCCCCGCACCCGGGGGAGGTCCGGGCGGTGGGGCGCCACCCGGCGGAGGCCCTGGTGGCGGGTCCGCGTCCGGAGGAGGCCCGGACGGTGGGGCCCCGTCCGGCGGAGGGCCGGGCCGGGCCGGAGGCGCTGTTCCGGCTGGAGAACGTGGTGGCGGGATACGGCGACGTCATGGTGCTGCGGGGCGTGGACCTCGCCGTCCGGCCGGGCGAGGTGGTGGCGCTGCTCGGGGCGAACGGCGCGGGCAAGTCCACGACCTGCGCGGTGGCCGCCGGCGACCTGCCGGTGACGGCCGGACGGGTGATCCTGGACGGGGTGGACGTCACTTCCTGGCCCGCGCACCGCCGGGCGAGGGCGGGCGTGCTGCTCGCCCCGGAGGGGCGCGGGGTGTTCCCGGGACTGACCGTGGACGAGAACCTGCGCACCTGGCTCGCCGACCCCGCTCCCGTCTACGGGCGGCTGCCCCAGCTCGCCCGCCGCAGGGGCGTCGCGGCCGGTGCGCTGTCGGGCGGTGAGCAGCAGCTGCTCACCCTCGCCCCGGCGCTGGTCAGGCCGCCCCGGGTGCTGATCGCCGACGAGCCGTCGCTCGGCCTGGCGCCGCTCGTCGTGGAGCAGGTGTTCGAGGTCTTCGCCGAGCTCCGGGAGCGCGGCGTCGCGCTGCTCCTGGTGGAGGAGAAGGCCACCTCGGCCCTGGAACTCGCCGACACGGTCGTCTTCATGCGCCTGGGCAGGGCCACCTGGACCGGCCCCCGCGCCGAGGTGGACGGCGCCCGCCTCACCGCCGCCTACCTGGGGGTCGCGTGAGGGGGAGAGGCCGGCGCGGTGGGGTGAGCGGGCCGGCCACGGGTTACCCGGGGCCGGACGAGCGGGCGCGGAGGGCCACCGGGGCCCGGTGGCCGCGGCCGGGCGTGACGGGCGTGACGGGCGGGCGGTCCGCGTGGCGGGTGAGGGCGGTGGGGGAGCGATGAGCACAGCGTTGACCGTCGAGGCCGTGTCGGTGTCCTTCGGAGGCGTCCGGGCGCTCACCGACGTCTCCTTCGAGGTGCCGCGGGGGCAGGTCTGCGGGGTGATCGGGCCCAACGGCGCGGGCAAGACCACGCTGTTCGACGTGATCTCCGGCCTCCGCCGGCCGACCTCGGGCTCGGTGTCGGTGGCGGGCCGCGACACCACGGGCGTTCCGGCGGTACGGCGGGCACGCGGAGGGCTGCGCCGTACCTTCCAGCGCACCCAGGTGTTCGGCCGGTTGACCGTCGCCGACAACGTGCTGGCCGCGATGGAGTGGCGGGGCGGAGGCGGGGGTCTCCTGGCCGACCTGACCGGCCTGCGGACCCGCCGGAGCCTGGAACGGGAACGCGGGCGGCGTGTGGACGAGGTGCTCGCCCTGTGCGGGCTGACCGAGCTGCGCGACGCCTATGCGGCGGCCCTCCCCGTAGGCCGGCGGCGTCTCGTCGAGCTGGCCCGCGCCCTCGCCGACAGCCCCTCGCTGCTCCTGCTCGACGAGCCCACCTCCGGCCTGGACGCCGACCAGACCGGCCGCCTCAAGGAGATCATCGGAGCGCTGGACACCACGGTCCTGCTGGTCGAACACGACATGGGGTTCGTCATGAACACCTGCGACCGCCTCGTCGTCCTCGATCTCGGCAAGGTCATCGCCTCGGGCACCCCCGCCGAGATCGGTGACGACCCCGTGGTCCGCGCCGCCTACCTCGGCTGACCGGCCGGGGCCATGCTCCGGCCGGTCAGCCGGGGCTTCGTCGCTCGGGCCCCGGGTCACGGGGAGCCCGGCGGGCACGTGGCACGGCCCGCGGGCGTGTCCGCCTCCGGCGACGGGCGGCGGCACGTGGATGAGGTCCGCGGGCCGGTGACGCATGTCCTGCCGATTTCGAGGAACGGCATCTTGCCGGGCGGCCCCAATGGGGTCTGATTTTATCATCGGGCGCATATGCGGCCCGATTTCGCATTGAATCACGACAACAAGTGCGAAGCGTGCGAAGAGTCGGTGAAGGTTTTGTTTGCATGGCATTTATTTGCTTTCTCTCAACTATGTCAGCGGACGCCCTCCGGTGCTTTGACGGTACATTCTGGCTAATCGCCATCGTGGCGGTATGACCGATCGGTATTTCCTGCCACTAGGAACTTCAGGGGAAATTAAGTGCTTCATCGCCGAAATAGATTGTCATCAATTCCTATTTCCGGAAAGCGTATGGGGGCCCTGGCCGTGGCGGCCGTCGCCGGTGTCCTCATGGTCTCGTCGAATCAGGCTCCGGCCGATGCCGCCGCCGCTGAGCGCGCGGAAGCGATCGCCCCTCCGTTCGGGGCCGGCAGGGCTGACGGGATCCCCCTTCAGCCCGCCGCGCCTCGCGTCGTGAAGAAGTCTCCCGGCTCGGGTCATCACTGCGGATGCCGGAGAAGGCACTGCACCTCATGCTGCAGGCAGCGGTGTTCCTCCTGCCACTCCAGCAGCAAGTGCAACCTGAACATCCAGAACAACAACAACAATGCCGGCCGCCGCGACTCCTCGAAGCCGTGTCCCCCCAGCATCAAGCGGGCCGACGATTCCGCTGGTCCTCCGCGCCCTGCCGGTCCCACGGTTCTTGTGGGCCCTGCGGGTCCCAAGGGCCCGGCCGGTCCTGCGGGTCCTGCGGGTCCTGCCGGTCCTGCGGGTCCTGCCGGTCCTGCCGGTCCTGCAGGTCCGGCTGGTCCTGCGGGTGCCGCCGGCCCTGGGGGCCCGGCTGGTCCTGAAGGCCCGGCTGGTCCTGCCGGTCCTGCCGGTCCTGTGGGTCCTGCCGGTCCTGCGGGTCCTGTGGGTCCTGGGGGTCCTGCTGGCCCTGTGGGTCCTGCCGGTCCGGGGGGTCCTGTGGGTCCTGCCGGTCCGGGGGGTCCTGCGGGCCCGGCCGGTCCTGGGGGTCCTGCCGGTCCTGAGGGTCCTGCTGGCCCTGGGGGTCCTGCCGGTCCGGGGGGTCCTGCGGGCCCGGCCGGTCCTGGGGGTCCTGCGGGCCCTGTGGGTCCTGGGGGTCCTGAGGGTCCGGCAGGCCCCGAGGGTCCCGCCGGACCCGAAGGGCAACCGGGCCCTGCCGGTCCGAGCGGTCCTGCCGGTCCGAGCGGGCTGACCAGTTCGACCAGTTCGACCAGTCTCAGCGTGCGTGAATGCGCTGCCGGTGCCGGTGCCGTCGGAATCGTCGACCTCAGTGGAGGTGAATGCTCCATCGGTTCCGTCGGGCTGGTCGCTCTCAGCGGGCGTGAATGCTCCATCGGTTCCGTCGGCCTGGTCGGTCTCAGCGGGCGTGAATGTGCCATCGGTTCCGTCGGCGTCGTCGGGCTCGCCGGTTCCGTCGACAGGGTCGGCTGGGGTGGCTACGCGAGCTCCGTGTCTCTGCTGAGCAGGTGGAGCGCGCTGGCCGACCGGTACGATCTGTGCTGCCACTGCTAGGGACCCTGCCGGCCCGTCGGCCGGGCCGGCCCCGTCGGGGCTGAGAGCCGTCCCGGGATCCGGCGGGATTCCCGCCGGGCTTTCCCCGTCCGGCCGCGCCGGTGCGCTTAGGGGAGTGGATAATGTCGCGAAGGTCGTGCCCGGTATAACCGGACACGACCTTCGCTGTTGTGGCCGTGCATTCGCGCGCGCCCCGGGCCGCACGCCGGAAGCCCGGCCCGCTTGATCTTCGTGGTGCGTCACCGAGCGTCCCCCGCCGATTTCCCAGTCGCTTCCAAGTGCCCCCCAAGTCGTCTCGGTCATGCTCTCGCCCGGGAAGCAAGTTTTGGGGAGAGAACGCAAATGTGGGCACGATTCACCGCCTTGACCGGCCTGGTGCTGGCCGGTGTGCTGGCCCTGCCTGGCGCCGCCATGGCAAAGCCGAAAGACCTGGATGTTCCGGTGGGGACATGGCTGGCGGCCCGGACGCATCCGGCCGTGCAGCTGACCTCGGTCTCCTACACGGCCGAGGTGGCCGTGCCGACCCCGGTGGCGAACCTGGAGGCGATCAGAGGTCTGACCCAGCAAGGGGTCGCCGCCGTCCAGTCAGGAAAGATCTCATCCGACGAGAACAGCATCTACCGGTGGGTCGTCCAGCAGATGGCCAAGGAGCCGGGCCGCTACTTCTCGCCGGGCGCGCCGGAGCGGGTCGTGGAGGCGACGGCCGGCGGCCTGTGCACGGGATGGTGGGTCACGCCGGACGGCTACATGGTGACCGCGGCCCACTGCGTCGGCCAGGAGGAGAGCGAGCTGGCGGAGACCTTCGCGACCCAGGCGCTCACGAAGATCAACGAGAAGGACGCCGCCGACCTGGTGGCCGACCTCGGTGACATCGCCTCCGACGACGAGATCGTCCGGACGGCCGCCAAGATCTTCCAGATCTGGAACGCGGACAACATCAAGATCCGCAATGTCCAGAGCTCCCTGTCACTGCTGCAGAGCCTGCCGGGCGGTGGGGTGGACAAGACCGCCAAGGCGGTGCCGATCGAGCTGGTCGCCAAGGGCACGGTCTACCCGGGCAAGGACGTGGCGATCCTCAAGGCCAACGGGCAGAACAACCTGCCGACCGTCCCGCTGGGCCAGGACTCGGACGTGCGGGTGGGCGACACCCTCTACATCAGCGGGTTCCCCGGCACGGTGACCCAGACCTCGATCTTCAACATCGAGTCCAAGCTCGACCCCGCCTTCACCGAGGGCCCCTACAACGCCAGCCGCCAGACCCCCGAGGGCGTGCCGTACATCCAGACCCAGGCCCCCTCCTACCCGGGCAACTCCGGCGGCCCGGTGTTCAGCAAGGACGGCAACGTCATCGGCATCCTGGTCGGAGGGCTGATCCAGCAGGACGGCGGCTCCACCGAGGGGGAGAGCTTCGTGCTGCCGGTCAGCATCGTCAGGGAGAAGCTGAACGAGAAGAACATCAAGTCGGCCGAGTCGGTGACGACGAAGTCCTACAACGAGGCGCTCGACCTCTTCTTCGCCAACCGGTACTCCGACGCGTTGCCCAAGTTCCGTGAGGTCCAGGCGCTGCAGCCGAACCACCCGTACGTCGCCAAGTACATCACCGACTCCCAGCAGGCCATCACCGCGGGCAAGGACGAGAGCTCCTCGTCGATCCTGCCGTGGGTGCTGTGGGGCGGCGGCGGCCTGGCCGTCCTGTTCGTGCTCGGCACGCTGGGCGCGGTGGTCAGGGGCAAGCGCCGATCGAAGACCCCGCCGTCCTCCTTCCCGCCCGCGCCGTACGGGGCGCAGCCCGGCTACCTGCCGCCGGGGCAGGGCCAGTACGGCCAGCCCGCCCATCCCGGCCAGCCGTACGGCGTGCCGCCGCAGCAGCAGCCCTACCAGCAACGGCCGCCCTATCCGCTCCCGCCCGCCCCCGAGGACACCCGGGCGGTCCGCCCGCAGTCGCCGTACGGGACGCCGCAGCACAGGCCCGGCCCCGGGGCGAACACCCGGATCGCCGGACTGGAGGCGGAGCTGGAGGAGCTGCGCCGCAACATGGGGCAGCGCCCGCCCGACCAGCGCTGAGCGCCGCCGGCGGCCGCGGGGACCCGCCCGGTCCCGTCCAGGCCCCGCCGAGGTCCGCCGGTGAATCCACCGGCGGACCTCGGCGTGTGCAGCCTGTCCCTGTACGGCTTCCCAAGCGTGCGCTAGTTTGGTTGAGTGGATCTGGACTTCACGCGGGCGGAGCAGGCATTCCGGGCCGAGGTGCGAGACTGGCTGGCCGGGCATGTTCCCAGAGCCCCGCTGCCCTCCATGGACACCCGGGAGGGATTCGAGGCGCATCGCGAGTGGGAGCACCGGCTCGCCGAGGAGCGGCTGTCGGTGGTGTCCTGGCCCGTCGAGTACGGCGGGCGGGGCGCCGGCCTCATCGAATGGCTGATCTTCGAAGAGGAGTACTGGGCGGCGGGCGCCCCCGGCCGGGTCAGCCAGAACGGCATCTTCCTCCTGGCCCCCACCCTCTTCTCCCACGGCACGGCCGGGCAGCGGGAACGGTTCCTGCCCGGCATGGCGCGGGCCGACGAGATCTGGGCCCAGGCGTGGTCGGAGCCGGAGGCCGGCAGCGACCTCGCCGCCCTCACCTCCCGCGCCGAGCGGGCCGAGGGCGGCTGGCTGCTCCACGGGCAGAAGACCTGGAGCTCCCGTGCCTCCTACGCCGACTGGGGTTTCGGACTGTTCCGCACCGACCCCGCCTCGGTCCGGCACCGGGGGCTGACCTACTTCATGTTCCCCCTGGCCGGCGTCACCGTCCGGCCGATAGCCCAGCTCGACGGGGAGCACGGGTTCGCCGAACTCTTCTTCGACGGCCTGTACGTCCCCGACGACCAGGTCCTCGGCGCCCCCGGCGAGGGCTGGCGGATCGCGATGGCCACCACCTCCTCCGAGCGCGGCCTCACCCTGCGCAGCCCCGGCCGGTTCCTCGCCACGGCCGACCGGCTGGTCCGGCTGGCCCGCTCGACCGGCGCCGACCCGGTCCTCGCCGACCAGGTGGCGCGGGCCTGGCTGGACGCCGAGTCCTACCGGCTGCACACCTTCGGCACCGCCCGCAGGCTGGCGGCGGGGGAGGAGATCGGCTCCGCGTCCAGCATGGGCAAGGTGTTCTGGTCCGAGCTCGACGTGCGCATGCACACCCTCGCCCTCCGGCTGCTCGGCGAACGCGGCCTGCTGGACGGCGGGGCCCCCGACGCGGAGGAGGGCGGCCGATGGCTGGACGGCTTCCTGTTCTCCCTCGCCGGTCCGATCTACGCGGGCACCAACGAGATCCAGCGGAACATCATCGCCGAACGCGTTCTGGGGCTGCCACGATGAACTCCGCCTTCACCGACGACCAGCTCGCCCTCGCGGCGGCGGTCCGGCAGGTGCTCAGGGCCCACTGCCCGGCCGCGGCCGTACGGGACGGGCGGACCGCCGCCTGGCCCCAGCTCGCCGGGATCGGGCTGTTCGGGCTGTTGGTCCCGGCGGAGCACGGCGGCCTCGGCCTGGGGCTCGTCGACGCGGTCCTCCCCTTCGAGGAGGCCGGCCGGGCCGCGCTGCCCGGCCCGGTGGCCGAGACCGCCGTGGCCGCCCCCCTGCTGCTGGCGGGGGACCCGGTGCTGGACAAGCTCGCCGCGGGCTCGCTGCGGGTCAGCGTGCGGATCGGAGACCAGGGCTACTCGCCCGACGCCGACCTGGCCGACCTGTTGATCGTGGAGCGCGGGGGCGTGCCGTACGCCGTCCGGCCCGACGCGGCACGGCTGACGCCCCAGCCCGGGGTGGACCGGGCCAGGCGGCTGTTCGGCGTGGAGTTCCGCGACGGGACCCGGCTCCGGGCCGGGGCCGCCCCGGCGGCGCGCGCGATGACGGTTACGGTGGCCGCCCAGCTCATCGGGGCGGCCAGGCACCTGCTGGACACCAGCGTCGGCTACGCGCGCACGCGCAGGCAGTTCGGCAGCCCGATCGGGTCGTTCCAGGCGGTCAAGCACCAGCTCGCCGAGGTCGCCATCGCGGTCGACTTCGCCGCGCCCCTGGTCTACGCCGCCGCCTTCGCCGTGGACCGGGACCTGCCCACCGTGGACCGGGACGTCAGCGCGGCCAAGGCCGCCGCGGGCGAGGCCGCCGAGCTGGCCGCCAGGACCGCCCTCCAGGTGCACGGCGCGATCGGCTACACCGGCGAACTCGACCTGGGCCTCTGGCTCGCCCGGGTGTGGTCGCTCTCGGCCGCCTACGGCGGGACCGCCCTGCACCGCTCACGGCTGAGAGAGGCGATCCTCGGCGTCCCCGTGTTGCGGAGGTGGCCGTGATCCGTCCGGGGCGGGGGGCCTACGGTCATGGGTGTCCCTGGGGCTGGGAGGCGGTCATGGTCCGTCCGGGGCGGGGGGCCTACGGTCATGGATGTCCCTGGGGTTGCGAGGCGGCCGTGGTCCGTCCGGGGCCGGGGCGGGGCGCGGGAGGCCGGCGATGAGGTTCGGCGTCCCCCTCGGACTGCTCCACCCGGACGCCTGGCAGGACGTCGCGGTCGCGGCGGACGAGCTCGGCTTCGAGTCGGTCTGGCTGCCCGAGCACCTGGTCTTCGCCACCGACCTGTCGCTGGCGCGCTACCCGGGCACCGACCGGCCGGGCATCTCGCCGCGCACCCCGCTGTTCGACGCCCCCGCCTACCTCTGCTGGCTGGCCGGGCTGACCTCCCGGGTGCGGCTGGGCACCGCGGTGCACCTCTACGCCCTGCGGCACCCCTTCGTCTCCGCGCGGGCCTTCGCCACCCTCGACCGGGTGTCCGGGGGACGGGCGATCTGCGGGGTGGGCGCCGGGTGGTACGAGGGGGAGTGGCTGGCGGCCGGGATGGACTTCGGCACCCGGGGAGCCCGGCTGGACGAGGCGATCGAGGTGACCCGGCGGCTCTGGTCCGAGCCGGCCGTCGCGCACGGAGGGCGTTTCTACAGTTTCCCCGAGGTCGCCTTCGAACCCAAGCCCGTCCAGGACCGGCTGCCCATCCTGGCCGGAGGGGAGTCGGGCGCGGCCCTGCGGCGGGCCGCCCGGCTCTGCGACGGCTGGATCAGCATGCCGCACTCCCTGGAGACGATCGGCCCCCAGCTCGACAGGCTCACCGCGCTGCGCGACGGCCGTCCCTTCTCGGTCACCGCGCACGCCTACGCGCTCACCGGTCCGGCCGAGATCCCCCGCTGGGAGAGACTCGGCGTGGACCGCATGATCGTCCGCCCCTGGCGCCGCGGCCGTGACGCCGTCGCCGGCCTCACGGCCTTCGCCGCCGACTGCCTCTAGAGCCGTCCGCCTCGGTCAGACCGGCACCCTCGCCCGGCGGCGGCCCTGGTAGCCGCTGTGGACCAGGACGTCGCTGGGCTCGGCGGTGAGCGGGCCGGTCGGGATGGTCGTGCTGACCACGGGCTCGGCCCGGCGGTGGCGCCGGCCGCGCAGGGGGCCGTCCTGGACGAAGGTCGAGGACTCGACGACCGGGCGCTCGCGGAGGCGGCGCCTGCCCTGGTAGGGGACCCGGGGGCCGTCGTGGCGCCGGCCGGCCGGACCGGCCTCCTGGGTGCGGGCCGGACCCGCCGCGCCGGTCCGGCCGGCGTGGGCGAGGCGGGGCCGGGTGCCCTCCTCGGGGCGGAAGAAGCCGCCCTGACCGCTCTCCCCGGTCCGGGCGAGGCTGGCCCGGATGGCCTCCTCGGCGCGGGCGAGGCTGGCCTGCTCGGCGCGCGTGAGACCGAACAGGCCGGTCTCTCCGACGAGGCCCGCCAGGCCCGTCTCCTCGGCGCGGTCGAGCGGGCCCGTGCCCGTGGCGTGGTCGAAGGGGCCCGTCCACCCGGCGAGGGCGGCCGGAGCGGTCTCCTCGACGCGGACGGCCGGGGCGGTCTCCGAGGCGTGGCCGAGTGAGGAGGTCTCCCCGACGCGGGTGGTCGAGGAGGTCTCCTCGACGCGGGTGGGCGAGGCGGTCTCGCCGACGTGGGCGAGCGGCGTCGTGACCGAGGGGAACTCGGCCGTCGCGGCCGGCGCGAGCGTGGTCTCGGCGACGGCCTCCCGGACGGTCCGGCGCTCCTCGGTGAGGACGGGTGCGACCTTGGTGATCCGGCGGCGGCCGGGGGCGCGGCGGCGGCCCGGGGTCCGGCGGGCCGGGCGGGCGGGCGGGGTGCCGCCCCCGGCGAAGGACAGCCGTACCTTCGACTGCTTGACCTTGGCGTGGGCGATGATCGCGACCGCGGCGAGCAGGACCGGGGCGAGCACCGTGGGGCTGCCGAGCTGGGGGACCTGCGGGGAGAGACCGCCGCTGAGGGCGGTGGGGGTGGTCGCGATCGCGTTGGTGTCCGCGGTGGCGGCCTTGGCGTGCTTGCCGCTCGTGGTGGTGCGGCCGGCGGAGATCTGGGGCTGGACGGGCGTCTCGCTGATCTCCGGGGTGGGCCGCGGGGCGACTTCGGCGGCCTTCTTCTCGCCGGCCTTCTCGCCGGCGGAGGACGTGGTGGCGGACCTGCCGTGCTTGGGACCGGCCTTGGCGTGTTTGGGGCCGGCCTTGGCCGGGGCGGGGTCCGCCGACGCGC
The DNA here is from genome assembly GCF_055586905.1 of Streptosporangium sp. NPDC048886. Classification (NCBI taxonomy): domain Bacteria; kingdom Bacillati; phylum Actinomycetota; class Actinomycetes; order Streptosporangiales; family Streptosporangiaceae; genus Streptosporangium; species Streptosporangium sp. NPDC048886. The sequence continues at coordinate 69,712 of NZ_JBVJHH010000001.1, forward strand.
CGGCCTCCCGGACGAGGTCGGGCGGGGGGACCATGGCCAGCAGGTTGGGGGCGGGGGCGAGCGCCACCGAGTTGTCCGCCTGCGCGTCGGCGGTGACGATCGTCTGCTTCTGGGACGCCTCCCGGTCCAGCCGGGCCTTGATCTTCTCCGGATACCCGTAGCCGACGACCTTGCCGGTGTCGCGCTCCTTGCGCTTGGCGACGCCTCCGTCGATGTTCCCCTCGATCGTGTGGATCGTCCTGCCCGTCACCTTGGTGACGATCCCCACGTGGTCGATGTTGTCGATCTTCTTCGAACCGCTCCAGTCGAAGAAGACGATGGCCCCGGGCTTGGGGGTGGTGCCCCAGGCGTCCTGCTCCTTGAACCACTCGGCGTGGTAGACGGTGTAGGCGAACTGGCCGACCCAGTCCTCGTAGCCGAGCTTCTTGGCCGCCCAGGAGAGATACATGTCACACCAGGGTGCTGCGGTGTAGTCGGCGTCGGACTCGACGTTGTCGCCGTACCAGTGACCGAACTTGGTGTAACCGCCGCCCTTCTCGGAGTATCCGAGCTCGCTCTCCAGCAGTTCGATGAACTTCTGCATCTCAGGGGTCATAGACAGTTTCGAGGGGACCCCCGGCAGCCGTGAAGGCGTGGTCGCGCCGCCCTCGCAACCCGGCTACCGGGAGACGGGTTGAGCGATGGCACGTTCACGGGATCGATCCGGGGGGACGATCGGGACCCGTGTGGCGGCACCATTGGTCAGTTGTCTTCCGTGACCAGGGAGGTTACCCGTCCGGCGCGGAAGGTCAAGACAGGTTAAAGCGCGCACCAAGGGATCTTCCCTCGGAGTGGGTGGCAAACACCGACGTCAGAGGCATTTTTAGCATTTTTCCCACTTAAACCGGTCAAACAAAAAGTTTTGTGGACCGTCCGGGCGTTCGGCCGTCCCGGAGGGTCGAACGTGATTCGGTAGAACGTGTTCTAAAGTAGGCGCATGACGACCGATCTCGCCTCCACCGAGGACGCCGACGCCGCCCTCGCGGCACTGGCCGCACTGACCCAGCGGGCCCGCGACCTGGTCGACGCCGTCGTGCTGACGGACGTGCCGGACAGCGAGCTCACCGCGGTCGCCGCCGAGCTGGCCGCCCTCACCGAGCGCCTGAGTGCCCGGCGGCGGACCTCCCCCCAGCCCTTCGAGATCGGTCCCGACGGTGTGCCCCGGCACGCGGGCAACGCCGTCACCGGATCGGCCAACCCGCACGCCCTCCCGCTGGTCGCCCGGACCGCCCCGGACGGGACGGTCCGCGCGGAGCTGAGCTTCCGCCCCACGCACGAGGGGCCGCCCGCCGCGGTCCACGGCGGGATCAGCGCCATGATCCTCGACCACATGCTGGGCCACGCGGTCGCGATGGCCGGCGTCGCCGGCATGACCGCCACCCTGACCGTGCGCTACCTGCGCCGGGTCCCCTACGGCGAGCCGCTGGTGGCGACCGCCGAATACACCCGCTCCGAGGGCCGCAAGTCCTGGTCGGAGGGGCGGATCGCGCTCCCCGACGGCACGCCGCTGGTCGAGGCCACCGGCCTGTTCATCACCCCCCGTGAGTGGGCGCAGAACCGGTTGCCGGGATGACCCCGGCCTGCCGGCCTCAGTAGCCCGCGCCGGTGAGCATGCCGCCGTCGACCGTGAACTCGCTGCCGGTGCAGTAGCTCGCCCGGTCGGAGGCGAGGAAGGCCACCACGTGCGAGACCTCGACCGGCTTGGCGAAACGCTTGATGACCATGGACTTCAGGAACGCCTCGCCGTCCACCTCGGCCATGATCTCCGGGTCCTGCACCATGGAGGTGTTGATGGCGCCGGGATGGACGGAGTTCACCCGGATCTTGAAACGGGCCAGCTCCCGGGCCGCCGCCTTGGTCACCCCGCGCACGCCGAACTTGGAGGCCGCGTAGGCCGACATGCCCTCGGCGCCGATGAAGCCCTCGACCGAGGAGATGTTCACGATCGAGCCCCGGCCGGCGGCCTTCATGGGCTCGATCACCGACTTGACGCCGAGCCAGGTGCCCTTGAGGTTCACGTCGAGGACCCGGTCGAACTCCTCCGGCGTCATGTCGGCGATCCGGCGGAACTTCAGGATCCCGGCGTTGTTGACCAGGACGTCGAGCCTGCCGTACGTCTCGACGGTGACCTCCACCGCCCGCCGCCAGTCCTGCGGCCCCGTCACGTCCTGATGGACGAACACCGCCCCCGTGGCCTCCGCGAGCGCCTTGCCCTCGTCGTCGAGCACGTCGCCGAAGACGACCCGCGCGCCCTCCTCCAGGAACAGCCGCACGTGGGACTCTCCCATGCCCCTGGCCCCGCCGGTGATCAGTGCGACCTTGCCGTCCAGCAGACCCATCTCAAGCTCCTCGCGTGAAACGTTTGGCGGCGGCGACGGCCACGGCGGCCGCCTCCATCGAACGGTAGACGGGGATCCCGGCGCCGGCCGCGATCGCGCGGACCCCGTCCTCGACCCCGGGCGGCGCGCACTCGCCGTTCCTGGTGACCAGCGTGATCCTGACCGCCGGCAGGTCCTGCTGGGCCTGGGCGAGGCTGCGGGCGCAGGCGTACAGCGGCTCGGCCGAGCTCCCGTAGGTGAAGAAGCTCTGCACGTTCACGTGGGCGACGACGTCCGGATAAGGGCGCCGCGCCACGATCGCCGCGATGGCCTCCCGGACCAGCTCGGGGCGGCCACGCGGCCCCACCGGGATCTCCAGCGGGTTGGCCAGGGAGCTGCCGACCCCGATCCCGAGCGCCCTCAGCCCGGTCCTCGCCTCCTCCGGCAGCGCGTCGAGCGAGAGCCCGGCCGCGTCGAACACGTCGGCGGCCAGGACGCTCGCCCCGCCGCTCGGCCCGATCACCAGCACCGCGGGGTCCCCGTCCCCGCCGTCCGCCGGGACGGCGCCCAGCCGTCCGGTGTGGGACTGGAAGAAGGACAGGGCGCCGATCAGGTCGTCCTGGCTGGTGACCAGGGTGGCGCCGGTCTGCCCGGCCAGGGCCTGCCAGACGCGGCCGTCGCCGACCATACCGCCGGTGTGGGAGGCGGCCGCCCGCCGTCCCTGGGCGCTCCGGCCGCCGACCAGCAGGACGACCGGGAGCCGCCCGCGCACGGACATCAGGGCCTCGAACAGGGCGCGGCCGTCACGTGGATCCTCCAGGTACATGCCGACGGCCGAGGTGTGCTCGTCGGTGGCCAGCCAGCGCAGCAGCTCGGCCGGGGTCACGTCGGCGGAGTTGCCGACCGTGGCCACCCGGCTGAACGCCAGCCCGCGCCGTTCGCCGACTCTGACGACCTCCCCGGCCAGCCCACCGCTCTGCGAGATCAGCGCCACGTGCCCGGGCGGACCAGGCTCGCCGCCGATGAAGGTCTGGCCGCCGCGCGGGCTGTAGACACCCATGCAGTTGGGTCCGAGCAGCCGCGTCCCGGCCTCCCGCGCGGCCCGGACCAGCTCGACCTCCAGGTCGGGCGCGCCCGCCTCCCCGAACCCACCGCTCATCACCTGGACGAACGGGATGCCGCCCGCCTGCCGTACGACCTCGACGCACCTCGCGGCGGGCACGGCGACCAGCGCGTAGTCGGCGTCGGCGTCGGCCAGCGACGGCACGGCCGGCACGCCGTCGATCTCGTCCGCCTCCGGGTGCACCGCCACCAGCGGCACCCCGGTGGCCCGGTAGAACTCCAGGAACATGTTCCCGAAGTTCGGCCGGCTGGTGGACGCCCCCACCACGGCCACGGCGCGGGGCTCGAACAGCGCCGTGAAGTCGGTCCCCGCCACCGGGGCGGCCGGCGGCTCCGCGCGGGGCTCACCCGGGATGTGCCGGGCGTCGACCGCGACGACGCCCTGCCCGGTGGCGATCACCGGGTTGAGCTCGAACTCGCCGAGCTCCAGCCGCTCCCACAGCCCACCGGCCCCGCCGAGCGTGAGCAGCAGCTTCACCAGGGCGTCCAGGTCCACGGCCGGGCGGCCACGGTAGCCGTGCAGCAGCCGGGCGCCGCGCAGGGAGGCGAGCATCCGCCGGACGTCGGTCTCGGAGACCGGGCACAGGCACACCGCCGTGTCACGCAGGGCCTCGGTCCAGACGCCGCCCAGCCCGACGAGCAGGACGGGCCCGAACCCCGGGTCGCGGACGGCGCCGACGATCAGCTCGACCCCCGGCGCGGCCTGCTCCTCGACCAGGAAGCCGTCCGGGGTGATGCCCTGGGCGAGGAGCCCGTCCAGCATCCCGGCCGCGGCCTCGGCGGCCTCGCTGGGCCCGCCGAGCGCCAGCCGTACCGCGCCCGAGTCCGATTTGTGGACCAGCCCGGCCCCGAACGCCTTGAGCACCAGCGGCGGGGTCAGCCCCTCGGCCGCCGCGGCGACCTGCCCGGCGGAGGCGGCCGTGGCGCCGCGCGGCACCGGCACGCCGGCCTCCCGCAGCAGCGCCTTGACCTCGTGCTCGGGGAGCGCGGCCGCCGTCAGGGGGTCGGGCCCGCTCACGCCCCCTCCAGGAGGTGCAGGTACCTCTCCCGGATCTCCCGGCGCAGCAGCTTGCCGGGTCCGCCGGAGGCGTCCTGGAAGTGGGGGAGCCCGTCGGCGACCACGATGCGGTCGGGCCGCTGGTGCTCGGGCAGCGACTCGGCGAGGGCGACCGCGAGCTTCGACGGGTCGAGGGAGTGCCCGGACCGGGCGACCACCGCGAGCAGGATCCGCTGCTCGGCCGCGTCCTGGCCGTCGACGTGCGCGGGCACGCCGACCGCGCCGGCCTCGGCCACGCCGTCCAGCGCCACCGCGGCCTCCTCCACCGTCGAGGGCTGCGACCAGGCGCCGCCCTTCAGGATCGCGTCCTCGCGGCGGCCGAGCACGGTCAGGTTGCCGTCCTCGGCCAGGACGCCCAGGTCGCCGCCCACGTACCACTCGCCGCGCAGCACCTCGGCCGTCTTGTCGGGGAGCCGGTCGTAGCCGGCCATCCGGTGCGGCCCGGCGAGGTTGATCTCGCCCACCTCGCCGACCACCCGGTCGCCGGACGGCCCGGTGATCCGTACGGCGTTGCCGGTCCTCGCCCTGCCGGAGGAGCCGAGCGGCGTGCTGCCGTCGTCCACCCGGCCGAAACAGGTGTAGGGGGCCTCGGTCTGGCCGTAGTAGCAGTAGACGCCCGCGCCGGGCAGCCGCTGTCGCATCCTGGCCAGCAGCGCCGCCGGGAGCGCCTCGCCGCCCAGCATGATGACCCGCAGGGACGACAGGTCCACCCCGTCGTGGTCGTCGGCGCCGAGCAGCGCCGCGTAGAACGACGGGATCTGCGAGACGTGGGTGACCCTCTCGCGGGGGACCACCTTCAGGAAGTTCGCCGGCCCCCAGTCCTGTTCCAGCACCAGCCGCATGCCCGCGTACAGCGCCGGCCCGACCAGCGCGGGGAAGCCGATGCCCCAGATGATCGCCCCGGTGCCGAGCACCGAGTCCTCGGCGCGCGGCACGTCCAGCCAGATCCGCGCGGTCGCCAGCGACGAGGCGTGCGTGTGGATCACGGCCTTGGGCAGGCCGGTGGTCCCCGAGGTGTAGTAGAGCGCGAGCGGGTCGTCCCCGGAGCCCTCCGGCGTGAACGCCTCCTGCGGGGCGTCGGCGGTCAGCGCGTCCAGGTCGACGGCCTCCTCGCCCGGACCGCCGACCTTGATCCAGGTGGTCACGGCGGGGAGCCGGGGGCGGATCTCGGCCACCGCCCGCTCGACCGTGGAGTCGTAGACGAAGGCGGTGGCGCCGGAGTGCGCGACGACCGCCTGCAGGGTGTCCACCGGCCAGTACGGGTTGAGCGCCGCGGTGACCGCGCCCAGCTTCGCCGCAGCCAGGTAGACCTCGGCCACGTGCAGTGTCTCGTTGAGCAGCGCCGCCACCCGCCGCCGCGGCCCGATCCCGGCCGCCGACAGGGCGTGGGCGCGCCTGTCGACGGTCCGGTCGAGCTCGGCGTAGGTGAAGCTCCGTTCGCCGCAGTAGGTCAGCGCGACCCGGTCCGGGGTGCGCAGGGCGTTGGCGGTGAGGATGGCGTAGGCGTAGTTGCCGTAGGGGGATCGCGCCATTGTGGCCTCCGGTCGAGAGGGCGAGGAGAGGACGCAGCGGGACGGGCGGAGCCCGGCGGGGAGGGAGCGGACGCCGGTGTGAGGCCCCGGGCCGGCGGGGGCTCAGGAGACGGCTCGGAGGGGTGAGGAGGGGGAGAGGGGGAGAGGGGGAGAGGGGGAGAGGGGGAGGGGGAGAGTGCTCGGCGGGATGGGGTGAAGGGTGCTCAGCGGGATGAGTAGAGGACGAAGACGTTCCCTGACGGGTCGCGGAGGACGGCTCTGATCTCGTGCGGCCCGGTCTCGGGCCCGCGCACCACCTCCGCGCCCGCCCCGGTCAGGTCCTGTAGGGCCCGCGTGAGGTCGTCGACCTTGTAGGACGGCGCGGTGACCTCTCCGGTCACCCGCTCCTCGGCGGCGACCAGCGCGACCGTGGCGCCCCCTCCGTCCAGGGCCGCGAACCGGTCGCCGTCGCGGAAGCGCACCGCCAGGCCGAGCGTGCCGGAGTAGAAGGCGATCGCCTTGTCCAGGTCGTCGACGGGGATCAGGACGTTGCCGAGCTTGCTCATGTCGGTCTCCAATGGGGTAGGTCGTCGACGAAAGTCACGCATACCGGCATGCCGATCCACACCCGCTCCGGTGCGCAGTCCACCACCCGGCCGAACGCCCTCACCCCCTCGGGCAGGTCGATCCAGGCCAGCACGTACGGCTCCCGCCCCCGGAACTCCGGGGCGGGCGAGCGGTGCACCACGGTGAAGGTGTGCACGCGTCCCTCGCCCGAGACGGGCTCGTAGGGAAGGTCGGCGCCGCCGCAGTGGGGGCACTCGGGAGCGGGCAGGTGCACCCGCCGGGCGCAGGCCGTACAGCGTTGAATGACCAACTCGCCGCGACGGCAGGCATCCCAGTAGGTGAGCGTGTCACTGGTCATCGATCGCCAAGCTAGCGCACGCTTGGTTCACTCACAAGGTGCCGTCCTCCGCGGATCCGTCCGGGACCGGCCCGCCGTCGGCGGGCCACTCCGTCCCGGAGGGGTCGGGGTCCGGTCCCGGCCCGCAGGGCGGGAGGTCGAGCCGCGCGTCGCGGGAGCGCGTGCCGCTCCCGGGGACGGTGGTGACCGTCACCACCCGGTGGACGTAGGCGCCGCAGCCGGGCGGCGCGGCGAACTCCACGGCGACCTCGCGCGTGTAGTCGGTCCGGCCGGACAGCTCCAGCACCTGGACGCCGCTGGTGAACCCGCCCTCGCCGCCGACGACCTGCTGGGCGGACCCCAGCCGCACGGTCACCGCCGAGGTGTCGCCGGTCCGCACGCGGAGGCGGACCGTGGTGCCGTCGAAGGAGACGATGTCCACGCTCTCGACCGGAGGCGACGGGCACGGGCCGCCGCTGACCCGCGCGGTACGGCTGCGCGGGCCGCCGGCGGCCTGGGGCGAGGTGGAGACCGTGACCCGCCGGTAGAGGGTCTGCCCGCAGGCCGGAGCGGTGAAGGCGTGCGGGACGCTCCGGGAGTAGGAGCCGGCCCCGGTGAGGGTGAGGCTGTGCGGGGGCGCCTCGGCGAGCCGGGCGGGATCCGGCCCCTCGGCGAACCCGACGCTCAGCACGACCTCCGCCGCGGTGGAGGCCCGCAGGGCGATCGTGGCGCCGCCGGCGTCGATCCCGGTGACCGCCAGGCCGCTGACCGTGTGCGCGGGCGGCGGCGTCCCCGTGGCGGTCGGGCCGGGCGCCCGGGAAGGGGTCCGCGACGGGGCCGGGGCCGGGCGGTCCGGGCGGCTGGGGTGGGCGCTCCGCGACGGGGGCGTGGCCCGGCCGGTGGAGGCGCTCCGTGCCGGCCCGGGGGTGGTGACCGGCTCCGGCGGAGGCGATCCCGGGTGCTTCCCGGAGGGCGCCTTCCCGGTGGAGGTCCTCCCGGTGGGCGTCGGCGGATCCTCGGCGCCGGGCGGGCGCTGCTCCGGAGTGAAGATCGTGTCGGCGGAGAGCCGGTCGGGGGCCCGGCCGGCGGCGACCAGGCCGACGGTGACCGCGACGGCGATCACCGCTGCCCCGGCCACGACCCGCGGGGCCAGCCGGGGGCGGCGTATCGCGCCCATGCGGCCGGCCACGCGCCGTGCGACCGGGACGCCGGCCCGGGGCGAGGACCCGGCCAGCGGGAAGGCCAGCGCCAGCAGCGTGGCCAGCTCGGCCAGGTGCCGCCGCCCGCGCTGCTCCCAGCCCGGCCCGTAGGCCGCCAGCGCGGCGGCCTCCAGCTCCGCGACGAACGCGGTGGCGGTCGGCGGCCGGTCCGCCGGGTCCTTGGCCAGGCCCCGGGCGACCAGCTCCCGCACCGAGCTCGGCACCGCCTCCAGCGGGATCGGCGCCGTCCGGTGCCGGCGCATGAGCACGGCGGGGCGGTCCGTCCCGTACGGCGCGCGCCCGGTGAGGCACTCGAAGAACACGCACGTGGCCGCGTAGAGGTCGCTCGCCGGGCCGGCCGGCGCCCCGGCCCACCGCTCGGGCGCGAGGTAGGCCGGGGCGCCCGCGGGCATGCCCGCCTCCCCGGCCGGGGAGGCGATGCCGAGGTCCGTCAGCTTGCCGGTGCCGTCCGCCTGGACCAGCACGTTCTCCGGCTTGCAGTCGTGGTGCGCGATCCCGGCGGCGTGGGCGGCGGCCAGGCCCGCCAGCGAGCCCCTGAGCATCGCCAGCGCCGCCTCGGGGCTGGTGGTGCCGTGCGCGGACAGGATCTTCCGGAGCGCGACCCCGTCCACCAGCTCCATCACGACCGCCGCGTCGAGCACGTCCTCGTAGTACTCGTGGAGGCGGACCACGTGCGGATCGCGCAGCTCCACCATGACGCGCGCGTCCTCACGCAGGCGCGCCATGGTCCCGGGGTCGTCCCGCAGCGCCGCGTCCAGATATTTGATGGCCACGTAGGCGCCGGTGGGGGCGTAGGTGGCCAGCACCACCCGGCCGCTGCCTCCGGCGCCGAGCCCTCGCACCTCGTGGTATCCCGGAACCATTCAGTCCCCCTCCGAGCGCCGTCGCTTGTTCGACGGTCTCACCCCGGTGGTCGGTTGTCATGGCCGGCGAACTTTGCCGGACGGTGACGGGGCGGTGGGCCCGGGTGACGGGCCGGGCCGCGTGTTAGGCTCTGGCCGACAACCAAGCAAGCGCTCGGGCGTTTGGAGGCCGTATGCCGGTCGATCTGGGGTCACTGGCCGCACCGGGGCACAGTGCGGTGCTGGTGATGGAGATGCAGCGCGGGGTCGTCGGCGATCTGGCGAGATTTCCAGATCTGGTGGAGGTGTGCGCGCGGCGGAACGTGGTGGCCAACGCCTCCTCGGTCCTGAGCGCGGCCCGTGCCGCCGGGATCCCGGTGGTCCACTGCACCGCCGCCTTCCGCGCCGACCGGGCGGGGTCGCACACCGCCAACTGCCCGTTCATCACCGCCCTGCTCAAGGACCCCGCGCACATGCTGGAGGGCACCGGCGCGATCGAGGTCCTGCCCGCGCTGCTCGACCCGGGCGACCTGGAGTCGCGCCGCTACCACGGCTTCTCGCCCTTCACCGGGACCTCGCTGGACACGACCCTGCGCTCGCTCGGCGTCTCGGCCGTCGTCGCGGTCGGGCTCTCCCTCAACCTCGGCATCCCCGGGCTCGCCCTGGAGGCCGTCAACCTCGGCTACCGGGTGGCGGTGGTGACCGACGCCGTGGCCGGGGTCCCCGACGACTACGCGCAGGCCGTACTGGCCAACACCGTCGGCCTGCTGGCCGCGCGGGTGACCGCCGCCGATCTCGTGGAGGTCTGGAGATGATGGAGGGCCTGCGGCTGGACGGCCGCACCGCGGTGGTGACCGGCGGGGCCGGCGCGATCGGCGCGGCCATCTGCCGCGACCTCGCCTCGCTCGGCGCCCGGCTCGTCGTGGCCGACGTGGACGGGGCGGGCGCCGCCGGGATCGCCGACGAGCTGAACAGCCAGTCGCTGGGACTGGGCGCGAGGGCCGGGGCGCCGAGCGGGCCCAGGGCGCCGGCCACGGCGCTGCCGGTGGATCTGACCGACCCGGGGTCCATCGCGGAGTTCTGCGGCGGCGCCGGGGCGCCCGACATCCTGGTGCACGGCGCCGGGGTGTCGGTCGTCGAGCCGTTCGCCGACAGCGACCCGGCGGACTGGGACCTGATGTGGCGGGTCAACCTGCGCGGTCCGATGCTCCTCACCCGGCTGCTGCTGCCCGGGATGACCGGGCGCGGCTGGGGACGCCTGATCTTCATCTCCTCCGACGGCGCGCGGGCCGGATCCGGCGGGGAGGGCGCCTACGCCGCGACCAAGGCCGGGCTGTTCGGCCTGGCCAAGACCCTCGCCCGGGAGGCCGCCCGGGCGAACGTCACCTCGAACGTGGTCTGCCCCGGGCCCACCGACACCCCCATGCTCCGCCGCGTGGACGCCGACCGGCCGGGGCTGGTGGACAAGCTGACCCGGAGCGTCCCGCTGCGCCGCCTCGGCACCCCCGAGGACGTGGCGGGCCTGGTCGCCTACCTCTGCACCGACAGGGCCGCCTACATCACCGGCCAGATCATGTCGGTCAGCGGCGGCATCACGATGCATTGAGGCTAGAGGGAGCCGTAGACGGCCTCGGCGAGGCGGTAGGCGCGGAGGCTGTTGGAGACCGCGCCGGCCATCTTGTTCATCGTGTAACCCATGCCCAGGCCGTGCTCGACGTCACCGAGCCCCAGGAACCCGCCCATGCCGGTGTGGCCGAAGGCGGACTCCGCCCCCGCGGTGGGGGTGAGGAAGGTCAGGGCCGGGCGCATGTAGCCCAGGCCGAAGGAACTGCCGACGTACAACACCCTGTCCGGGCCGTCGACCCGCCGCCGGACGGCCCCGGCCAGGGTCTCCGGGCGCAGGATCCGCCCGGCGACCAGGTCGCGGTAGAAGCCGGCCAGGCCCCGCGCCGTGGCGACGGCCCCTATCGCCGGCCAGCCCGAGCGGAGCATGACCGGGTGGTTGGCGCCCCCCTTCAGCAGGTGGATCGGCGGGTTGCCCAGCGCCCGGTTCATCAGGCTGTCCTTGTCGAGGACGGCCCTGGACATCTCCGCCAGCGGGTCGCCGGGTGGCGCGGCGGCTCCCGACACCCGCAGGACGGTGTCCGGGGCGGCCCCGGACGGCGGCGCCTGCGCGCCCCCCGCGGTCCCGGTGCCCTCCGCGGTCCCGGCGGTTCCGGCGGTCCCGCGCCGCTCCCCGGCCGACAGCCGCGCCGCCCGCGCCGCCACGTCCTGCGGCGCGCCGAACCAGAGTTCGAGCCCCAGCGGCGCGGCGATCTCGGCGGTCACGAACTCGCCCACGGACCTGCCCGACACCCGGCGGACCACCTCGCCGAGCAGGAAGCCGTACGTCAGCGCGTGATAGCCGTGCGCGGTGCCCGGCTCCCAGATCGGCGTCTGCCCGGCCAGCCGGTCGGCGATGGCGGCCTGGTCCTCGAACTCCTCCACCGGGACCGGCTCCTCGATCACGGGCAGCCCCGCCTGGTGGGTCAGCAGGTGCTCGACGGTGATCCGCTCCTTGCCGCCGCGGGCGAACTCCGGCCACACGTCGGCGACCGGCGCGGCGACGTCGAGCAGTCCGCGCTCGGCCAGCAGCAGCGCCGCCGTCGCGGTCACCGCCTTGGTGCACGAGTAGGTCAGCGCCGGGGTGCCGCGCTCCCAGGGCCGCCCGCTGTGCCGGTCGGCGACCCCGGCCCACAGGTCCACGACCGGCTCGCCGTCCAGGAAGACCGCGAACGCCGCGCCCAGTTCATCGCCGTCGGCGAAGTGTCCGTCGAACACCTCGCGCACCCGGGAGAACCGGGGATCGCACTGCCCGTGAACCGCCGTCATGACCGTCCCTCCATGAAAGTGAGCACTTGCTTGGTCACCGAGCCTAACAACTGGGGCCGTTTCGGCCCAGACGACCAGCGCGGCACGCTGAACCTGCTGACCCCCGCGACGGTCCTCACCGCGCTGGCCTCGGCCGCCACCGGCCAGGTGATCAGCCTGGCCATGCCCCTCAGGGGGGCCACCTCCTCATCCGCCCCCACGACGGTCCCCCACCTGCGCGGCCGCCCGCTGCCGCAGCATTTCATGTCGGTCGACGGCGGCGACTACGCGGCCGGGACCCGCCCGGTCGGCGCGGGTCTCCGCATGGCCGACGACGCCGTCATCGTCACCTGCCACGGCACCACGACCCATATGGACGCCCTGTGCCACATGTGGTCGGGGGAGGAGATCTACAACGGCCATCCCGCCGCCAGGGTCAGATCGTACGGCGCGGCCCGGTGCGGCATCGAGACCGTCGGCGGCGTCGTGGCCCGGGCCGTGCTCTTCGACGTCCCCCGCCACCTGGGTCTGGACCACCTCCCGGTGGACCTGCGCGTCTCCGGCGACCTGCTGCGGGAGATCTGCGACGACGTGCGGCCCGGCGACGTGGCCGTCGTCCGCACCGGCTGGCCCCTGGTCTGGGACAGCTCCCCCGAGGACTACTGGTCCGGCCAGCCGGGCCTGTCGGCCGACGCGGGCCGCTGGCTCGCCTCCCGCGACGTCGCGATGGTCGCCTCCGACAATGCCGCCATCGGCGGCCTCAACGCCCGCCAGCTCGCCGACGAGGGCCTGGAGGACGACCTCCACATGATCCTGCTCTGGCGGCACGGCATCCACCTGGCCGAGATGCTCTGGCTGGAGGAACTGGCCGCGGCGTGCGCCGGCCGTACGGGCGGGGACTTCGTCTTCGTCGCGGCCCCCCTCAAGATCGAAGGAGGCACCGGCAGCCCCATCAACCCCCTGGCGATCCTCTAGCGGTCCCAGGTCCGCGGCGGCCCCGGACGCGGGCGGCACTCAGTGGCCGGCGCCGGCGCCCCGCAGGAGAGTGTCCACGACCTGGACGGCGAGGGTGTCGGCGTCGCCCTCGCTCTGCGCGGCCTCGTGGATGAGGGCGTAGTAGACGCGGCGGGTCCATCGGAGATCGGCGTCGGGGCGCAGGACGCCCGCCGCCCGCGCGCGGCGGAACATCTCGTCGCACTTGTCCAGCACGGCGGCGTGGACGCGGGCGACCTCGGGATCACCCTGCGGGGCCCGGCCCATGGCGAACCCCCAGTCGATCTTGATGCGGAGGACGTTCGCGGTCACCTGGTGGAGGACGACCAGCGGCGGGGCGGTCGAGGAGTGGGCGGCGTCCACGGCCGCGCCGAACTGGCGGGTGGCCCAGGCCGTCATGGCGTCCACGAGCGCCTCGCGGGAGGCGAAGCGGCGGTGGACGGTGGTGCGGGCGACACCGGCGGCCTCGGCGATCTGCTCCATGGTCGCGGCGGGGTTCTTGCTCAGGACCCGCTCGGCCGCCTCCAGGATCGCCAGCACGGTCCGCTCGGCGTCGGCGCGCCGCGCCCGGCCGCCGTGGCCCGCCACGTCGCCCTCCGCCGCGCTCTGCGCCCTCATCACGGACTGGAGACTACACCAGAGACGCCTCTCCGCCATTAGTTGCAACATTCATGTTGCAACTACTATGTTGACTGCGTCTTGAGTGATGCAGATTCTGGAAAGGGGCTCTCATGGACATGGGACTGAGCGGGAAGACCGCCGTGGTGACCGGGGCCAGCCGGGGGATCGGGTTGGCGATCGTGTCCGCGCTCACCGCCGAGGGGGTGCGGGTGGTGGCCGGCGCGCGCACGGTCTCGCCCGAGCTGAAGGAGACCGGCGCGACCGCCGTGCCGGTGGACCTGTCCACACAGGAGGGTCCGGCGCTGCTGATCGGCGAGGCGCTGGCGGAGCTGGGCGAGATCGACCTGCTCGTCAACAACGTCGGCGGCGGCGACGGGGGCGAGGGACAGCTGGGCGGATTCCTCGGCTTCGACGACGGGCAGTGGCTGCAGGCGTTCGACCTCAACTTCCTCAGCGCGGTCCGCGCCACCCGGGCCGCGCTCCCCAGCCTCCTGCGGAGCCAAGGGAGCATCGTCAACATCTCCTCCAACGGGGCCCGGATGCCACACTCCGGCCCCGTCACCTACACCACCGCCAAGGCGGCGCTGACCGCGTTCGGCAAGGCCCTCGCCGAGGAGTTCGGCCCCCGGGGGGTGCGCGTCAACACCGTCTCGCCCGGCGTGGTGCGCACCTCCATGTGGGAGGACCCGGCCGGTTACGGCGCGGAGCTCGCCAGGTCGATGGGGCTGGAGCACGGGCAGGTGCTGGCGCAGCTACCGGCCTGGACGGGCATGACCACGGGCCGTCTCGTCGAACCGGCCGAGGTGGCCGCAATGGTCGTCTATCTCGCCTCGCCGCACGCCGCCAGCGTCAGCGGCGCCGACCACCTCGTCGACGGCGGGTCCGTCAAGACCGTCTGACCCGGGTACGGCGGGCCCCGGCGGACGGTGGCGGCGCCCCCGCCGGCGGAGCGCTCCGGCACGCCGGCGCGGGGCCCGGCCGGTCCGGAGCGGGATCATAGGGGCAATTCATCCCGAAACCGCACAGCACGGCATGATGTCCTCTGGCCGGTCACGGGGGCGGCCGCACGGCGGCTCCGGGCGGGCCACGTCAGGGGGAGACCATGGCCGGCATCGGACGGGTCCGGGAGGCGGCCGCCGGACGGCGGGGACGGCCCGCTCACCCGGCGGAACGGGCGCTCCCCGCGCCGGAGCCGCGGCGGCGGCGCGGCTGATGCCCACTCTCGACGTCCTGCAATGGGCGGTGATCCTGCTCTCCCTGTTCCTGGTCGGGTTCTCCAAGACGGGCGTCTCCGGCGCGGGGACGGTGGCGGTGGCGCTGTTCGCGCTCGTCCTGCCGGCCAAGCAGTCCACCGGAATCCTGCTGCCGCTGCTGCTGGTCGGCGACGTGGTCGCCGTGGTCGCCTACCGCCGCCACGCGGACTGGCCGAAGCTGGTCAGGCTCTTGCCGTGGGTGGCCGCCGGCGTGGCGGCCGGCGCGGTCGTCGTCCGCTGGGTCGACGACACGCAGATGAGACGGCTGATCGGGGGGATCCTGCTGGCGATCCTCGCCGTCCACCTGTGGAACCGGCGCCGCGGCCCCGAGGACTCCCTCGCCCACCGCAGGCCGGTGGCCGCCCTCACCGGGTTCTTCGCCGGCGCCGCGACCATGACGGCCAACGCGGCGGGGCCCGTCATGGCCCTCTACCTGCTGGCGGCGGGCCTGCCGATGCTGGGGTTCCTCGGGACCAGCGCGTGGTTCTTCCTCATCATCAACGCGTTCAAGGTGCCCTTCAGCGTCGCGCTGGACCTGGTCACCCCGGCCACGCTCGGGTTCGCCGCGCTGACCTTCCCGGCCGTCCTCGCCGGGGCGGCGGCCGGCCGCGTGGTCATCGGACGCATCGACCGCAGGCTGTTCGAGCGGATCACGGTGGCGCTCACGCTGCTCGCCGCGGTGCGCCTGCTCCTGTGAAGCCTCATCCACAGGCCACCGGCGGTCCGGCTCAGCTCCGTCCGGCGGCCAGCCGTGCCGCGCGGGAGGCGAGGTGGCGCCGTTCCGGCGCGCTGGTGGTGCGCCGGGCGGCGTCGCGGTAGGCGTCCGCCGCGCCGTCGTGTTCGCCGAGCAGCTCCAGGAGGTGGGCGCGGGTCGAGAGCAGGCGGTGGTGGCGTGCCATCCGCCTGTCGGACTCCAGGCCGGCCAGCAGGTCCAGCCCGGCGGCGGGGCCGTGCACCATGGCGACGGCGACCGCGCGGTTGAGGGTGACCATCGGGTTCGGCGCGAGCTGTTCCAGCAGCCCGTACAGCGCGAGGATCTGCGCCCAGTCCGTGGCGTCGACGTGCTCGGCCTCGTCGTGGACGGCGGCGATGGCCGCCTGGAGCTGATAGGGGCCGACCTGCCCCCGGGGCAGGGTCCGGCTGATCAGCTCGATCCCCTCGGCGATGAGCCGGCGGTCCCACCGGCCGCGGTCCTGCTCGGCCAGCGGCACCAGGTCGCCGTCGGGACCGGTGCGGGCGGGGCGGCGCGCGTCGGTGAGCAGCATCAGCGCCAGCAGCCCCGCCGCCTCGCCGTCGTCGGGCAGCAGGCGGTGCAGCATCCGGGTGAGCCGGATCGCCTCGGCCGACAGCGCCGGCGCGGTCAGGTCGGCGCCGTCCGTCGCGGTGTATCCCTCGTTGAAGATCAGGTACAGCACGTGCAGCACCGCGCCCAGCCGTTCGGCGCGGTCGGCCGCCTCGGGCATGCGCAGCGGGGTGCCGGAGGTCTTGATGGTCTGCTTGGCCCGGCTGATGCGCTGGGCCATGGTCGCCTCCGGGACCAGGAAGGCCGCGGCGATCTGCGCGGTGGTCAGGCCGCCGACGGCGCGCAGCGTCAGCGCGATCCGGCTGGGCTCCGACAGCGCCGGGTGGCAGCACAGGAACAGCAGCGCGAGGGAGTCGTCCCGGTCGGTGCCCGGATCGGCGTCGGCGGCCCGGCTGAGCAGCTCCGCCTGCGGGGTGGCCAGGGCGATGCGGTCCTCACGGCGCCGCCGCGCCTGCTCGCTGCGGACCTGGTCCACCAGCTTGCGCGAGGCGACGGTGATCAGCCAGCCCCTCGGGCTGTCCGGCATCCCCTCGGCCGGCCACTGGAGCGCGGCGGCGAGCAACGACTCCTGGACGGCGTCCTCACACGCGTCGAAGACGCCGTACCGGCGGACCAGCGCGCCGAGGACCTGCGGCGCGAGCTCGCGCAGCAGGTCCTCGACACCGCGGTCCACGCTCACATGTCCGCCGCGGACCCGTGCAGGACCGGCCAGAGCTCGACCGGATCCACGTCGGCGAAGGGCATGTCCGCCGCGATCTGCTGCGCGCGCTCCTCGCTCTCGCAGTCGAACAGGTAGAAGCTGGCGATGTACTCCTTGGTCTCCAGGTATGGCCCGTCGGTGACCGCCGGGGCTCCACCCTCACGCCGCACGAGCCTGGCGTTGGCCGCGTCCGCCAGACCGTAGGCGCCCAGCAGCTCCCCGGTCTCCCGATACTTGGCGTTGAACGCCTCCTGCCTGGCGATGGCCTCCGGCCACGCCTCGGCCGGGAAGGAGTCCCATTTGGCCTGGTTGCCATAGATCATCGCTACGTACTTCATCCCGGGTGTCCCCTCGATCGCGCGCGCCCTGCCGGCGCGCTGTCACCTCTCGGTCGGAGCCGGAGACAGGCCCTCGACATCCGGTGACAAAATACTCGAAATTCTCTCCCGTGCCGCCGACGGGACCTCGGTCCCCTGAGCGGCCCGGAGGGACGGTCCACGGTCCCCGCCCTCCGCCCGGACCCATGGGACCGGGACGGAGCAGCCGGGAAGGTCCGGGCCGGTGGACTCCGGCGGGTCAGACCTCCTTGAGGAACCCGGCGTCGACGGCGAAGTCCGCGCCGGTCGTGCTCGCCGAGCGCGGCGAGGCGAGCAGGGCGATCACGTCGGCCACCTCCTGCGGCTCGACGAGGCGCCCGGTCGACAGCTTCATCATCTCCGGTGCGACGCTGTCCATCACGCTGTCACGGTCGGTGCCCGCCTGGGCGGCGATGATGTCGGCCGCACCGCCCTCCTCGGTCCACCACGCCGTCCGCACGGGCCCCGGCGAGACGGTGTTCACCCGGATGCCCTGCGGGGCGAACTCCTCCGACAGCGCCTTGGTCAGGTTGTTCAGGCCCGCCTTGGCGGCGTTGTAGTCGACGTTCATCGGGGCGGGCAGCCGGGCGCTGCCCGAGGAGACGTTGACGATCGAACCGCCGCCCCGCCGGAGCATCGGCGGGATGGCGGCACGGATGGCACGGACGACCGAGAACAGGTTGAACTCGAACATCACCCGCCAGTCGTCGTCGGTGGGCGCCAGGAACGAAAAGCGCGGCAGGGCGACGCCGGGCGGCGGACCGCCGGCGTTGTTCACCAGGATGTCGAGCCCGCCGAACTCCTCCACCGCACGTGCCACGACCTGGCCGGGCGCCTCGGGGTCCATCAGGTCGACCGGCACGTGGAGCAGCCCGGCGCCGCCGAGCGCCTCCAGCTCCGGGGTGCTCTTGCGCGAGGCGGCCACGACGCGGACCCCCTCGTCGAGCAGGGTGCGCGTGACGGCCAGGCCGATGCCCTTGGAGGCGCCGGTGACGACCGCGACGCGGCCGGAAAGCTGCAGATCCATGGTGTGCTCTTCTCCTCGTCAGCCCCTTCCGGCTGGAAGGGGAGCTTCATGGGGCAAAGCTACGGCGGGCGTGCGGCCCGTCCCCGGCGAGCTTCAGACCAGTAATTTCAGCTGAATTCGGACCTGCAATCCGGCGCGGCCGCCCCGGCACATCGACGGCCGAAATACGCCAGCGCCGCGAGTCGCCGCTGGCCAAGGTGGGGCGTCGCCGGCGCGGGCCGGCGATCAGACGCTGGAGACCCCCACATGCCGACCATCACGCCGCCTGCCTGCCCGCCGTGCCCTCCCGGCTCGCGCGGAGTGCCGGACAGGGACCGGAACCGTTGGCGGGCCCTGCCGGTGGTGCTGACCGCGGTCTTCATGACCACGCTCGACTTCTTCATCGTCACCGTGGCGATCCCCTCCACCCGGCGGGATCTGCAGGCCGGTGCGGCGGCGATGCAGTTCGTGATCGCCGGATACGGGCTGGCCTACGCGGCCGGGCTGATCCTGGCCGGGCGGCTGGGCGACCTGCACGGACCCCGGCGTGTCTTCACCGCCGGACTGGCGCTGTTCACCCTGGCCTCGGCGGCCTGCGCGGCGGCGCCCACCGCGGGCGCGCTGGTGGCCGCCCGGGTCGGCCAGGGGCTGGCGGCGGCGCTGCTGGCGCCGCAGGTGCCGGCGCTGCTGACGGTGTTGTACCCCGGCGCCGGCCGGGCCCGCGCGTTCGGCTGGTACGGCGCCACGGTCGGCCTGGCCGGGGTGAGCGGCCAGTCGGCCGGCGGTCTGCTGGTCGCCGCCGATCCGGCCGGGCTGGGCTGGCGCACCTGCTTCCTGGTCAACCTGCCGATCGGGCTGGCCGCGCTGGCCCTGACCCCGCTCCTGCTGCCCGGGGCGGGCCGTCCCGGGCCCGACGACAGACGCCCGGGCCGGCGGTGGCGGGGGCTGGACGGGGCCGGGGCGCTGCTGCTGGCCGCCGGGCTGCTGGCGCTGGCCGGGCCGCTGAGCGTGGGCCGTGAGCAGGGCTGGCCGGCCTGGACGTGGCCCGCTCTGGCCGCCGCCGTACCGTTGCTGGCCGGGTTCGCCCGCCGGCAGCGCCGGCGGGCCGCGGCCGGCCGGGCCCCGCTGCTGGATCTGGCGATCTTCCGGGAGCCGGGGTTCGCGCCGGGGCTGGCCGCGGTGCTGGCGCTGTTCGCCGGCTCGGCCGGGCTGCCGTTCGTGCTGGCGCTCTACCTGCAGGACGGCCGGGGGCTGGCGCCGCCGGCCGCCGGCGGGCTGGTCACCGCGCTCAACGCCGGATTCCTGGCCGGCTCGGCCGTCGCCGGGCGGCTGGCCGGCCGGTTGGGCCGGCGGCTGCCGTGCGCCGGCGGCCTGGCGCTGGCCGCCGGGCTGGCCCTGCTGTATCACGCCGCCGCGGGTCCGGTCGGATGGCTGGCGGCCGGACTGGCGGTGGCCGGGACGGGGATGGGATGGGTGATGTCGCCGCTGATCGCGTCAGTGCTGGCCGGGGTGCGTGATCGCCATGCCGCGGTGGCGGCCGGAGTGCTCGGCACCGTCCAGGAGATGGCGGGCGTGCTCGGCGTCACCGCCGTCGGCGCCGTCTTCTTCGCGGTCCTCGACGGCGGGGCCGCCGCGGCCGGGGTGGCCGGGGCGGCCCGGACGGGCCTCGCCGACTGGGCCGGCGCCCTGCGGGCCGGTCTCGCCCTGCTGATCGTCTTCGCCCTCGCCATCCCGGCCCTGGTGAGACTGCACTCCGGAGCGCGCTCCAGGCGCTCCCGCCGGGAATGACCGGGAACGAGGGATCGAGGCGGCCGGTCATCACCGTGACGGCACCGTGGTCCACGCCGGGCCTGACCCGGAGCATCGGCACGGACACGGTGCCGGCCGCCTCCGGCGCGATGAACAGCGGCCGGCCGCGCGGCCGGACGGCGGGCCTCGCGGGCGGGACGCATGGGACACAATCGGTTCCGTGCAGTTCGGCATCTTGGGGCCGCTGGAGGTCCGGACGGTTGAGGGTGGAGCGGTCTCCGTCGGGGGGCCGCGGCCGCGTGCGCTCCTCGCGCTGCTCCTGCTCGAGGCCGGCCGGCTGGTCAGCGTGGACCGGCTGATCGACGGCCAGTACGGCGACGATCCGCCGGCCGGGGCGGCCAACGCGATCCAGGCCCACGTGTCCCGGCTCCGCCGCAACCTCCCCCCTGACCTGATCGAGTTCCACGGGGCCGGATACCGGGTCGCGGTCGACCCCGACGACGTGGACGCCCACCGCTTCGAGCGGCTCGCCCGCGAGGGGCGCCGGCTCCTGGCCGCGGGGCACCACGAGCGCGCCGCGAGATCGCTCAAGGACGCGCTGGAGCTGTGGCGAGGACCCGCGCTGGCGGACGTGGCCGAATCGCCCTTCGCGCCGTCGCAGGCGGCCCGCCTGGAAGAGATACGGCTGGCGGCGCGGGAAGACCTCGTCGAGGCCGAGCTCGCGCTCCCCGAGGGCACCTCGACGGCCGAGCTGCGGCAGTTGGTGGCCGCGCACCCGCTGCGCGAACGGCTGCGCGGCCAGCTCATGCGGGCGCTGCACGCCGCCGGGCAGCAGGCGGCGGCGCTGGCCGTCTTCGACGAGATCAGGCGGCTGCTGGCCGACGAGCTCGGCGCCGACCCCTCGCCCGAGCTCGCGGCACTCCACCTGGCGATCCTGCGCGGTGAGCGGGCGCGCGGGCAGGCGGCCCGCCACCGGCTCCCCGCGCAGCTCACCAGCTTCGTGGGCCGCGCGACGGAGCTGGAGCGGATCGACTCGCTCCGGGACTGCCGGCTGGTCACCCTGACCGGTCCCGGCGGCACCGGCAAGACCAGGCTGGCGGTCGAGGCGGCCCGTCGCCGGGGGCAGGACACGTGTTTCGTCGACCTGTCCCCGCTCGACGACGGCGGCCAGATCCCCCAGGCGGTGCTGGGCGCGCTCGGCCTGCGCGAGGCGGGGCTGCGGCCACCGGACCTCGGCCGGTCCGACGCCGCCGACCGGCTCGTGAGCGCGCTGGCCGACCAGGAGATCCTGCTCATCCTGGACAACTGCGAGCACGTGATCGCGCCGGCCGCGGCGCTCACCCGCCGGCTGCTCGACGCCTGCCCGGGGCTGTCCATCCTGTCCACCAGCCGCGAGCCGCTCGGGCTCACCGGCGAGATGCTCCTACCGCTGTCGCCGCTGGCCGTGCCGCCCCCGGGCACGGACCCCGAGGACGCGCTCGCCTACCCCGCGGTGCGGTTGTTCGCCGAGCGGGCCGCCGCCGTACGTCCCGGCTTCACGATGCGGCCCGAGGTCGCCGAGATCTGCGTGACGCTGGAGGGGTCGCCGCTGGCCATCGAGCTGGCGGCGGCGAGGGTGAGGTCGTTCACCGTGGAGGAGATCGCCGCGCGCCTGAACGAGCACGGCCGGTTCACGCTGCTGTCGCGTGGCGACCGCACCGCGGCGCTCCGCCACCAGACGCTGCGCGCGGTGGTGGAGTGGAGCTGGAGCCTGCTCGGCCCCGAGGAGCAGACGCTGGCCAGGCGCTTCTCGGTGTTCTCCGGGGGCGCGTCCCTGGAGGCGGTCGAACGGGTCTGCGGGACCGGCGAGGTGCTGGCCGATCTGGTGGACAAGTCCCTCATCGAGGCAAGTGACGGTCGCTACCGGATGTTCGACACGATCCGCCTGTTCTGCGCGGAGCGGCTGGCGGAGGCCGGGGAGGGGGAGCGGCTGCGCGACGCTCACGCCGCCTACTTCCTCGACCTGGCGCAGCGCGCCGAGCCGTGGCTGCGCCGGGCCGAGCAGCTCCGATGGCTGGCCCGGCTCTCCGCCGAGCACAGCAACCTGCAGGCCGCGCTGCGCCACGCCACACAGGGCGACCCCGAGACGGCGCTGCGGCTGATCGCGGCCCTGGCGGCGTACTGGTGGCTGAGCGGGCGGCGCGGTCAGGCGGCCTCGTCGGCGCTGCGGCTGCTCGAACGGTTCGGCGCCGGGCCGCCCGAGGCGCTGGACGAGGAGTACGTCATGTGCGTGCTGCAGGCCGTACCGCATGTCCCGCCGGAGCAGTGGGCGCGGGCCGAGGAGATCATGCGGTCACTGGACCGGGAGCTGCGGCACCCGTTCGCGAACGTGCTGTGGGGCATGGTCGCGGGACCGTCGGATCCGGAGTCCACCCTGAGGCGGGGGCGGCTGCTCGGCTCCGACCCGTGGAGCCGGGCCGTGTCCATGCTGGGGGAGTCCCTGGTGCACCTGCTCGACGGCAGGGTGATCGACGCCGAGCGGGGGCTGGAGTCGACGCTGTCGGGCTTCCGCGCCGCGGGCGAGCGCTGGGGGACGGCGCAGGGGCTCGAATGGCTGGGGCTGATCTCCAACTGGCGGGGCGACTGGGCGCGGGCCAGGCGGCTGTGGGGACAGGCGCTGGACCTGCACGGACAGCTCGGCGCCCTGGACGAGATGGCGGATGTGCTCTGCCGCAGGGCCGGCGGGCTGCTGCGCGAGGGCGACCTCCCCGCGGCCCGCGCCGACCTGCACCGCGCCGCCGAGCTGGTGCGCAGGACGGGCACGTCGCACCGGTCATCCCTGGTCGAGCTGGGATGGGGCGAGCTCACCCGGTTGTGCGGCGACCACGCCGAGGCGCGCGAGCACTACACGGCGGCGCTGGAGGCCGTCAACCCCGGCACCTACGCCGCCGAGGGCATCAGGCCGCTGGTGCTCACCGGGCTGGGACGGCTGGCCCAGGCCGAAGGCGACCTCGCCGAGGCCAGGGACCGCCACCGCGAGGCGCTCTCCCTGGCCCGCGCATCGACGGCGGTGGCGACGGATCTCGCCGAGGTCGTCGAGGGGCACGCCGGGCTGGCCCTGCTCGAAGGCGCCGCCGGGCGGGCGGCGTTCCTGCTCGGTGTGGGGGTGGCGCTGCGCGGCATGGCCGTCACCGGCGACCGAGACGTCGCCGGGACCGCCGCGGGCGCCACGGAGCTCATCGGCGCGCAGGCGTTCGCCGCGGAGTTCGCCAGGGGCGCCGCGCTGGGCCGGGAGGAGGTGCTGACAGTCCTCCCCTGACTGTCAGCCGACTGTCTCCGGCCTGTCAGCGTCCCCGGCGAAGCTCACGGACATGACAGACACCAACGTCCTGATCTCCGGCGCCAGCATCGGCGGTCCCGCGCTCGCCCACTGGCTCGTCCGCTACGGCTACAACGTGACCGTGGTCGAGAAGGCCCCCGCCCTGCGGCCCGGCGGGCAGGCCGTCGACTTCAAGGGCGAGACGCACCTCGCCGTGCTGGAGCGGATGGGCGTCCTGGAGGACGTGCGGCGGCTGCAGACCGGGGGGACCGACCAGGAGTTCGTCGACGCGGACGGCCGCACGCTGGCGGTGATGCCCGGCGAGTTCACCGGCGGCGAGCTTGAGATCATGCGCGGCGACCTGGCCCGGCTGCTGTACGACAGGACCGCCGCCGCCGGGTGCGAGTACGTCTTCGGCGACTCCATCACCTCCCTCACCGAGACCGCGGGCGGCGTGCACGTCACGTTCGAGCGCGGCGCCCCCCGGACCTTCGACCTGGTGGTGGGCGCGGACGGGATCCACTCCAACGTCCGGCGCCTGGCCTTCGGCCCCGAGTCCGACTACGTCCGCTTCCTCGGCCACTACTACGCCCTGGTCGATCTCCCCGCGGGTTTCGAGAACGCCGCGAAGATATACAACGAGCCGGGCAGGATGGTCGCCCTCGGCGGCCCCAAGTCGCCCGCGTTCTTCGTCTTCGCCTCGCCGCGGCTGGACTACGACCGCTACGACACCGAGGAGATGAAGCGGATCCTGATCGACGCCTACGCCGGGATGGGCTGGCGCACCTCCGCCGTCATCGAGGCGGTACGGCACGCCGACGACTTCTATCTCGACTCGATCAGCCAGGTCCGGATCGACCACTACGCCAAGGGCCGCGTGGTGCTGCTCGGCGACGCCGCCTACGGCAACACGCTGGGCGGCTTCGGCAGCGGGCTGGCCATGGTCGGCGCCTACGTCCTGGCCGGCGAGCTCGCGGCGGCCGGAGGAGACCACCGCGTCGCCTTCCGGCGCTACGAGGAGGAGTTCCGCGACTACGCCAAGGTCGCCCGGAACGGCAACGCCGGTCCCTTCCTCGCCCCCGGCACGCCGGGCCGGATCCGGATGCGGAACTGGATGTTCAAGTACGGCTTCCTGCTGAAGATCATGATGAAGATGACCGACAGGTTCGCCACCAACATCACGCTCAAGGACTACTCGGCCCTCGTGCCGCGGTGACCCCGGACGCCGGGCGGACCGTCCGGGCCCCGCGCTCCCGGTCCGCCGGGGCCGTGCCCGGCGGGCCTCTCGGGGCGCCGCTCCCCGGGGGCCGCCGGCCGGCTCCCGGGGCGGGGTCAGCTCTCGTCGGCCGGGAAGGCGAAGAGCCGGACGTACAGGGGCCGCGCGTCCGGCGGCGCGTCCTCGGCCCGGTGGCTGTACTTCATCAGCAGGGCGACGTAGGCGTCGAAGAACTCCTCGAACTCCGTCATGGTCATCCGGCCGAGGCCGCGCGACGCCTTGACCCACTCGGGATCGCGCCGGTAGAGCTCGGGGAGCCGGTCGAGCAGCTCGCGGTCCTCCTCCCAGCCGATCCGGTGGAACTCGGCGAGCACCGGGCGGTCCTCGGGGGCCAGCCGGTCGGGGGTGGGCAGCCGCATGTCCCTGGGCGTCTCGGCCCTGCGCCACCAGCGTTCCCGGCCGCCGGAGCGCTCCGGGATCTCCTCGATGAAGCCGCATTTCTCGAGCTGCCGCAGGTGGTAGCTCGTCGTGCCCGTCTTGGCGCCGAGCAGCTCGCCGAGCGTCGTCGAGGTGGCGGGGCCGTGCAGGCCGAGGTGGCGCAGCATGAGCCGCCGCATGGGGTGGGCCAGTGCCTTGAGCTTCGCCGGATCGTCGAGTGTGAACGACTCCTCATCCTTCATGATGAACAGCCTAGTCCTGCAGAAGGATATCTGCAGACAACTGTTTGCCGATAAATCTCTGCAGAATATATTCGGCATATGAGACCGATCCTCCCGGCGACGGCCCTCGCCCTCTGCCTGCTCACCGCCCCCGCCGTCGCGGTCGTCACGGCCGCGCCCGCGACCGCCGCCGCCGCGCCCGCCGCCGTGCCCGCCGTCGTTTCCGCCGCCGTGCCCGGGGGCGCCACGCCCGCCGCACCCAAGCCCGCCGCGCCCGCGCCCGCCGTACCCTCCGGCCTGGCCGTGCCCTCCGACCTGAGGGCGGCGGAGGTGAGCTTCCGCGGCAGCGGCGGCCTCACCCTGCACGGCACGGTCCTCTCGCCCGCCACGGCGGGGCCCGCCCGGCCCGGCGTCGTCCTGGTGCACGGCGCGGGCACGGGCACGCCCCGCACGAAGCTCATGGGCGAGGCCGTCGAGTTCGCCCGCCGGGGCCTGGCCGTGCTGATCTACGACAAGCGCTCCGAGGGCTACTCGCTCTTCCAGCGGTCCTACTCGCAGCTCGCCGACGACGCGCTCGGCGCCGTGGCCGCGCTCCGCTCCCAGCCGGGCGTCGACCCGGCGAAGGTCGGTATATGGGGGCTCAGCGAGGGCGGCTGGGTCGCCCCGATCGCCGCCTCCCGCTCGGCCGACATCGCCTTCGTCGTGCTCGTGGGCGCCAACGCGCTGCAGCCGCTGCGGCAGCAGACCTGGGCCGTGGCGGCGGGGCTGCGCAAGGCGGGGGTGTCGGGCTCGCTCATCGACCGGGCCGAGCTCAACCTGTACCGGACGGTCGCCGACGGCGGCATGTTCCCCGAGCCCTACCACGACCCCGAGCCGACCCTGGCCGCGGTGGGTCAGCCGGTGCTCGGCATCTGGGGCACCCACGACCTGCTGACCCCTCCCCGGGAGACCCCGCCGCTGCTCGCCGCGGCGCTGGAGAAGGGGGGCAACCGGCACTACACCTTCCGCTTCTTCCCCGACGCCGACCACGCCGCCCACCGGACCCCCGACGGCGGTGTCACCCGGCTGCCCGAGCTCGCCCCCGGCTACGCCGACCTGGTCGGCTCCTGGGTGGCGGACGTCACGGCCGGCCGGGCGCCGGTGGCGCAGGTGTCAGGGCCCGCCCCGGTGCAGGAGTCGACGACCGTCCCGGTCGACCCCCCGTCCTGGTGGGAGTCGGCGGCGCTCCAGCTCGCGGCCCTGGTGGCGCTGGTGGCCGCCTTCGCCGCCTACCCGGTGGTCGCGCTGGTGCGCCGCCTGCGCGGCCGCCGGCCGGCTCCGGCGGCCGGGGCCGCGAGGCTGCTCAGCGCCGGAGGGCTCGTGGCGGTGCTCGGCCCGTTCTCCTACCTGTTCTACCTGATGATGACCGGCGGCAAGCTGGCCGCGCCCGGCCCCGTCGTGGCCGGGCGCCCGCTGATCTGGCTGGCGCTGCAGGCCCTCGCGGTGGTCTCGGTGGCCGCCACGGCCGGCACCGCGCTGGCCTGGCGCCGCGCCCGGGGCTCCGCGCCGCGGGGGGAGCGGGTACGGCTCGGCCTCCTGCTCGCCGGGGGGACGGTGTTCCTCCCGTGGGCGCTCTACTGGGGGCTGCTGCTCCCGTGACCGCCCCCGGGACCCGCGGGGCGGCCGGCGGGGCGGTCAGGACCCGGGGTAGCCGCCCCCGCCGTGGGCGGCGTCGAGGGCGTCGTAGTCGGGGGTGAAGCCCTTCTTGGGGATGGCCTCGACGAAGTCGACGTGCCTGGGCTTCTTGTACGGGGCGAGCCGGGCGCGGACGTGCTCGACGATCTCCTCGGCCGTGGCCTCGCCCCGCAGGGCCACGACGGCCTTCACGGCCTGTCGCCACCGCTCGTCGGGGACGCCGATGACGGCGGCGTCGGCGACGGCGGGGTGGGTCTTCAGCACCCGCTCGACCTCGGCGGGGTAGATGTTCTCGTTGCCGGACTTGATCATGCGGAGCATGGGGCCGACGAAGGTGATCGTACCGTCGGGCTCGCGGCGGCCGAGGTCGCCGGTGTGGTGCCAGCCGCCGCGCGTCTTGGCCGCGTTGAGCTCGGGCCTGTTGAAATATCCGGAGAAGAGCGACTTGCCGCGGGCGCAGATCTCGCCCACCTCCCCGGCCGGCACCTCGTCCCCGTCGGGGGCGAGCAGGCGGACCTGGACCAGCGGCGAGGGCCGTCCGGCGGGTCCGGCGGCGCCCGGGGCCAGGCCGAGGAAGGTCAGCATGCCGCCCACCTCGGTCTGGCCGTAGCCGCCCATCTTCGACCGGCACCAGGGGGAGTCGTCCACCGTCGTCATCCCGTCCCACTCGGCGGAGTGGGAGATGAAGCGGAGCGACGTCAGGTCGTATTTGCCGTCCCTGTTCGCCTCCGTCACCGCGTCGATCATCTGGCCGAACAGGAACGCCTGGGTGACCCGCTCGGCGTCGACCAGGCGGCAGACCTCCTCGGCGTCGAACGCCGGGGTGAACACGTTCGTCCCGCCGATCTGCAGGGTGGCCAGGCAGAACATCATCGTGCCCACGTGGAACAGCGGCCCGCTGTTGAGGAAGGTGAAGCCGTCCTCCATCCGGCGGACCACCAGCAGCGCGGCGCTGTGCGCGACCAGCGCGGCGCTGCTGAGCAGGGCCGCGTTCGGGCGGCCGTCGAAGGCGGCGGTGTAGAGGGCGAGCAGCGGGGCCGAGTCGTCGCCGGGCCCCGGCGCCCGGGCTGACCCGTCCGCCGGTCCGCCGGGGCGCCCCTCCGGGCGGGGGGCGGGCGACCCGCCGGACAGGAACGCCTCGTAGCCGGCGCCGGCCGGGATCCAGCCGTCACCGCTCAGCGGGGCGGCGGCCTCGGACCGCTCCCAGACGACGACTTTCGGGGTGAGGTCGGCCACGACGAAGGACAGCTCGTCGGTGGACTGCCGCCAGTTGGCCGGGCAGAAGATCGCGCCGAGCCGGGACGAGGCGAGCAGCAGCTCCAGCACCACGTGGCTGTTGCGGCCCAGCCACAGCACCCGCTCCCCGGCGGTGACCCCCCGGGCGGCCAGCGCGTCCGCCAGGCGGGTGACCCGCTCGTCGAGTTCGGGGTAGGTGAGCCGGACCTCGCCGTCCACGACCGCCGTCACCATGGGACGGCTGCGGGCGTGCTCGGCGAGGACGTCGGACAGGGTCAACTGGTCGATCATCGCGCCTCCTGCTGGGGGGGCGTACGGCCCGCGCCTCCGCCTGCGGCCGGTGCGCGCCGTACGGGACGGATCACTCGAAAGCCGGCATGACCTCGGCGGCGAAGAACCGCATGACCTTCTTCATCTCCTCCAGCGGCATCGGCCTGGTGCTGCCGAAGTCGCAGAGCAGGTCGGCGAACCCGGCGGCCTCGAGCAGCCGGATCTGGCCGACCACCCGCTCGGGGTCGCCGATGACCTCCAGCTGCTCCCAGCGGAAGTCGTTGGAGACCGAACCGCCCTTGAGGTAGCGGTCCTGGTAGTACTCGAACCCCTGGGCGGCCTTGCCGGTCCGGGGGTCGATCGGCGCGCTCCGCTCGTTGAAGATCCGGCTCCGGTCGAACATCGCCTCGAACCTGGCCTGGTCCTCGCGGGCCCGCTCGGCCGTCGCGGCGACGTAGACGCTGCGGGCGACCACCAGCTCCGCGGCGGTCACGTCGTGCCCGGCCTCCGCCGCGGTCTCCCGCCAGGTCTCGGCGGCCCGGACCACCTTGCGGAAGGGCGCCGCCGGGTCGGCCAGGATCGGCAGGCCCCGCTCGGCGTACATGGTCACGGTCTCGGGGGAGACGGCCGCCACGTGGATGGGCGGGAACGGGTGCTGGACCGGCCGGGGGACGAGCTCCACCTCGGCGCCGGTCCGGTAGAACTTGCCCTCGTGCCGGAAGGACGGGCTGCCCCAGAGGCCGAGGACGACCTCCAGGGCCTCGTTGAACCGGTCGCGGGCCTCGGCCAGGTCGATGCCGAAGCCCTCGAACTCGAAGCTCTGGTAGCCGCGCCCGATGCCCAGGTCCAGCCGCCCGCCGGAGAGCATGTCCACCATGGCCGCCTCCTCGGCGACGTGGATGGGGTTGTGCAGGGGGAGGACCACGATGCCGGTGCCCAGCCGCAGCCGCTCGGTGCGCGCGGCCAGGTTGGCCAGCATCGTGAACAGGTTGGGCACCACGCCGTAGTCGCGGAAGTGGTGCTCGGCCAGCCGTACCCCGGAGAATCCCAGCTCCTCGGCGAGCTCGACCAGCTCAAGGTGGTAGTCGTAGACGTCCTTGAAGCTCTGGCCGTCGAACCGGTGGAAGAGGTGGAAGGTCGAGAACTTCATCGGCTGTCCCTTGGGGGTCGTCTCCGTGTGTCCCGTTCCGCGCTCCGGGTACGGCTGGCCGTACGTAACCAAGCGCTCGCTTGGTGAGCGTATCAGTGGTTGCCGCGGACGGTCCAGGCGACCGACTGCGTCAGGAACTTCTCGCGGTAGCCCGGGTCGCGCACGTCGGCGGTCCGGTCGGAGACGACCGCGGTGACGGTGCCGCCGCCGCCCATGCCGATGACCTCCACCGAGGTGCGGCCCCGCCAGGGGCGGTGCTCCCTGCCGTCGCGGTACCAGCGGACCGACAGCGTCGAGATCGGGGCGGGCGTCACCGAGAGCGTCGCCCCGCGCTCCACCGGCCGCCCGTTGGGCGTGTGGGAGTCGATCGGCCGGGCGATCGTGTAGAACGACTGGATCATCTTCTCCCGGCCGACCGAGTTGAACTCCCGGCCGAGCGACTTCATCAGCGAGTTGGGGGTGGGCCGGTAGACGCCGTACTGCGTGTAGTGGCCGCCCTCGTAGGCGCCGACGACGTCGCCGTCGGGGCTGGGGGCGCCGAGCCAGTACCACCACTTGGCCCGCTCGGCCCGCATCCGCCCGGCGTCGCGGACGCTGACGTTGACCTCGGAGAACTCGGGGCCGTCGTAGCGGCTGCCGTCGCCCGGGTGGGCGTAGTAGTCGTACTCGTCGGCCAGGTCGCCCAGGGAGTGGCCGAGCTCGTGCGGCAGGACCTCTCCGGCGCGCTCGTTGCCGCCGGAGAAGGTCGCCATCTCCTCGTCGGTGTATCCCGCGCCGCCGTACTTGGCCGAGTTGGCGATCGCCGCGATCTGGTCCACGCCCGGCGCCAGCGCCGCGTAGGACTTCGCGCGGTCCTCGTCCACGCAGAGCAGCCGCTCCAGGCCGTCGCACCAGAAGGTCATCCCGAGCGGGGTGTCCCTGACCACGTCACGGGCGGGGTCGCCGCTCACGCCGGAGACGGGCGAGGGGATGTCGACCCGCCAGACGTTGAACAGCCCGCGGTAGCTCTTGAAGGGCTCGCGGCCGGACAGCAGCGCCCATTTGGCGGCGACCTGGTCGCCGTAGAGACCGAGCTCGGCCTCGGTGTAGCCGTCGCCGAGGAAGACCAGGTCGATCCGGTCCTCGCTCGGCCCGTTGACCTCGACAGGGGTGACCTCGGCGGCGGGCGCGGCCAGGGAACGGGCCCTGGGGCCGGCGGCGGCGGGCACCTCGGCGCGGCTGATGGTGCCGTCCTCGGCGAAGACCTCGACCGGCCTGGCCGGGCCCGCGGCACCCGCCGGGAGCGCGGTCGCCGCGGTGGGGGAGGGGGCGGGCGCGGCGGCCAGCGCGGGCGCGGCGGCCAGGGCGGCCGCGCAGGCGGTGGTCACGGCCGCCGTGGCCAGCAGGGGGATTCGGCGCACAGAACTTCCTTTCCGGACTTTTCGGAAATGTCATGAGGTGCGCTGATCTTCGACGCCCACCGGTAACGCCCCGATCACGTGGAGGTGACAAGACGGCCCGCCGGAATCGGGGGAGGGCGCATGCGCGCAGGCCAGAGGGGATCCATCACCTCGCAGTGATGGAAAGTGGGATGGGGGGCATACGCTCGTCCGGTGAGCCTGGAACTACGGCACCTGCGCGTCCTGTGCGCCATCTCGGACACCGGCAGCCTGACCCGGGCCGCGGCGCTCCTGGGCACCACCCAGCCCGCGCTCTCGGCCCAGCTCCAGCGGATCGAGCGGGCTCTGGGCGGCAGGCTCTTCGACCGCGACCGCCACGGCGCCCGCCCCACCCCGCTTGGCGACTACGTGCTCGCCCGGGCCCGCACCGTGCTGAGCGGCATGGACGAGCTGCTGCTCGGCGCCGCCTCCCGCCCCGCCGACGGCCCGGTACGGCTCGGCGGGGTCGACGGGCCGATCCTGGTCGGCCTGGTCGACCGGCTCGGCGACCTGCTCGGCGGCCGGGAGGTCACCTCCTACGCCGAGGCGGCTCCGCGCCTGCTGTGCGACCTGGTCGCGGCCCGGCGCCTGGACGCCGCCGTGGTCGTCGACTACGTCGGCCACGAGCTGCGCCCGGCCCCGCCGCTCCGTCAGGAGCAGGTCGCCGCCGAGCCCGTGTACGTGGCGCTGGCCGGCGCCCACCCGCTGGCCGGCCGCCCCGAGCTCGACCTGGCCGACCTCGCGGCGGAGGCGTGGGTGCTGTCGCCCTCCGACGGGGGCGGCTGGCCCGAGTGCTTCCGCACGGCCTGCCACCGGGCCGGTTTCACTCCCCGCGCGCCGCACCAGGCGGCGGACGCCTGGACCATCAGGGAGATCGTCGTCTCCGGCCGGGCCATCGCGCCCTGCCGGGCCACCTTCGCCGAGAGCGACGGGCTGGTCATCCGCCCGCTCCGCGGCGACCCGCTGGTGATGCGGCACCTGCTGGTGTGGCATCCGCGGGGCGCCCTGGCCGCCCACGTGCCCGCCGTACGGGATCTGGCGGCGCGGGTGTTCGCCGACCACGCCCGGGGGCGCCCGAGATATCGGCAATGGCACAGCCGGTAACGTTCCCCGGGTGACTGTCCTTCTGCCCGGTGTGGCGCTCACCGACCACGTCTTCACCGTCCCCCTCGACCACGCCGACCCCGGCGGCCCCACGATCGAGGTCTTCGCCCGCGAGGCGGTGGACCCCGCCAAGCAGGACCAGGACCTGCCGTGGCTGGTCTTCCTGCAGGGCGGCCCCGGCGGCAGGTCGCCGAGGCCGACCGCGGCGGACGGCTGGCTGGGACACGCGCTGAAGACCCACCGGGTGCTCCTGCTCGACCAGCGGGGGACCGGCCGCAGCACCCCGGTCACCGCCAGGACGGTCACCGGGACCGACGCCGAGCTCGCCGCCCGGCTCCGGCACTTCCGCGCCGACGCCATCGTGGCCGACGCCGAGCTGATCCGGCGCCGGCTCTGCGGCGACCGGCCGTGGGAGACCCTCGGCCAGAGCTACGGCGGGTTCATCACGCTGACCTACCTCTCCCAGGCCCCCGAGGGCCTGCGGTCCTGCTACGTGACCGGCGGTCTGGCCGGGCTCGACGCCACCGCCGACGACGTCTACTCCCGCACCTACCCCCGGGTCCGCGACAAGGTGGACCGCTACTTCGCCCGCTACCCCGGCGACTCCGCCCGCCTGGACGCGATCGCCGGCCACCTGCGCGGCGAGGAGGTCCTGCTCCCCGACGGCGACGTGCTGACCGTGCGCCGCCTGCAGACCCTGGGCCTGTGCCTGGGGATGAGCGACGGCGCCGAATACCTGCACTGGGTGCTGGAGGAGGCCTGGAACGGCGAGCGGCTCTCCGACCTGTTCCGCTACGAGGTCATGATGGCCACCGGCTTCGTCGGCAACCCGCTCTACGCGGTCCTGCACGAGTCGATCTACGCCCAGGGCGCGGCCACCGCCTGGGCGGCGCACCGGCTGCTGCCGGGGGAGTTCGGGGAGGAGGCCGAGCCGCTGCTGCCCACCGGGGAGATGATCTACCCCTGGATGTTCGACGAGATCGCCGCCCTCCGCCCGTTCAAGGGCGCCGCCGAGATCCTCGCCGCGGCCTCCGACTGGCCCGCCCTCTACGACCCGGTACGGCTGGCCGCCAACCGGGTCCCGGTGGCCGCCGCCGTCTACTACGACGACATGTACGTCGACGAGAGCCTGTCGACGCGGACCGCCCGCGCGGTCGGCAACGTGCGGACCTGGGTGACCAACGAGTGGGAGCACGACGGCGTCCGCGTCTCCGGCGGCCGGGTGCTGGCCCGCCTGATGGACATGCTCGACGGCGTCCACGGCTGAGGGCGGCCCGCTCCCGGGCCGCGCCCTCCGGGACGCCGGCCCGGGAGCGGGCCGGCGGGGCCACGGCGCCCCGCCCGGTGCCCGAGCCCTCCCCGGGCCTCGGCGGGTCAGCGCCCGTAGTCCTTCAGGGCGATGGCGCTCGCCGTCTTCCGGACGCTCTTGGCGATCAGCCCCTTCCCCGGCAGGTAGGGCATGAGCTTGTAGTTCTGGTTGACGAACCAGGCCATGAACCGGCTGTCGGGGACCATCCACTTGCTCACGCCCTCGCCCGACTTCTGGCACCCCGCGACGTAGCCGCGCATGGCCTCCTCGTAGCCGGCGAAGCCCGCCCGGTGGTCGCCGCCGGCGGCCGCCAGCTCTCCGGCGAGGACGTAGGCGCCGACCATGGCCTGGCCGGTGCCCATGCCCGACAGCGGCGAGGCGCAGTAGCCGGCGTCCCCGAGCAGGACGGTCCGGCCCCGCGACCAGCGGTCCAGGCGGACCTGGCTGGTGGAGTCGAAGTAGAAGTCCGGCGCGTCGGCCATGGCCTCCAGCAGCCGGGGAGCCTCCCAGCCGATCCCGGCGAACGCCTCGGCGAGGATCTTCTTCTGCTGCCCGATGTCGCGGCGGTCGTAGCTCAGCGGCGGCGAGGCGAAGTAGAACAGGGCCCTGGCCTCGGCGTTGTGCCGGGCGCTGTACATCGACACGAGCCTGCCGGGGGTGTTGTAGATCAGCCCCGTGTGGTCCAGCTCCAGGTGGTTGGCGGTGGTGAAGATCGCGCAGTACAGGCCCAGCTCCCTCACATACCGCGACTCCGGCCCGAAGGCGAGCGCCCGGACGTTGGAGTGCAGCCCGTCGGCCCCCACCACCAGGTCGAACTCGCGGGGCGCGGCCCGCTCGAAGGTGACCTGGACGCCGTCGGGTCCGTCGGTCATGGAGGTGATCGAGTCGTCGAAGACGTATTCGACGCGGTCCACGGTGGCCTCGTAGAGGATGCGGGCCAGGTCGCCCCGGAGGATCTCGACGTCCCCGCTGAAGATGTCGGCGGGCATGCTGGCGATCCTCCTGCCCGCGCCGTTGACGTAGGACATCGCGCCCATGCCCGTCTGCGCCCGCTGGACGTCGTCCAGGATCCCCATCCGCCTCAGCACGGTGAGGTGCGCCTGGCCGCGGAAGTCGACCGCGTAGCCGCCGTCGCGCAGGGCGGGTGCCCGCTCCACCACCGTGGGGGTGAAGCCGTGGTGGCTCAGCCAGTAGGCCAGCGCCGGGCCGGCGACGCCCGCCCCGGAGATCAGGATGTTCTTGTTCTTGAGCCGCGGTGCTGTGGTCATGTCCGAGAGCATGTCCGGAGGCGCTCACCGCCGGCTCACCACGTGCTCACCGGTGCTCACCGGTGCTCACCGGCTCAGTGCCGGGGACCACGCCGAGGCCGGCCACGGTGTTGATCGGTGACGCCTGGATGGCGGGCTCGGGCACGCCGGCCCGGCGGAGCGCGTCCTCCGGGGCCATCCGCACGCCCCGGAGGTGGGCGGCCCCGTAGGCCTCCTCGCCCAGGGCGGCCCGCGCGGCGGCGGCCGTACGCGAGACCTCGGGGCCGTCCTCGGTGAGGATCCCCCGTAGGCCGGCGGCCGCGCCGAGCAGCAGGGCCGCCTCCGGCGCGTCGCCCTCCAGCAGCGCGATCCCCGCCAGGGCCTCCACCGCGCGGGCGCTCTCGATGATCGCCCCCGACCGCACCGCGACCTCGGCGGCCTGCCGGTGCAGTGACCGGGCCCCGTCCAGGTCGCCGGTGGCCTCGGCGACCCTCCCGAGCCCGAACAGGGCGCCCGTCCGGTTTCCCGCGCTCCGCACCCAGCGGATCTCGAACCGCTCCAGCGCCTGCTCGTACAGCCGGCGCGCCCCGTCCAGGTCGCCCTCCATCCGCGCGATGTCGCCGAGCCCGCGCAGCGCCCCGGCCAGATAGGTGGGACTGCCCACCCGGCGCGCGACCTCGGCCGCCCGCTCGTAGTCGGCGCGCGCCGCCGCGATGCCGGGATCCGCCGGATCCGGACCGCCCTGCCCGGTCCGTGCGGCGCGGACAAGGTAGTCGCCCCGGTTGCAGAGCAGGTCGGGGAGGTCCTCGACCGCGCCGAGCTGTTCGGTGAGGGCCAGGGCCTCCTCGATCAGGACGATCGCCCTCGCGGTGTCGCCGCACATGGCCGCCAGGCCGGCCAGCGCGTCCAGGGCCAGCGCCGTCCCCCACCGGTCGCCGAGCGCGCGGAACCCGTCGGCGGCCAGCGCGAACTCGTGCTCGGCCTGCCCCGGGTCCCCGGCGGCGAGCTGCGGATATCCCCACAGGAGGTGGACGATGGCCCGCTCCCACGGGTCGGGCCCGGTCCGGCTGCGGTCGATCACCGAGAGCGCGACCCGGGGATCCCCCGCACCCGCGTTGATCATCAGCCAGAGGAAGGCGAGGATCGGGTGGCGGTGCGGGCGGTCCAGGGCGACGACGATCGACTCCGCCGTCCGCCGGTGGCGCTCCCACGCCTCCTGACCGCTCTCGCCCGCCGCCGCGGCCAGGACGCAGAGGATGTATTCGTCCTCGAGTCCCGGGGGCGGGCTGTCGCCGATCACCTCCAGCAGCGCGACCGCCTGCGCCGTCGCCGAGGCGCGCATGCCGCGCATCCACAGGTAGGACGACAGGGAGGCCAGCAGCCGCAGCGCGAACTCGACCTCCCGGGTCTCCACGGCCCAGCGCAGCGCGGCCTGGAGGTTCTCGTGCTCGGCGCTCAGGATCCTCAGCCACTCCAGCTGCCCGGCGCGGCGCAGGTGGGGGTCGGCGGTCCGGGCCAGCTCCAGGAAGTGCTCCGCGTGCGCGCGCCGCAGCGCGGAGGTCTCCCCGGCCGCGCCCAGTTGCTCGGCGCAGAAGGCGTGGACCGTCTCCAGCATGCGGTAGCGGCCGCCGCCGACCTCCAGCAGCGACTTGTCGGCGAGGGAGTCCAGCACGTCCTCGGCGCCGGGCGCCCCGCACACCCGCGCCACCGCCTCGGCGGTCGCGCCGCCGGAGAAGACCGTCAGGCGCCTGGCCACCGTCTGCTCGGCCTCCGACAGCAGGTCCCAGCTCCACGCCACGACCGCGCGCAACGTCTGGTGCCTGGCCTCGGCCGTACGGCTGCCCCGCGACAGCAGGCGGAAGCGGTCGTCCAGGCGGGAGGCGAGCTCCGCGAGGTCGTGCGTGCGCATTCTCGCCGCCGCGAGCTCGATGGCCAGCGGCAGGCCGTCGAGCGCCTGGCAGATCCGCCGCACGGCCCCGGTGGCGGCCTCGTCCATGACGAGGCCCGGCCGTACGGCGCTCGCCCGGTCGGCGAAGAGCCGGGCGGCCGGGGCCGGTCGGAGCGGGCGGACCGGCCACAGGTGCTCGCCGGTGATGGCGAGCGGCTCCCGGCTCGTCGCCAGGATGCGCAGCTCCGGGCAGCCCGCCAGCAGCCGCCCGGCCAGTGCCGCGACCGCCTCCACGAGGTGCTCGCAGTTGTCGAGGACGAGCAGCAGCGGCCGGTCGGCCAGCGCCGCGACCAGCCGGGAGACGGGCGCCGTCTCGGCTGGTCCGGTCAGGTGCCCGCTCTCGCGCAGGCCGAGCGCGCCGAGCACGGCCTGCGCCGGGTCCGGCCCGTCGCGCAGCGGCGCGAGCTCGACGAGGCACACGTCGGGCCGGCGGGCGGCGACCTCGATCGACAGCCGGGTCTTGCCCGCGCCGCCCGGGCCGAGCAGGGTGACCAGGCGTGCCGTGCCGAGCAGCTCGGTGACCCCGGCCACGTCCTCGGCGCGGCCGACGAAGCTCGTCAGCTGCGCCGGGAGCGTGCCGGTGGCGGGCAGGGGAGCCACGGGTGGCCCCTCGCCCCGCAGCAGCGCCCGGTGGAGCGCGGCGAGCCCGGCCGAGGGGTCCGCGCCGAGCTCCTCGGCCAGGATCCGCCGTGCCTCCTCGAAGGCGGCCAGGGCCTCGGCCTGCCTGCCGCCGGCCTGCAGCGCGCGCATGAGGAGGCCGTGCAGCCGCTCCCGGAGGGGGTGACGGCCGACCAGCTCCCGCAGCTCGGGCACGACGGCCCGGTGCCCGCCCCGCCGGAGGTCCGCCTCGATCCGGTCCTCCAGGGCTTCGGCCCGCAGCTCCTCCAGCCGCATGATCCGGGCCTGGACGGAGCCGGCGTCCGCGGCGTCGGCGAGCGCGGGGCCCCGCCACAGGTCGAGGGCCGCCCGCAGGC
The DNA here is from genome assembly GCF_055586905.1 of Streptosporangium sp. NPDC048886. Taxonomy (NCBI): domain Bacteria; kingdom Bacillati; phylum Actinomycetota; class Actinomycetes; order Streptosporangiales; family Streptosporangiaceae; genus Streptosporangium; species Streptosporangium sp. NPDC048886. The sequence goes on from NZ_JBVJHH010000001.1 coordinate 107,059, forward strand.
GTGTGGCCGCCCGCTCCGGGTCCCCGTCCTCCAGCGCCCGCCGTCCTTCCTCCACCAGCCGCTCGAAGCGGTGGGCGTCTACGTCGTCCGGGTCGACCGCGAGCCGGTAGCCCGCGCGGACGGGTTCGATCGCGGCCTCCCGCCCCAGGTCCCGGCGTAGCCGGGACACCTGCGACTGCAGCGCGTGGCCCGCCCCGCCCGGCGGCCGCGCCCCGTAGAGGTCGTCGACCAGGCTGTCGGCCGTCACCACCTCACCGGGGCGGGCGAGCAGCAGGGCCAGCAGCGCGCGGCGGGTCGGGCCGCCGACGGGCACCTCGCTCCCGTCGTCCCCCCACGCCCGCGTGCCGCCCAGGATCCCGAATCGCATGGGGACGATTGTCTACCGCCCACCCGGCAGGCGGGAGCGGGGGCCGGGGGAGCCGGGCACGTGACGCGGTCCGCTCAGGGGGCGGGGAGCTCGGTCAGCGGCAGCCGTACCTGGAAACGGGTGTCGCCGGGCACCGACTCCACGCGCAGGTCGCCGCCGTGCCGGCCGGCGACGATGCGGAAGGAGATGTCCAGGCCCAGGCCGGTGCCCTCGCCGACGGCCTTGGTGGTGAAGAACGGCTCGAAGATCCGCTCCCGGAGCTCCTCGGGGACCCCGGGGCCGGTGTCGCAGATCTCGATCAGGGCGGTGGTGTCGTGTTCCAGGCGGGTGCGGACGGTCAGCGTGCCGCTGCCCGCCATCGCGTCCAGCGCGTTGTGGATCAGGTTGGTCCACACCTGGTTGAGCTCTCCGGCGTAGCCGGGCAGCGGCGGCAGTCCGGGGTCGTAGTCGGTGGCCACGCTGATCCCGGGCGGGATCTTGCCCCGGAACATGGTGAGCGTGCTGTCCAGCAGCTCCCGGACGTCCACCGTCTGGTAGGGCGCGCGGTCCATCTGGGAGTACTGCTTGGCGGAGGCGAGCAGCGAGGAGATCCGCTCGGTCGCGTCGGTCACCTCGTTCAGCATCTGGTTGATCTCGATGGCCTCGGCGAGCCAGTGCATCGCCCCGGACAGGTGCTCGTCGCCGACCGCGCGGCGGACCTTCTCCACCCCGCCGGGGCCGAAGCCGGCGGCCACCAGCGGCGGCGCGAGCTCCCAGCCGTTGTCCACCCCGGCCTCCTCCAGCGCGTCGCCCAGCTCGTCCTCGGCGTCGGAGATCTCCAGCGGGGAGCGGGCGGGCGGGCTCCCGGCCTTGTCGGTGCAGCTCTCCTGCATGTCGATCAGCCCGCGCAGCCGGTCGGCCGAGATGCCCGCCTCGGTCAGCCCGGCGAGCTGCCGCCGCGACAGCCGGATCTTGCCCCGCAGCTCGCCCACGGCCCGTACGGCCGCCGCCGCCGGGTTGTTGAGCTCGTGGGTGAGCCCGGCGGTGATGGTGCCGAGCGCGGTCAGCCGCTGCCGCCGGTCGATGATCTCCCGCTGGGCGAGCCCGCCGAGGCGTACCCCGTCGAGCAGGTGGACCGCCATCGGGAACCACTCGCCGATCATCAGGCCGTACTTCTTGGCCGGGAGCGCGAAGATCCGTGAGGGCTTGGTCGCGCGCAGCGAGTGGGAGTAGGTGGCCGGGGCGCGGTCGCCCAGGTAGGCGGAGGTCGCTCCGGCGTAGACCCCGGGTTGTGAGGTGGGGGTCATGGTGACCACCCCGGCGGGGGTCTCGGTGGACATGACGATCTCGCCGTCGATGAGCACGAGGAAGCACTCGGCCGGGTCGCCCTGCCGGATGATCGGCTCGCCCGCGCCGAACTCGCGCTCCTCGCCGTGGGAGGCCAGCCACTCCAGCTTCTCGTCGTCGAGCTTCTCGAAGAGGAACAGCTCACGGAGGACGTCCGTGCTGGTCATGTGGCCTCCTTCGTCGCCCATGGTCCAGTCGCAGCCCACGATGGAGCCCCCGGCCCGTCCGGTCATGCCTTCTCCAGGTAACGGTGGACGAGCGCCACGGCCATCGCCCCCTCGCCGACCGCGGAGGCGACCCGCTTGATCGAGTCGGCGCGGACGTCTCCGGCGGCGAAGACCCCGGGCACGTTGGTCTCCAGGTGGTACGGCTCGCGCCGGAGCGGCCAGTTGCGGGGACGGCTCTCGGCGGAGGTCAGGTCGGGCCCGGTCAGGACGAAGCCCTTGGCGTCGCGCTCGATCGTGTCACCGAGCCAGTCGGTGAACGGCTCGGCGCCGATGAAGACGAACAGCCACTCGGCCTCGACCGTCCGCTCGCCGTCCGGGCCCTTCAACGTGAGCCGCTCCAGATGGTCGTCGCCCTCCGCGCCCACCACCTCGGTCTCGGTGTGCACCTCGATGTTGGAGATGTTCGAGATCTGCTCGATCAGGTAGTGCGACATGGACTTCTCCAGCCCGTCGCCCCGGACGATCAGGTGGACCTTGCTGGCGTATCCGGACAGGTAGACCGCGCCCTGCCCGGCCGAGTTGGCCGCGCCGACGATGTAGACCTCGCGTTCCCTGCACTCGGGCGCCTCGGTCACGGCCGCGCCGTAGTAGGTGCCCCGGCCCACGAAGTCGTCCAGGCCCGGGGCCGCCAGCCGCCGGTAGGAGACGCCGGTGGCCAGGATCACGGTGTGCGCGGCGATGCTGCTGCCGTCGGCGAAGCCGACCACCCGGGCCTGGCCCTTGACCTCCAGGCTGGTGACGGTGCGGGCGGTGAGCAGCTCCGCGCCGAACTTCAGCGCCTGGCGGCGGGCGCGGTCGGCGAGCTGGGAGCCGGAGACGCCGTCGGGGAAGCCCAGGTAGTTCTCGATGCGGGAGCTCTGACCGGCCTGCCCGCCGGAGGCGTGCTGCTCGACCATCACGGTGCGCAGCCCCTCCGAGGCCCCGTAGACGGCCGCGCCCAGCCCGCCGGGGCCGCCGCCGATGACGATCAGGTCGTAGAAGTCGGTGGCCGGGGCCGTGGACAGGCCCACCGCCCCGGCCAGCTCGGCGGTGGTGGGGGCGGTGAGCGTGGTGCCGTCGGAGGTGATGACCAGCGGCAGCTTGGCCGGACTGATCTCGCACTCCTCGCCGGCGGCGGCCAGCAGTTGCGCGCCCTCGGGGTCGTCGGCCAGCACCCAGCGGTAGGGCACCTGGTTGCGGGACAGGAAGTCGCGGATCTTGTAGGAGCGGGCCGACCAGCGGGCGCCCACCACCCGCAGCTCGTCGGACTCGCGCCGCTCGGCCCGGTGCCAGGCGTCGAGCAGGGCGTCGAGGACCGGGTAGAACTTCTCCTCCGGCGGGTCCCACGGCTTGAGCATGTAGTGGTCGAGATCCACCACGTTGATCGCCTGGATCGCCGCGTCGGTGTCGGCGTAGGCGGTCAGCAGCACCCGGCGGGCGTACGGATACAGGTCCATGGCCTGCTCCAGGAACTCCACGCCGTTCATCTGGGGCATCCGATAGTCGGCGAGGATCGCCGCGACGTCGTCGCCGCGCAGCCGGAGCTCGCGGACGCTCTCCATCCCCGCGACCGCGGTGTCGGCCCGGACGATGCGGTAGGAATGGCCGTAACGGCGCCGCAGGTCGCGTGCCACGGAACGCGAGACGCCCGGATCGTCATCGACCGTCATGATGACCGGCTTATCCATGACCTGCCTTCCCGGAAAATTACGACAACCTACCTCGAAGGATGTCACATCCCCTTTTAAGGCTCACCCCGGCGGGAGCTCGGGGGCGGGGCATCCGGCCGCGCGGAGCAGGGCGGCCGGCCGCCCTCGGCCGGCGCGCAGACGCGTGAACTCCGGGTCGCTGGTCCAGAACTCGCGTAGCGACTCGTGCCCGACCCGGTCGGCGATGATCTGCAGGGCGATGTCGTGCCTGATGTATTCCACCGCCATCAGGACCACGGCGGGGTCCTCGGTGTAGACGCCCCAGGCCGAGCCGTCGACGAACCCGCCGACCAGGGCCTCGCGGCGGTCGCCGGCCACGACCAGGAGGCGGCAGCCCAGGCTCTCCATGATCACCTCGGGGGAGGAGAACCGGTGCTCGTACAGGTGCCCGACCACCTCCGCGGCGGGGCCGAAATGCATCACCGAGGCGTCGACGCCACGCTCGACCGCCCGCCTGACCAGCGGGGAGAGCCGCTTCATCTCCTCCGGCCAGATCGACAGGAACAGGTCGGTGCGGGCGGCGGCCAGCACGTCCTCAGCCCGGGCGAGCAGCGCCTCGGCGTCCTTGAGGTTGTGGATGAGATGGGCCTCGGGCGGCGCCACGATCGTGGGCAGCGCAGCCTGCAGCGACTCGATCGAGTCGTCGAACTCCCGGCGCATGCGTTCCAGCAGCGACCGGGGCGGCAGCGGCAGGTAGTCGGTGGCGTCCTCGGCCCCGCGTACCTCGTAGGCCGCGCCCTTGGCCACCAGCTTGCCCAGCGTCTCGTAGACCGTGCTGCGCGGCACGCCGGACCGCTTGGCCACCTCGTAACCGTTGAGCGGCTGCCCGGAGCCGACCAGCGTCACGTAGGCCTTGGCCTCGTAACCCGACATGCCCAGGCGCTGCAACTGCTCCACTACGTCCCGCATCGCAGTCATGGTACGGCGCGCGGTGGTAGTTTCGCGTGGCCCTAAAGCGCCTTATTCGACGGTATTTATCGCCGCGGGGCTCAGGGCCTTGAGAGCGAGTTCGAGGACGGTGTCGGCGTACGCGTGCGTCAGGGGGTGGGTGCGCAGCACCCAGCGGTGGTAGATCGGCGCGTACAGCAGCTCCACGGCGACGTCGAGGTCCACTCCCTCGGCCACCTGGCCGGCCCGCTGCCCGGCGCGCAGCCGGTCTTTGGTGACCTCCAGGAGCGGTGCCAGGACCCGTCCGGTGATCTGGGTGTTCAGCGTGGGGTCGGTCAGCGACTCGACGGCCAGTGCCCGGGTGATCGTGTCGATCTTGGGGTCGTTGTACTCGTCGATGATGGCCCGCAGCACGCCCCGCAGATCGGTCCGGATGTCACCGGTGTCGGGCAGGGCGAGGGCGCCCTCCTCGTCCTCGCTGAGGGCGAGCACCGCGTCGACGAGCACCGCGCCCTTGGAGGGCCACCAGCGGTAGATCGTCTGCTTGCCCACGCCCGCGCGGGCCGCGATCGCCTCGATGGTCAGCTTGGCGTATCCGATCTCGGCGACCAGGTCGAGTGCGGCGTTCAGGATGGCCCGGCGCGACTGCTCGCTGCGGCGGGACGGGTCGGGAGTCTTCACCCGGCCGACTATACCAAAGACGAGTCGAAACGTATCGTCTTGCCATAGGGGCAGTGGAACGGCGGGCCGCGACCACCCCCGGCAGGGTGGTCGCGGCCCGCCGCGCGTGCCGGGTCAGACCTGGCCGGCCTTCTCCAGCGCGGAGCAGCAGGTGTCCACGATGAGGCGGGTCACCAGGTAGGGGTCGACGTTGGCGTTGGGGCGACGGTCCTCGATGTAGCCCTTCTTGTCCACCTCGACCTGCCACGGGATGCGGACCGAGGCGCCGCGGTCGGAGACGCCGTAGCTGAACTTGTTCCACGGGGCGGTCTCGTGGTGACCGGTGAGACGCTCCTCGATACCGGCGCCGTAGTGCTTGACGTGCTCCTCGGCGTTGACGGCGAGCGCCTCGCAGGCGGTGATGATCGGGTCGTAGCCCTCGCGCATCGCCTTGGTGGAGAAGTTGGTGTGCGCGCCCGCGCCGTTCCAGTCGCCCTTCACCGGCTTGGCGTCGAGCGTGGCGGCGATGTTGAAGTCCTCGGCGACGCGGTAGAGCAGCCACCGGGCGATCCACAGGTGGTCGGAGACCTCCACCGGGCCCGCCGGGCCGACCTGGAACTCCCACTGGCCGGGCATGACCTCGGCGTTGATGCCGGAGATCGCCAGACCGGCCTCAAGGCAGAGGTCGAGGTGCTTCTCGACGACCTCGCGGCCGAAGACCTCGTCGGCGCCGACGCCGCAGTAGTAACCACCCTGCGGGGCGGGGAAGCCGCCGATCGGGAAGCCGAGCGGGCGGCCCTCCTTGAAGAAGGTGTACTCCTGCTCGATGCCGAACCACGACTCCTGGTCGGCGAACCTCTCGGCCACCGCGACGGCGGCGGCGCGGGTGTTGCTGGAGTGCGGGGTCATGTCGGTGTCGAGGACCTCGCAGAGCACCAGCACGTTGCCGCCGCCGCGGATCGGGTCCGGACAGGTGAACACCGGCTTGAGCACCCGGTCGGAGGAGCCGCCGTCGGCCTGGTTGGTGCTGGACCCGTCGAAGCCCCAGATCGGGAGCTCGGCGCCGTCGGCCAGGATCCTGGTCTTCGAACGGAGCTTGGCGGTCGGCTCGGTGCCGTCGATCCAGATGTATTCAGCCTTGAAGGTCATCAGCGGAGTCCTTGAGGAGAAAGTGGGCTGCTGCTCCCAAAGAGTTGCAAGTCGCGATTTCGCATCTGTTGCCCGAATGTGAACAGGATGTTACTCAAGCCCGTTTGGCCAGGCAGGCGGCGTGCGGAAAGTTTGCACAGGGCGGTTCCGGGGCTGTGAGCTGCCGGTCTGTGCTCTCCGTCACCGTGACGTCAGCTCTCCGAGAGGCTCTCCGTCACCGTGACGTCAGCTCTCCGAGAGGCTCTTCGCCGCCGTGACGTCAGCTCTCCGAGACGCCGAAGAAACGTGCCGAGATGGACTCGTGGGCGAGGCGGCGCATGACGTCGAGGACCCTGCCGTGCACGACGGTCCCGACGACCAGGGCCTCGACCGCGGCCTCGCGGGGGCCGTCGAGGGGGATGGTGCCGATCTCGTGCTCGACGACGAGGTTGACGGCGGCCTCGGCGTAGGGGCGCAGGGCCTCGCCGGTGGCGGGCATGCCGAGCTGGTCGAGGGTGAGGATGGCCTGGGCGAGCTCGACGCGGGTGGGGGCCTCGGGGTGGACCTGCCAGCCGAGGTCGGTGATCAGGCGGTCGGCCTCGGCGCGGGCGCGCCGCCAGTCCTCGTCCTCCTGGTGGGACTCGACCGCGGGGGCGATGGCGTAGTGGGCGGTGCCGAGCACCTCGTGCATGCCCAGGCTCTCGTCCTCCACGGCGGCGATCACCTTGCGGATGGCCGCGATGGGCAGCCGCCCGACCTCCAGCAGCGCACGGATCAGCCGCAGCCGGCGGAGATGGCTCTCGCCGTACTCCGCCCTGGTCGCCGCGGTCTGCTCGCCCGAGGGGAGCAGGCCCTCGCGCAGGTAGTACTTGATCGTGGGGATGGGGACGCCCGACGCGGCGCTGAGCTGGGATATCCGCATTATTGGATAGTACAGCTAGCCAATGCGGGTCTCGCCCACAGGGTGCCGGTCAGGGCACTCTGGCGACCGCGCCGAGGATGCTGGGCCGGCTGAAGTCGACGGTGACGTCCTCGTCGAACTCCGGGCGCCAGGCCTCGACGGGGACGATGCCGGGAGGCAGCACGTCCAGGCCGTCCAGGTAGGCGGTGAGCTCGGCGGGGCCGCGTGAGGTGATCGACCCGGCGGTGGTGGAGCCGTAGACGTCGTCCGCCCTGGCGCGCGTCTCCGCGCCGGTCTGGCCGGCGAAGGCGTGGGAGAGCACCAGGTGGCTGCCGGGGGACAGCACCTCCCGCACCGAGGCGATGATCTGGTCGGCGACGGCGTCATCCGGGACGAAGTGCAGCATCGCCAGCAGGATCACGGCCACCGGCTCGTCGAAGTCGATGCTCGCGCGCACCTCGGGGTGGTCGAGCAGGGCCTTCGGCTCGCGCATGTCCGCCTGGATCACGGTGGTGTGGGGGTTGTCGCTCAGCAGGGCCCGGCCGTGGACCAGGACGATCGGGTCGTTGTCCACGTAGGTCACCCGGGCGTCGGGGATGGTCCGGTGCACCACCTGGTGGACGTTCTCCTGGGTGGGCAGCCCGGAGCCGATGTCGAGGAACTGACGGACCCCCCGGGCGGCGAGCTCGCTCACCGCCCGGCGGAGGAAGGCGCGGTTGGCCTGGGCCATCTCCCGGATGCCCGGGACGATCTCGATGAACTTCTCGGCCGCCGCGCGGTCGGAGGCGAAGTTGTCCTTGCCGCCGAGGTAGTAGTCGTACATGCGGGCCACGCTCGGGATCGTGGGATCGATCCCCTGCGGCGCCTGTTCCCCGGCCATCACGCTCTCCTCAGCCCCGACCGCGCCTCGATCGGACGAGGCTCACCGGAGATTTTAGACGATCTTCGACTGCGCTTGACGGCCGCTCATGTCCCGTCCTGTGTTCCGTCCTGGAGCGAGGGACGGACGTCGATGACCGCCATCCCCGCGGCGAGCGCGGCGGCCACCCCCTCGTCGGTGTCCTCGTAGGCGACGCAGGTGTGCGGGGCGACGTCCAGAAGCCGGGCCGCCAGCAGGTAGACGTCGGGGGCGGGTTTGCCGTAACGGACGTCGTCCCTGGTCACCACGGCGTCGAAGAGCGGGCGCAGGCCGGTGGCGCGCAGGGTCTCCTCCACCGCGTGGCGGGCCCCTCCGGAGGCGACCGCCATCGGCACCCGGCCCCGGTGCGCCTCGGCGACCGCGGCGACCGGCCGGTGGGGGGTGACGGTGTGGATCAGCCACTGGTAGGCGTCGAGCGCCGCCGCCCGGACCGCCGGGTAGTCCAGCTCCACGCCGGTCTCGGTCTCCAGCTCGGCCAGCAGGCGGTCGCCGGACAGGCCGGTGCGGGCCCGGTACCACGCCGGGTCGAGCTCCACCTCCCAGTCCGCCAGGGCCGTGCGCCAGGCGGTCTCGTTGGCGGAGGCGGTGTCGGCGAGGGTGCCGTCGCAGTCGAAGACGAGGGCGGCGTACGGCATGGTGGGGCGGAGTCGTTGGTCGAGCATGATCGCCTAACGCGTTGGTGTGGATCTTCGGCCAAGACTACCGCGCGTTATACCGAGCAAGCGCTTGCCTAACTAACGTGCGCGGGCTAGCGTGACGGGCGATGGCCGCGGTCCGAGGCGGCCGGGCGACGGGGACCGTCCGGGCCCGCCGCCCCGTCGAGGTGACCGGGCCGCCGCGCGGCGTCCCCGGGGGCCGGGTGGGAGCCCTCCTCGGGAGGGCGCCGCCGGCCCGCGCGGCGCCCCGCGGCCTGCGGACGTCGCTCGCCGGAGCGGATCGCGCCCCGCCCCGGCGAGCGACCCGGACCCGCGGGAGCCAGGTGACCCGCACCCTCAGGAGCCGGAGGAGAGGCGTCGGATGAGAGGCAGGGCGGCCGTCGCCGGGATCGGGATGACGGCCCTGACGCGGGAGTCGGGCAGGACCGAGCTGGAGCTCGCGGTCGAGGCGTCCCGGCTCGCGCTGGCCGACGCCCGCATGGAGGCCGGGCAGATCGACGCGGTCCTCAGCTATCACCTGAACGACTCCGCCCCGGTCGTCCAGGTCGCCGGGGCGCTGCGGATCGAGAAGCTGGGCTGGCACAACGACATCGCCGGCGGCGGCACCCAGGCGGCCTCCATCCTGGCCGAGGCGGCTATGCCGATCGCCTGCGGCCTCGCGCGCAACGTGCTGGTCTACCGGGCGTTGAACGGCCGCTCCGGCAAGCGCATGAACACCGTCTCCACCGGCCCCCAGGAGCGCTTCACCATCCCCTACGGCATGGCCGGGCCTATCCCGATGTTCGCCCTGGCCGCCCAGCGCTACCTGTACGAGACCTCCCTCACCGAGGAGCACCTGCACGCCGTCGTCGCCCAGTCCCGCGACAACGCCGCGGCCAACCCCCGGGCGCTGCGCCGGGACCCGCTGTCCCTGGAGGACTATCTGGCCCGGCCCTACGTCTGCTCGCCGCTGCGGACCGTGGACTGCTGCCAGGAGACCGACGGCGCCTGCGCGCTGGTGATCCGCGACGCACGGCTCGCGCCCGACGCCCCCCGCGTCCACAGCGTGGTCAGGGGAGGCGGCCCCGGCTGCTCGTCCATGGACCGCTCGCCCGACGTCAGCGCGGTCTTCTCCGCCCATGTCGCCCCGATGCTGTGGGAGGTCTCGGGCATGCGGCCGGCGGACGTCGACGTGGCGCTGCTCTACGACGCCTACTCCTGGCTGGTGCCCCGGCAGCTGGAGGACTTCGGCCTCGCCGGCCGGGCCGAGCTGGGGGAGTTCCTGCTCCGGCGCGGCCACGCCATGGTCAACCCGCACGGCGGCCTGCTGTCGGAGGGCTACGTCCACGGGCTCAACAACGTGGCCCAGGCCGTACGGGAGCTCAGGGCGGGCCGGGAGACGGCGCTGGTGACCGGGTTCGGCGGCAGCTACGGCAGCGCCGCGCTGCTGGTCCGGCCCGGCTGAGCCCGGCCGGGCGCGAGATCGCCCGGTGTCGCGGACCCTGTCCGACGACGACCGCGAGCTGCTGTCGCCGACGCCGCCGGAGCGGTCCGGGAGGCCGCCGGAGCGGTCCAGGGTGCCCGCTCCCCGAAGGGGCTTGACGCGGACCGTGCTTGAGAATAATTTTCACCCCATCACTGAGCGGGTGAAAGGAATGCCTGTGGCGGTAGGGGCTCTCGGGCGCATCCAGACCGAGACGTCCGCGCTGCCCGAGGCCCTTCGCCGGGTCGGCGAGGCCATCTTGGCCGACCCGGCCGGAGCGGCCCGGTCCACGATCCTCGCGCTCGCCGAGCGGAGCGGCAGCTCACCCGCCACCGTCACGCGGTTCTGCCGGGTGTTCGGCTTCACCGGATACGCCGGGCTCCGGGTCGCGCTGGCCACCGAGACCGGCCGCGCCGCGCAGGCCAACTGGGACGCCAACGTGGGCCGCGAGATCGGCCCGACCGACGCGCTCGACACGGCGATCGGCGTGATGGCCGCCGCCGACGCCCGGCTCATCCAGGAGACCGCGGCCCAGCTCGACGCGGGCACCGTCGCCAAGATCGCCGACGCGATCGTCGCCGCCCGGCGGGTGCTGGTCTTCGGGGTCTCCATCAGCGGCGGGACGGCCGCCATGATCGGCGGGCGGCTCCGCAGGATCCGGGTGCCCTGCTGGAGCCACGCCGACGCCCACGAGGCGCTCGCCGACGCGGCGCTGCTGGCCGAGGGCGACGTGGCCATCGGGATCTCCCACCAGGGCCGCACCCGGGAGGTGCTGGAGTCGCTCGCCGAGGCCGGTGACCGCGGCGCGCTGACCGTCGCCGTCACCTCCTTCGCCCGCTCCCCGCTGGCCGAGCTGGCCGACCTGGTGCTGACCACCGCGAGCCGGGAGACCACCTTCAGGCTGGGCGGCCTGGCCGCCGTCCACTCCCAGCTCTTCGTCCTCGACGCCGTCTACGTCGCGGTCGCGCAGCGCACCTACGAGCGGACCAACGAGGCGTTCGAGCGGACGGTCCGCGCACTTGAGAGTCACCGCGTGGAGAGGAGCTGACCGTGGATATCGGCGCCGCCGACTACGTCCATGAAGTGAGGGCCCTGACGGACGAGGTCTCCCAGACCCAGAGGGACGGGGTCAGGCGGGCGGCCGGCCTGATCATCGGGTCGCTGCTCGACGGCGGGGTGGTGCAGGCCTTCGGTTCCGGCCACTCCGAGGCGATCGCGATGGAGATCGCCGGCCGCGCGGGCGGGCTGGTCCCCACCAACCGGCTCGCGCTGCGCGACGTCGTGCTGTACGGCGGGGCCCCGGTGGAGGTGCTCCTGGGCGCCCCCTCGGAGCTGGAGCGCGACCCGGCGATCGCCCGGCGGCTCTACGACCTGGCCCCCGTCCAGCCGCAGGACGTGTTCGTGCTGATCTCCAGCTCCGGGGTGAACGGCTCGGTGGTGGAGCTGGCCTCCATCGTCAAGGAGAGGGGGCACGGCCTGATCGCCCTGACCTCCGTCCAGCACAGCACCGCGATGGTCTCCCGCCACCCCTCGGGTCGCAAGCTCCTCGACCTCGCCGACGTGGTGCTCGACAACGGGGCCCCGTACGGCGACGCGATCATGCCGCTGCCGGACGGCGGCGCGTTCGGCGCGGTCTCCACGATCACCTCGGCGCTGCTGGCGCAGATGGTCGTGGCCGAGGTGGTGCGCGGCCTGATCGAGGCCGGCCAGACCCCGCCGGTCTACCGCTCGGTCAACACCGTCGGCGGCGACGAGCACAACCGGGATCTTGAGAACCGCTATGCCGGAAGGATCCGGCGAGGTGCCTGATCACCCCCCTGCAGGAGGAAGCATGACCAATCTGTCCCGGCGTGAGCTTCTGCGCAGCGCGGCCCTGGCGGGCATCGCCCTGCCGGTGCTGTCGGCCTGCGCCAGTCCCGCGGGCCCCGGCGGCGCCTCACCGGCGGCGCCGGCCGCCGGGGCCACCAGCGCGGCCAACCCGCTCGGCCTCGTCGAGACCAGCCCCCTGGAGGTCTGGATCTTCGACGGGGGCCTGGGCGACGCCTACGCCAAGGACGTCCACGAGCCGCTGGTCAAGGGCAGGTTCCCCAAGCTGGAGATCAAGCACAACACGACCAAGGAGATCGCCAAGACCCTCCAGCCGCGCTTCGCCGGCGGCAACCCGCCGGAGCTCGTCAACAACTCGGGCGCCAACGCGATGGACTTCGGGGCCCTGGTCCAGGACGGCCAGCTCGCCGACCTCACGCCCCTGTACGACGCGCCGAGCTGGGACGACCCCGCCGTCAAGGTGCGCGACACGATTGACCCGGCCGCGATCGAGCTGGGCAGCTACGACGGCAAGCCGTACGTCCTGAACTACGCCAGCACCGTCTGGGGCATCTGGTACTCGCAGAAGCTCTTCGAGGCCGAAGGCTGGCAGCCGCCCAAGACGTGGGCGGAGTTCCTGCAGCTCTGCGAGACCATCAAGAAGTCCGGCAAGATGGCGCCGTTCACCTACGCGGGCAAGCACCCCTTCTACATCTACGAGACCATCCTCACCCTCGCCGCGAAGATCGGCGGCAAGGACGTGCTGAAGAACATCGACAACCTGGAGGACGGCGCCTGGCAGGCCGAGCCGGTCAAGCAGGCCGCGACCGCCTTCGCCGAGATCGGCGCCAAATACCTCCTCCAGGGCACCGCCGGCCTGGACCACGTCCAGACCCAGACCGCCCACAACAAGGGCCAGGTCGCCATGCTGCCCTGCGGCTCCTGGCTGGAGAACGAGCAGAAGGACTCCACCCCGGCCGACTTCGGCTACGCGATGTTCACGCTGCCGGACTTCGGCTCCTCCGACGCCCTGCCGTACGGCACGCTGCACGCCCGGCCGGGCGAGGAGTTCATTGTCCCGGCCAAGTCGGCCAACCCCCGGGCGGGCCTGGAGTACATGCGGGCGATGCTCTCCAAGGAGGGCGCCGGCAAGTTCATGGAGATGGTCTCCACGCTGACCGTCGTCAAGGGCGCGAGTGAGGGGCGCACGCTCAAGCCGGGTCTGAAGAGCGCCTCGACCGCCCTGGCCGCGGCGGGCGACAACGCCGTCTGGTTCCTGTTCCGCAAGTGGTACGTGGAGATGCACGACCAGGTGGCCGCGGCGACCGGGCAGTTCATGAACGGCAAGCTGACCGTCGACCAGTGGATCGAACGGGCACAGAAGAAGGCCGACTCGATCAAGAACGACTCCTCGGTGAAGAAGTTCAAGAGGTAATAAGAGGTGGCGGTGGCGTACGGCGGCGGTGGCGGGCGGCCCGCGGGAGGCGGGCCGCCGGTGAGAGGCGGACGGCGGCCCGCCGGTGAGAGGCGGACGGCGGCCCGCGCGGGGCGGGCGGTCCGCGCGGCGAGCAGCGGAACGGTAGGCGGGCGATGAACTACGGCAGGATGCGGTTCGTCACCGGGTTTCTCGCGATCCCGGTGGCGCTCTATGTGATCTACGTGATCGCCCCCTACGCGCAGGCCTTCTACATCGCCTTCACCAACTGGCGCGGGGTGAGCGCGGATCCGCAGTTCGTGGGCCTGGAGAACTTCCGGAGACTCCTGGACGACGACGTCTTCTGGAAGGCGGTGGGGCACAACCTCATCCTGCTGATCCTGATGCCGCTGCTGACCATCGGGATCGCGCTGCTGTTCGCCTTCCTGCTCAACAGCGGAGGGCGGGGCGGCACCGGGGGCGTCTGGGGGTCGAAGTTCTACCGGGTGGTGTTCTTCTTCCCCCAGGTGCTGGCCGTCGTCGTGGTCGCGGTCCTGTTCCAGCAGGTCTTCCGGCCCGACCGGAGCGGCATGCTCAACGCGCCGCTGATCGCCCTCGGGTTCGAGCCGGTCGGCTTCCTGTCCGACACCGACGTCGCGCTCTGGGCGCTGCTGGGCGTGCTGGTCTGGCAGGCGGTCGGCTTCTACGTGGTGCTCTTCTCGGCGGGCATCTCCTCCATCCCACGTGACATGTTCGAGGCGGCGTCGATCGACGGCGCCGGGGGAGCGCAGCTGTTCTTCCGGATCACGCTGCCCCTGCTCTGGGACACCATCCAGGTCGGCTGGGTCTACCTCGGCATCGCCGCGCTCGACGTCTTCGCCGTCGTGTGGGTGATGACGGCCGAACACGGCGGGCCCGACTCCTCCACGACCGTGATGGCGGCGGAGATCTACCGCAACGCCTTCCAGTACTTCAGGTTCGGCTACGCCTCCGCGATGGGCGTGGTGCTGTTCTTCTTCACCATCGGGTTCGCGGCGCTGGCCCTGCGCCTGTCGCGGCGTGAGCGGATCGAGTTCTAGTGGCAGACGCGATGACTCCCACGGCAGACACGATGATCTCCCGGAGCCGGGCCTACGCCCGGCGGGAGCGCAGGAGGCGCCTGGGCCCCCTGTCGGCCCTGACGCACGTCGCGCTGCTGGTGTGGACGGTCCTGGTCGTGGTGCCGATCCTGTGGACGTTCCTGGCGTCGGTGAAGAGCGAGGACGAGATCTTCGGCGACGCCTGGTCGCTGCCGGCGTCCCTCCGCCTCGACAACTGGGCGCGGGCCTGGGAGCAGGCGCACGTGGGCCAGTACATGATCAACAGCATCGTCGTCGTGGGGGCCGGCACCTTCGGCACGATGCTGTTCGGCTCGATGGCCGCCTACGTGCTCGCCCGCTACCGCTTCCGCGGCAACCGGGCGATCTACCTGCTGTTCGTCTCCGGCCTGGCCTTCCCGGTCTACCTGGCGCTGACCCCGCTGTTCTTCGTCGTGCAGAACATGGGCGCGGTCCCGGTGATCGGCCGGTTCATCGGCCTCAACTCCCACGGCGGGCTGGTCCTGGTCTACATCGCCTACTCGCTGCCGTTCACCGTGTTCTTCCTCGCGGCGTTCTTCAGGACGCTGCCCGGGGCGGTGGCCGAGGCGGCCTTCGTGGACGGGGCCTCGCACACCCGGGTGTTCTTCCAGATCATGCTCCCGATGGCCAGGCCGGGCATCATCAGCGTGACCATCTTCAACGTGCTCGGCCAGTGGAACCAGTACCAGCTGCCGCTGGTGCTGCTGCCCGCCGACAAGGAGAAGTGGGTGCTCACGCAGGGCATCGCCGACATCTCCACCGCCGCCGGCTACGACGCGGACTGGTCGGCCCTGTTCGCCGCGCTCAGCATGGCCATCCTCCCCATGCTGATCGTCTACACGATCTTCCAGAGTCAGATCCAGAAGGGCCTGACGGCGGGGGCGCTCAAGTAGCCCGTTAACCTCCACTTAAGAAGATCCTATTTTGCGATTAAGGGGATACGGGTTGACGGGCGGGGCATTTCGGCGGTTAAGTTCGTTAGGAAACTTTCCTAACGAGCGGGCGAAGACTCCTCGCCTCCGGTCGTTCCTCCACCGTCCCCCTGGAGAGACACGTGCCCATCTCGTCAGATCCGCGCTCCGGCCGCCGGGTGCTGCGGCTCCTGCTCGCCCCGGTCGTGGTCGCCGCCCCGGTCCTGTTCGTCCACGCGGGTCCCGCGCACGCCGCCGGGCCGGCGCCGCGCCTGTCGGTGTCCTCGCCTGAGCCGGCGGCCGCCGGGGTCGACCTCACCGACCCGCGCAAGAAGGACATCGCCATGCAGCTCGTCTCCAGCGCGGAGAACTCCTCCCTCAACTGGAAGGCGCAGTACAAGTACATCGAGGACATCGACGACGGGCGCGGCTACACCGCCGGGATCATCGGCTTCTGCTCCGGCACCGGTGACATGCTCGACCTCGTCGAGCTCTACGCCGAGCGCAGGCCCGGGAACGTGCTCGCCAAATACCTGCCCGCCCTGCGCAAGGTCAACGGCACCGACTCCCACAAGGGCCTCGACCCGAACTACCCCAAGGACTGGGCCGCCGCGGCCAAGGACACGGCCTTCCAGCAGGCGCAGAACGACGAGCGTGACCGGGTCTACTTCAACCCGGCGGTCCAGCAGGCCAAGCAGGACGGCCTGCGCGCCCTCGGGCAGTTCGTCTACTACGACGCCATCGTCATGCACGGCGACGGGGGCGACCCGGAGAGCTTCAGCGCGATCCGCAGGAACGCCCTCAAGAAGGCCAAGCCGCCCGCGCAGGGCGGTGACGAGGTCAAATACCTGCACGCCTTCCTCGACGCCCGCAAGGTCGCGATGAGGGCCGAGGAGGCGCACGAGGACACCAGCCGGGTCGACACCGCGCAGCGGGTCTTCCTCAACAAGGGCAACCTCGACCTGGACACCCCGCTGTCCTGGAAGGTCTACGGCGACCCCTACACGATCAAGTGACCGGCCCCGGCGGGCGGGTCCGGCCCGCCCGCCGGTCGGGCGCCGGCGGGGTCACCGGGCCGGGAGGTTCTTCAGGGCCTCGCGGCGGCTCAGGCCGGTGATGCCCATGTGGTCGACGTAGCGGACGACCTCGTCGGGGTCGACCTTGGCGTATTCGCGCAGGGCCCAGCCGATCGCCTTGCGGGCGAAGAAGTCGATGTCGGACAGGCTCGGCGCGATGCAGGCGTAGAGCAGGCCGGTGTCGGTGGCGGACCTGAACCTGTTCTGGCAGAGGATGGCCGTGCGGCGCTTCCACAGGTCGTCGCCGTGGGCCCACTCCAGCATGAGCGGGCGCATCGTGTCGGGGAAGGCCGACAGCAGGCCGCCGACGCGGTGGACGGCCAGCTCGTCGACGTAGTCCCACCAGGCCCCGGTGACGATCATCTCTTCGTACATGGGGAGCGCGTAAAGGGTCTGGAACCTCCGGTACGGCCGGTGTCCGGTCAGCTCGATCGCCGCGTAGCGCTCCTCGCGGTATTCGGCGTCCCGCCACAGCGACAGGGCCGTCCTGCGCCATTCGGGCGCGCTCTCGATCGGGTGCTCGGCGAAGACCCTCCGCAGCGCCGTACGGCGAGGCCCGGCCTGGACGCCGAGGAAGGGCGTCTCCGACTTCATGTAGGCCCGCATCGCCGACGCCTTGGCCGGGTCGGCCACCTCGGTGAACGCGCGCCGCACCGCCTCGTGCAGGGTGTCCATGCCCGCTCGCCACTCCTCGTCCGCACCGTGGGCGGCCCGTCCCGCGCCGGCCGCCGCGCTCACCGGGCGGGCTCCGCCCCCGCTGTCATGCCCGCCCGTCACTCTCCGTCCGCACCGCCCGCCGCCGTCCGGCCGGGCGCGTCACGCGCTGTGGCTGCTCCGCTCGCCGGTCGCCAGGCCGTCGAACAGGACCGTGATGTAGTGCTCGGCGAGGCCGGTGGTGTTGAGGCGGCCCCCGGGGCGGAACCAGCGGACCGCCACCCAGATGGTGTCGCGGATCATGCGGTAGGTGAGCTTGGGGTCCACGTCGGCGCGGAACTGGCCGACGGCCTGGCCGCGCTTGATCTGCTCCACCCACATGCGCTCGACCTCGTCCTCGGCCTTGACCAGGTAGTCGAAACGGTCGCCGGGCAGGGAGCGCAGATAGTTCCAGTCGTTCTGCATGACGGTGATCGCCGCGCGGTGCGGTTCGAGGGTGCTGAACCCGATGCGCACCATCTCTGACAGGATTGCGCGGGGCTCGCCCTCCTGCTCCAGGGCCGCGCGATAGCGGCCGACGAGGTCGTCGAGGAAGGTGGTCAGCACCTCGTCGACGATCGTCTCCTTGGAGTCGAAGTGGTGGTAGAGGCTCCCGGACAGGATGCCCGCCTCCTCCGCGATCTCGCGGACGGTGGTCGCCTGGAAGCCCTTGCGGGCGAAAAGCTCGGCGGCGAGCTTGACGAGGTGGTCGCGGCGTTCGGAGGCGGAGCCGGATGAGGCCGCGCGCTTCGTCGTGCCCTGGCGCTTGACTGGGGTGGTGGTCGCGCCGCCGGAGTTCTTTCGCGTGTTCACCCCTCCATTATGAGCCCTTGCGCAATCGCTTGTTCACCTGAACGCGCCAGCTCATCCCGGTCTTTGTATGTGACCAAGCGCTTGCTACGCTTATTGTCCGCGGACAACGAAGGGACACGCAATGGCTGAGGCGTACATCGTCGGCGCGGTCCGGACCCCCGTGGGCCGCAGGAACGGCGGCCTGGCCGGCGCCCACCCCGCCGATCTGGGCGCCCACGTGCTCGGGGAGCTCGTCCGGCGCACCGGGGTGGACCCCTCGGCCGTGGACGACGTCGTGTTCGGCTGCGTGGACACCGTCGGCCCGCAGGCCGGGGACATCGCCCGCACCTGCTGGCTGGCCGCCGGGCTGCCGCAGGAGGTGCCCGGCGTCACGGTCGACCGCCAGTGCGGCTCCTCCCAGCAGGCGCTCCACTTCGCCGCCCAGGCCGTGCTGTCGGGCACCTGCGACCTGGTCGTGGCCGGCGGCGTGCAGAACATGAGCCGCGTCCCGATCGGCTACGCCATGACCGCCGGGCAGGCCCTCGGCGCCGACAGCCCGTTCGCCGGCTCCAAGGGCTGGTGGTCCCGGTACGGCGGGCAGGAGGTGTCGCAGTTCCGCGGCGCCGAGATGATCGCTTCCCGGTGGGACGTGTCGCGGCTCGACATGGAGGAGTTCGCCTACGAGTCCCACCGGCGGGCGCTGCGCGCCGTCGACGAGGGCCGGTTCGCCGCCGAGATCGCCCCGTACGAGGGTGTTGCCGTCGACGAGGGCCCCCGCCGCGACACCACGCCGGAGAAGATGGCCGCGCTCAAGCCCCTGGTCGAGGGCGGGCGCCTCACCGCCGCGGTCTCCTCCCAGATCTCCGACGGCGCCGCCGCCCTGCTCGTCGCCTCCGAGGAAGCGGTCCGGACCCACGGCCTGATCCCGCGCGCCCGCGTCCACCATCTGTCCGTCCGCGGCGACGATCCGATCATGATGCTCTCCGCGCCGATCCCCGCCACCGCGCACGCGCTGCGCAGGACGGGCATGTCGATCGGCGACATCGACGCCGTCGAGATCAACGAGGCGTTCGCCTCCGTCGTGCTGGCCTGGCTGAAGGAGACCGGTGCCGACCCCGCCAGGGTCAACCCCAACGGCGGCGCCATCGCGCTCGGCCACCCGCTCGGCGCGACCGGCGCCCGGCTGATGACCTCTCTCCTGCACGAGCTGGAGCGGACCGGCGGCAGGTACGGCCTGCAGACGATGTGCGAGGGCGGCGGCCAGGCCAACGTGACGATCATCGAACGGCTCTGAGAGCGCGCCCGGCACGGACGGGCGCCCGGCATGCGGCGGTGACCTGGCATGGACCGTTCCGGGCGGGACGGGCCACGGCCGCGCCCTCCCGTCCGTCCGGTGCCGGGCGTCGTCCGCCGGGGAGGTGACGGCCGGTTCCCGCGCGCGGCCGGTGCCCCGGCCCGGACGAGGTCTCGTCCCGGCGGGCTCTCTCCAGCCCCATGGATCACTTTGGTGAGTAAACCCTGAGTCAAATGCCCATGGTCAGCCCACTAGCAATTAGGAAAGTTTCCTATTAGATTTACGCCCAAGCCTCTGAGAGCGCTCTCTCTTGAGGTGCCACACAATGCGTTGTCTACGTGTCTTCGGCAGGGGATGCCGGTCGGCCGTCAGGCGAGGAGGGTGCATGAAACGCGGCCCAGAGCTGCTCCGTCTGGCGGACACGGTAGTTCTTCCGGGGTTCGAGGGGAAGACGCCGCCTGACTGGCTGCGCAGGCGTCTGGCCGACGGCCTGGCCGGAGTGGTGCTCTTCTCCAGGAACATCGCGACCCTGTCCCAGGTCGCCGAGCTGACGGCCGCGCTCCGCGCGGAGAACCCGCAGGTCATCGTCGGCGTCGACGAGGAGTCGGGGGAGGTCACGCGCCTGGAGGCCGTGGCCGGCAGCACCCGGCCGGGGAACTTCGCCCTCGGCGTCGTCGACGACACCGAGCTCACCGAGGAACTCGCCAGGGATCTCGGCCGCGACCTCGCCGCGGCGGGTGTCAACCTCGACTTCGCCCCTTCGGCGGACGTCAACTCCAATCCGGACAACCCGGTCATCGGCCTGCGTTCCTTCGGCGCCGACCCCGACCTGGTCTCCCGGCACACCGCCGCCTGGGTCCGGGGCCTGCAGTCCTCCGGCGTCGCCGCCTGCGCCAAGCACTTCCCCGGGCACGGCGACACCTCCGTCGACTCCCACCACGGCGTCCCGCTGGTCGCGGCCACCGCCGAAGAGCTCCACGAGATGGCGCTGCGGCCCTTCCGCGCGGCCATCGCCGAGGGTGTGCGCACGGTCATGACCGGTCACCTGCTGGTCCCCGCCTTCGACGCCGCCCTGCCCGCCACGCTCAGCGGCCGGGTGCTGCGCGACCTGCTCCGGGTCGAGCTGGGCTTCGACGGCGTCATCGTCACCGACGGCATCGAGATGGCGGCCGTCTCCGGCCCCTACGGCATCGGCGGCGCCTCGGCGCGGGCCATCGCCGCGGGCGCCGACGCGATCTGCGTGGGCGGCGAGCACGCCGACGAGCACACCGCGACCGCGGTCCGCGACGCCATCGTGGACGCCGTGATCGAGGGACGGCTCCCCGAGGAGCGGCTGGCCGAGGCGGCCCACCGGGTCTGCGAGCTCGCGCTCTGGGGCGTCTCCGCCGCGCGGGGGCGCTCCGGGGCCGCCCGCCCCGGCGACGCGGGGATCGGCCTGGCCGCCGCCCGGCGGGCCCTGCGGGTCACCCGCCGCTCGGCGACCGCGGTCCTCCCGCTGTCCGCCCCGCCCCACGTGGTCGAGCTCACCCCGGAGATGAACCTCGCCATCGAGAAGGACACCCCCTGGGGCGTCGGGGAGCCGCTCGGCAAGCTCCTGCCCGGCACCACGGTGACCCGCCTGAACGCCTCGGCCGCCACCGGCGGCGCGATCGAGGCCGCCCTCGCTGCCGCCGCCGAGCGCCCGCTGGTCGCCGTGGTCCGCGACGCCCACCGCCACCCCTGGCAGACCGACGCCCTCCACCACCTCCTGGCCGCCCGACCGGACGCCGTGGTGGTCGAGATGGGCCTGCCCGGCCGCTCCGACCTCGGCGCCGTCCACATCGCCACCCACGGGGCCGCCCGGGTCTGCGGCCAGGCCGCCGCCGAGCTCCTCGCCGGGGACGCCCAGCTCTGACCTCCGGCGCCGGGCCCGTGACACCGGAGGCCGGGGACGTCTCAGGCGGACTTCTCGGGGCGCTCCCATCCGCGCTCCGGCCGCCCGCGGGGGACCAGGGTCGGGTTGACGTTGCCGAGCACGGTCTCGCGGCTGATCACGACGCGGGCCACGTCGTCCCGGCCCGGCACCTCGTACATCACGTTGAGCAGGACCTCTTCGAGGATCGCGCGGGCCGCCCGGGCGCCGGTGCGGCGCAGCAGCGCCTGCTCGGCGATCGCGTCGACGGCGTCCTCGGTGAACTCCAGCTCGACGCCGTCGATCTCGAAGAGCCGCTGATACTGCTTGACCAGCGCGTTGCGCGGCTCGGTGAGGATCCGCGTCAGCGCCGTCCGGTCCAGCGGCCGGAAGGTCGACACCACCGGGAGGCGGCCGACGAGCTCCGGGATCAGGCCGAACTTCAGCAGGTCCGCGGGCATGACCCGGGCGAGGGCGTCCCGCTCGGCCGCCCTGTCCTCGGTGCGGGCCGGGGCGCCGAACCCGGCGCCCCGGTGGCCGGCCCGCTGCTCGATGATCCTTTCCAGGCCGTCGAACGCACCCCCGACGATGAACAGCACGTTGCCGGTGTCGATCTGGATGAACTCCTGCTGCGGGTGCTTGCGGCCGCCCTGCGGCGGCACGCTCGCGATCGTGCCCTCCAGGATCTTCAGCAGCGCCTGCTGGACGCCCTCGCCGGAGACGTCGCGGGTGATCGACGGGTTCTCGCCCTTCCGGGCGACCTTGTCGATCTCGTCGATGTAGATGATGCCGGTCTCGGCCTTCGCGATGTCGTAGTCGGCGGCCTGGACCAGCTTGAGCAGGATGTTCTCGACGTCCTCCCCGACGTAGCCGGCCTCGGTGAGCGCGGTGGCGTCGGTGATCGCGAACGGGACGTCGAGCATCCGGGCGAGCGTCTGGGCGAGGTGGGTCTTGCCGCAGCCGGTCGGGCCGATCAGCAGGATGTTGGACTTGCCGAGCTCGACCGGCTCCTCCTTCGCGGCCTGCCGCCCGCTCCCGCGGGCCCCCGGCCGGATGCGTTTGTAGTGGTTGTAGACCGCCACCGCGAGTGTCTTCTTCGCTGCGTCCTGCCCGATGACGTACTGGTCGAGGAAGTCGTGGATCTCCCGCGGCTTCGGCGGCTCCCACGGCTCGCCCCCGGCGGACTCGGCGAGCTCCTCCTCGATGAGCTCGTTGCAGAGCCCGACGCACTCGTCACAGATGTAGACGCCGGCCGGGCCCGCGATGAGCTTGCGGACCTGTTTCTGGCTCTTGCCGCAGAACGTGCACCTCAGCAGGTTGCCGTCACCGATGCGTGCCATTCGAGAACGTCTCCTCAACGGTTGTGCGGGCCGGGGTCCGGCCGGACCAGGTCGGGACCGGGTGTCAGAGGGTCACGGGCGGTGCCGCCGGGCGCCGGGTGCCCGGGGCGGAGGCGCTTCACAGGTCCACCGAGCCGTGCCAGACCGGCCGGCGGCACTCCGACGTCGGTCAGATCGATCTCGGGCGCACCACCCGCATCCGGTCCGACGCCGGTCATGGACACTCCATACTTCGAATGATCTGATCAGATGATCCCATCATATAGACGGCGACGATATCTTGAAGCGGAACGGGCGGACAACGCCGGAACGAGGGGGACGATGGGCCGGCTCACCAGGGCTGAGACGCAGGAGCGCAACCGCGCCAGGGTGCTGGCCGCCGCCCAGGACGAGTTCACCGAGCGCGGCTTCCGCGATGCCAAGATCGACGCGATCGCCGGGCGCGCCGGGCTCACCCGCGGCGCGGTCTACTCCAACTTCCCCGGTAAACGGGCTCTCTACTTCGCCGTCCTGGCCGACCTCGCCGAGCGCGCACCGTGGCCACCGCACCCGGAGCCGGGCCGCACCGCCCGCGAGGCGCTCGGCGCGTTCGCCCGCGCCTGGGTCGCCGGGCTCCCCCTCGCCACCGACGAACAGTCCAGTCCGGCCCGGCTCGGCTCGGACCTGATGTCCGAGATCCTGGTGGACGGGCGGACCCGGCTGCCATTCGCACAGCTGATGAGGTTCGACGCGATCCTGCTCGGGCTGGCCCTGGAGCGGCTGCGCCCGCCCGGGACGCCCGTCGGCCGCCTGGTGCGCGTGGCCGAGTCCGTGCTCACGACCCTGCACGGCGCGGGCCAGCTGGCCGCCGCCGCGCCCGGCTTCATCGAGCCCTTCAACGTCATCGGCGTCTGCGAGCAGCTCGCGGACCTCGACCTGGGCGACATGTGGCGGCCCCCGCACCTCCCCTACATCCCGCGGGCGCGGCCCGCCGACGAGCCGTGGTCCCCGCCGCCCGCCACGGACGTCATCCGCGGCGGCCCCGCGCGGCTGGCCGACGACGGCGTGGTGGCGGTCCTCGGGCTGCACCGGCTCGAGGCCGTCGAGGAGGCGGTGCGGGCCGCGCCGGCCGGAGCCGCGGTCACCGCCGTCCTGGTCACCGGCGACCCCGAGGAGCTGACGCCGCTGGCCCGGCTGGCCGTCGCCGGCCTCTGCGCCTGCCTGCGCCAGGCCTTCCCGCCCTCGGCGTGGCCGCCCCTGCGGGTGGTCCACGACGGCTCCGGCGCCCTCGCCGCGGCGGCCGGTGTGCCCGCCGTCAGCGACGGGACCGAGGCCGCCGTCCGCGTCGAGGCGGGCCGGATCGTCGCCCGGGCTGACGGCCGCGGCGCGTGCCACGCGGCCGCGTCGGCCGGCGGGACCATACCGGCCGAGGAGACCCGAAAAACGGACATACTTCGTAAAGGCCGGCCCGGTCTGGTCACGGACGCGGCAGACGGTCCAGTACGGCGTGCGCCTCGGACATGATCCGGCCGATCAGCTCCGCGCAGCTCGGCAGATCGTCGATCAGCCCGACGACCTGACCCGAGGCCATGACGCCCAGGTCCGCGCGCCCGTCCACCATGGCGGCCCGCAGCAGCATCGGGGTGTTGGCCGCCTGCAGGACCTGGGCCCAGGTCAGGTCGCGGCCGTGTCTCATCCGGCGGCCCTCGCGCACCATCCCGGCCCAGGACGTGCCCGACAGCCTCCTGAACCGGGCCCCGTTGGCGATCGCGCGGAGCAGGCGCAGCCGGGAGCGTTCGAGGGAGTCGACGAAGGGGGTGCGCAGGACGCGGTGCGGGACGCCGTCAACCCGGGTGGTGACCACGGTGTCGGACATGCCGAGGTAGACCTTCTTCACCTCCTCGCCGACCGGGGAGTCGGAGGTCAGCAGGAAGCGGGTGCCCATCGCGATCCCGCACGCGCCGTACGACAGGGCGGCGACCAGCCCGCGTCCGTCGAAGAAGCCGCCCGCCGCGATGACCGGGACGTCCACCGCGTCCACGACCTGGGGGAGCAGCACCGTGGTCGGGACGGCCCCGGTGTGCCCGCCGCCCTCGCCGCCCTGCACGATCACCGCGTCCACCCCCCAGGCGGCGACCTTCTCGGCGTGCCTGCGCGCACCGACCGAGGGGACCGTCACCACGCCGGCGTCCTTCAGCCGGGCGATGAGCTCTCGCCTGGGCGCCAGCGCGAACGACGCGACCCGGACTCCCTCACGGATCATGATGTCGATCCGCTCGCGCGCGTCGTCGGCGTCGGAGCGGATGTTCACCCCGAAGGGCGCGTCGGTCCGCTCCCGGACCGACCGGATCGCGGCGGTCATCTGCTCGACCGGCATCGTGGCCGCCGCGATGATCCCCAGGCCGCCAGCCGCGGAGGTGGCGGCGGCCAGCCGGGCGCCGGCCACGTAGCCCATGCCGGTCTGCACGATGGGGTGGCGGCAGCCGACCAGCTCGGTGAGCCGGGTGGTCAGGGTGGGCGCCGCGGGCCCGGCCGGGTCCGCGGCGCCGCCGGCGGGTACGGCCGGCCCGGGGCCGGAGGTCACGCGGGGGCCCCGCGCTCGCGCGGGGAGGCGGCGCCGGGGGGCCCGGGGGCCGCGGGGGCGCCGGGCGGGCCCGGGTCGGGGACCTCGCGCTCGCGCAGGGAACCGGGGTCGAGGACCTCGCGGAGGACGCGGAGCTCCTCGCCGGTGGGCAGGCGGGTCCGGGGGACCGTGTCCGGGACGGCGAGCGGGAAGCCGGTCCGCTCCACGACCTCCGCCACGGTGACGCCCGGGTGGACCGAGGCCAGGCGCATCGAGTGGTCGGGGGTGTCGAAGTCCAGCACGGCCAGGTCGGTGACCACCCGGCGCAGGTCGTGGTGGCGGTAGGCGCTCGGTCCCGCCTCGGCCGCGCGGTCGTGGCCGACGCCGCTGACCATGTCCACCTTCGGCACGAACACCCGGGGCGAGTGCTTGGGGATCCAGTAACTGGTCGGGCCGCACACGGTGTTGCCCGGGGCGCCGCGCACGCCGAGGAGCTGGGAGCGGGGCCTGGCCCAGTCGCCGATGCAGGAGATGTTGCTGTTGCCGTACCGGTCGAGCTGGCTCGCCCCCAGCATGACGTGCCGCCGGCCGTTGAGCACCAGCCACAGGTGGTCCCGGAGGGGCAGCCAGCCCTCGACCACCCCGGGCGTCTCGCCCAGCGGCGGCACGTCCCCGGTCAGCAGGCACGTCCCGTCATGGGTGATCAGGTCGGGCTCGAAGGTGAGCCGGGCCAGCCGGGCGGCCAGCAGGGTGAACGCGCCGCCGACGCCGGCGGCGAGGATCTCCCCGTCCCCCCGGAACGCCTCGGCGCAGGCGACGACGCACACCTCGGCGCGTGTGGCGGTGATCGTCACGTGTCCCTCCCGGGGGCCGGTGTCCTGAGCTGTCCGGTGCGGCGGCGCCGGAGGGGGCCGGCGCTCACGCGCCCTCCCGTGCCTGCCGTACGGCCTCCTGGTAGGAGGTCTCGTCGCCGGACAGGTAGCGCTCCCGGAACGCCTTCCACGCCTGCGGGTCGGCGGCGGCGGCCACGTAGGCCCGCTGGAAGGTCTCGTCGCGGCCGTAGTCCGGCTCGCAGGTGGAGAAGTGGGCGCCGCCGGGCGTCTCCACCACGCCGGTCACCATGGACCTGCTGATCAGCAGCGACTGGAGCGGGCCTTCCTTGAGCAGGTCGGCGGTGTCCACCAGGCGCTCGCAGGAGACGTAGCAGCGCTCGGCGGCCTTGGCGTAGAGGTCGTCGAAGTAGGGCTCGGGGCCGAGATACTGGGCGTTGCCGAGGCGGTCGGCCCGGTTGAGGTGGACGAGCGCGGCGTCCATGGTCAGCGCGGGGACCGCGATCAGCTCCTCGCCGTCGGGGTAGGGGGAGCGGACGGTCCGCAGGCCGGGGTTGACCCGCGTCACGTCCGAGCCGAGCCCGGCCCGGGTCGGCAGGAAGGGCAGCCGGTGCGCCGCCGCGAGCAGGCCGAACATGAACATGCCCTCGTCGTACTCGGTGAACTCCACGGCACCGCTCTGCCGGGCGGCCCGGAAGTGCGGTTCGAGGGGGATCGAGTCGAGCGTGACGAAGGGCGCGATCACCCTGCGGACCTTGCCGTGGGCGCAGAGCAGGCCGACGTCGGCGCCGCCGTAGGAGACGATCGTCAGGTCTTCGAGGGAGGAGCGGCACAGCGCGCGGACCAGGGCCATCGGCTTGCGCCGCGAGCCCCAGCCGCCGATCCCGACCGTCATGCCGCTGCGCAGCGAGCCGACGATCTCCTCGACCGACATCACCTTGCCGCTCATCGAACCTCCTCGCCCGGCGCCCCGTCCGTCCCGGCCTCGCCGGAGACGAACGCGTCGCGGTGCCTGTCGCCGGCGCCCATCAGGTTGAGCTCGAAGGTGAAGCCCTGCTCGAACCGGTAGCTGCGCCTGACGTCGACCGGGTCGATGCCGTTGAGCGACTCCTTGGCCCGGCGGATGACGTAGGGGTCCTTGGCGGCGATCGCGGAGGCGACGTCGAGGGCGGCCTCGCGCAGCTTGTCGCGGGGGACGACCTCCAGCACCGAGCCGAAGGCGCGCAGTTCGGCGGCGGTGACGGTGCGGCAGGTGTAGACCATGGCGCGCATCAGGTGCTGGGGGACCAGCCGGGCCAGGTGGGTGGCCGCGCCCAGCGCGCCGCGGTCCACCTCCGGCAGGCCGAAGTAGGCGTTCTCGGCGGCCACGACGATGTCGGCGTTGCCCGCCAGGCCGACGCCGCCGCCCAGGCAGAACCCGTGCACGGCGGCGATCACCGGGACCTCGCACTCGTAGACCGCCGCGAAGGCCGCCGCGCATCCCCGGTTGGCCCCGACCAGGGCGGCGTGCCCGGGGGTGGCCTGCATCTCCTTGACGTCCACCCCGGCGTTGAAGCCCCGGCCCTCGGCGCGCAGCACCACCACGCGGGTGACGGGGTCGCGTCCGGCCTTCCGCAGGGCCCGCGCCAGCTCGAACCAGCCCGAGACGGTCAACGCGTTGACCGGGGGCACGTCCATGACCACCTCGGCGACCGGTCCGCCACTGTGCAGAGTGATTCCCATCGCGCCTCACTGTATTCACCTAACGCTTGCTTGGTACGGTAGCACGCGACAGGCCGGGCGGAAGGAAGACGGTGAGGGTGTCATGCGGGTCTCCTACGACTACGCCGGATCGGTCGTGCTGGTCACCGGCGGGACCAAGGGACTCGGCGCCGGGATCGCCGCCGCCTTCCTGGCCGCCGGGGCCCGGGTGGTGGTGTGCGCGCGCCAGGAGCCGCGGGCGCTGCCGGCGGGCATCGGGTTCGTCGCGGCCGACGTGCGGGACCCGGCCGAGGTGGACCGGCTGGTCGGGGAGATCGAGGAGCGGCACGGGCGGCTCGACACGGTGGTCAGCAACGCGGGCGGCTCGCCGTACGCGCCGCTGGCCGGGACCTCGCCGCGGCTGCACGCCCGGATCGTCGAGCTCAACCTGATCGCTCCGCTGCTGGTCGCCCAGCGCGCCCACCCGCTCCTGGCCGCGGTGGGCGGCTCGATCATCATGATCGGCAGTTCGAGCGGCGCGCGTCCCTCGCCCGGCACCTCCGCCTACGGCGCGGCCAAGGCGGGTCTGCACCACCTGGCCGCCTGCCTGGCCGCCGAGTGGGCGCCGCGGGTCCGCGTCAACACGGTGGTCGTCGGCCTCGCCGAGACCGAGAGCGCGGCCGGTCACTACGGCGGCCCCGAGGGGGTCCGGCGGATGGGCGACGCCGTCCCCGCGGGCCGGATGGCCCTGCCCGAGGACGTGGCCGGGGCGTGCCTGTGGCTGGCCGCCCCCGGCTACGTGACCGGGGCCGAGCTCCTCCTGCACGGCGGCGGGGAGATCCCCGCCTGGCGGCGGATCGCTTCTGGACACGGCGGGTGAACCCCCGGGAAACTCTGCATGATCACGACGGAGGACCTTGCATGGAAGGACCTTGCATGAGCGGCATCTGTGACGGGCGTGTGGTGATCGTGACCGGGGCCGGGCGCGGCATCGGGCGGGAACACGCCCTTGAGTTCGCCAGGCAGGGGGCGAAGGTCGTGGTCAACGACCTCGGCGCGGGGCCCCGGGGAGACGGCCGCTCCGGGGTGCCCGCGCTGGAGGTGGCCGCCGAGATCCGCGAGATGGGGGGCCAGGCGATGGCCAACAGCGACGACGTCGCCGACTGGGACGGCGCGGCGCGGCTGGTCAAGACGGCGCTGAGCGCCTACGGCCGGCTGGACGTGCTGGTGAACAACGCCGGGTTCGTCCGCGACCGGATGCTGGTCTCGATGACCGAGCAAGAGTGGGACGAGGTGATCCGGGTCCACCTCAAGGGCCACTTCCTGCCGCTGCGGCACGCCGGGGCGCATTGGCGGGAGCGGTCGAAGGCGGGGGAGCCGGTGGACGCCCGCGTGATCAACACCTCCTCCGGCGCCGGGCTGCTCGGCAGCGTCGGGCAGGGCAACTACGCCGCGGCCAAGGCGGGCATCGTGGCGCTCACCCAGGTGGCCGCCGCCGAGCTCGGCCGCTACGGCGTCACGGTGAACGCGATCGCCCCGGCCGCGCGGACCCGGATGACCGAGGAGGTCTTCGCCACGACGATGGCCAGGCCCGCGGGCGGCTTCGACGCGATGGACCCGGCCAACGTGGCGCCGCTGGTGGCATGGCTCGGTTCGGCCGGGTCCGCCCACGTCACGGGGCGGGTGTTCGAGGTCGAGGGCGGCGTCCTCTCCCTCGCCGACGGCTGGCGGCACGGCCCCCGCGCCGACCGGGGCGCCCGCTGGGAGCCCGCCGAGATCGGCGACGCGGTCGCCGGGCTGCTGGCCGAGGCGGCCGAGCCGGAGCCCGTCTACGGGGCGTAGCCGCGGACGCCCCGGGCCGGGCCGCGGCCGGCGAGTGGCTCTGTGTAAGGTCCTTTCTGTTTGGTTGGTGCTGACATAAGGGGCTTTCCATGAGCGTTTCTGCGGCCTATGTGACTTTCGCGGACCCGGACGGGCTCGACAACGAGAAGGAGCTCGCTCTCGCCGCCTGGGCCGAGGCCGGGATCGCCGGGCGGATCGTGCGCTGGGACGACCCCGAGGCCGACTGGGCCGCCTTCGACGCCGTCGTGGTCCGCTCCGCCTGGGACTACGTGGCCCGGCGGGCGGAGTTCCTCGACTGGGCCCGCCGCGTCGAGTCCGTCACCCGGCTGCTCAACCCGGCCGCCGTGCTTGAGCGCAACACCGACAAGACCTACCTGCGGGACCTGAAGGCGCCGGCCATCCCCACCTACTGGGTCGAGCCGGGCCAGGAGCCCGACTTCCCGGTCCTCGCCGAGTACGTGGTCAAGCCCACGGTGTCGGCCGGGGCCCGCGACACGATCAGGACCGGCGACCGCGGGGAGGCCGGGGCCCACGCCGCCCGGCTGGCCGCCGAGGGGCGGACCGCGATGATCCAGCCCTATCTGGACATGGTCGAGACCGAGGGGGAGACCTCGCTGCTCTACTTCGGCGGCCGGTTCAGCCACGCCATCCGGCGCAACCCGATGCTGGCCGGCAACGCCACCGCGCCGGAGCGGGCGAACGGCCACGGCGAGCTCCGCACTCCCGGGTCCGACCAGCTCGCCCTGGCCGAGCAGGTGCTGGCCGAGTTCCCCGAGGTGCTCTACGCCCGGGTGGACCTGGTCCGTCTGCCCGACGGCAGCCCGGTCCTCATCGAGCTGGAGCTCACCGAGCCCTACCTGTTCCTGCACTACGCGCCCGAGGCCGCGGCCAACCTGGCCCGCGCGCTGAGCGCGGCGCTCTGACCGTGGCGCTCTGACCCGCGCGCCGGCGGCCGGGCAGGCCGCCGGACGGTCAGGCGGGCGCGGGCTCCTCGACGAGGGCGGCGCGGACGGCCGACGGGTCGCCGCCGGAGAGCGGGACGGCGAAGACCGCCGTCCGCCCGCGAGCGGCGTAGACCACGAACCGCAGGCCGTCCTCGTCCCACACGTCCTGGACGTCGGAGGTGAGCCGCGCCGACGCCGAGCAGTAGGCGGGGCTGAGGTAGAGCAGGCGCAGGGTGACCTCCAGCGGGATCTCCCGCGGTGCGGGCGGGGCGAGCGGTCTGCGCAGCCGTACGAGCAGCCGGCGCAGGGGCATCAGCCAGTGGCGGTCCAGCTCCGCCGAGAGCCCCAGCAGGACGGCGATCTCCACCAGGCCCAGGACCGCGAGCGGCGGGTCCAGCGGGTACGGCCGCGCCCAGAGCGCCGCGATGCCCATGACGAGCAGGAGCCCCGCCCGGGCGAAGGCACGCCGGTCCACCGGGCGGGAGTGCGTGCCCAGGCAGCCGCAGGACGCGGCGGGCGCGGCCAGGCGCGCGTAGGCGAGATAGGCGAGGAATCCCGCGGAGAGCGCGGCGCCGGCCGCGCCCTCCGCGGGCAGGGCCGGCGGCAGCAGCAGCGCGGCCGCCACCGCGAGCTCCAGCACCCCGACGAGCCGGAGCGTGGGGACCGCGCGCGCCGGGCCGACCAGCCGGGCCAGCGCGCTCTGCCCGGCCTGCGCCCGCATCTTCCGGCTGAGCAGTTTCGCCAGGGCGGCCCAGAGCAGGAAGGAGCCGATCACGTACGGCTGCAGCGCGGCGATCCCATGCATCTGTCACTCCTAGTGAGGGGAGAAGACGGTGGCGATGTCGACTTCGTTGGTGTCGGGCCGCCAGGCGCCCAGGACCTGCACGTGCTGGCTCACCCGCAGCAGCGACAGGTCGGCGGAGGGCGGCGAGTCGGAATAGACGGCGACCGATCTGCCCGGCACGCGGTGGCAGAGGATCTCCTGCCCCTTGTGGTCCAGGTGGATCTTCTCGCTGGTGATGTTCCTGATGTGGCCCTTGATGTTGACGATGTTGAGCCACACCGCCTCGGCGGCGAGCACCCCGTCCGGCATCCGGACGCCCCGGGCGTAGAGCCCGTCACCGGGTCTGGCCTGGTCGAAGGCGACGGGGCCGAGCTTCCACAGGCTCGTGCCGTCGACGACCCTGATGCGGTGGAAGACCATGTTCGATCCCAGGACGAAGAGCGTGTCGTCCTTGATGGAACGGATCCGCCCCTCGGCGAAGCCGGGGTCGGGGGTGCCGGGCTCGATCTCGGGTGCCACGGCGCCGAAGGCCGCCTCCGGGCCGAGTGATCCCAGCGCGGTCGCGGCGACGACGCCGGCTCCGCCGCCGAGCAGGGCGGACTTGAGCAGTTGCCTTCTGCTGGTCATCGGGCCGCCTCCTAGGGGACCGAGATCTCGCACGGCCGCAGGCCGGTCGAGAGGCCGGCGATCCGGCTGTAGGCGGCCGGGGTCAGGTCGATCAGCCGGTTGCTCGCGCAGGTCGCGCCGCAGCAGCTGCGCTCGCCGCAGAACAGGTCCGTCTGCGGTCCGCAGTCGGCGATGGAGGTGACGACGCTGGCGCCGCTGCACAGCGCCGTGATGCGGTGGTTGAAACCACAGGTCCTGCGGGACAGCGAGACGCCGCAGCTGTCCGGCCGGGTGATCGACCAGCAGGCGTCGGAGGTGTTGGGCCAGGCGTGTTGCAGGTTCCCGGAGTTGCAGGTGCCGCAGGCTCCCTTGCCGGTGCTGCTGCACGGCCCCCAGGCCGTGCCGCAGCAGAACCAGGAGACTTCTCCTTGGACTGCTGCGAGTAAGTCGACGGGCGGGTCAGTGGGCTGGCTGCGCGCCATGCGCATCCTCCTGGGGTGGGCTCCGACGGTCCCCCGGTCCGATGGTGCAGCTGTATGGAAATTTTCTGACTTATCCCATCAATAACATGTAATTAATCTCCGTCAATGCCCGGTCCAGAGCCGGCCGCCGGGCCACCCGAGCCTGGTGCCGGGGCTGAGGAGACGTCGGCGCGAGATCGTGCGCCGGGCGACCGGCGGCCCCGGTGAGAGGGCCGCGGGTGTCGCCTGCGGCGCCGGCTCTCCGCCAGGGGTGATTCTGAAGTGATGCTGGTAGTGCTACTATCGATTTTCGTGGCGGACAGTAGCACTTCTGCGGAGTTGGTCGCGAACCTCCGGCCCCTGCTGGCCCGGATGGCGCCCGGCGATCGGTTGCCGAGCAGCCGAGAGCTGATCGAGCGCTTCCGGGTCGGGCCCGGCACGGTGTCCCGTGCGATCGCGGTGCTGATCGCCGAGGGCACCGTGGTCACCCGCCCGGGGATCGGCACGTTCGTCGCCCCTCGCCCGGCCCGTCCGACCGCGACGCCGGGTGACACGTCGTGGCAGGAGATCACGCTGGCCGGCCGGGAGTACGACCCGGGCAACGCCGTCGAGGCGGCCCATCCCCCGCTGGAGGGGGGGATCGCGATGTCCGGCGGCTACCTTCACGAGACGCTGCAGCCGACGCGGGCGCTGGCGGCCGCCCTCGCTCGCGCGGCCCGCCGCCCGGACGCCTGGCACCGCGCGCCGACGGCGGGCCTGGAACCACTGCGCGCCGTCTTCGCCCGAGCGGCGGGCGGCGCCGTGACCGCGCAGGACGTGCTGATCACCGGTGGCGGCCAGGGCGCGCTGTCCATGCTGTTCCGCGCCGTCGCGGCACCGGGCGGCCCGGTGCTGATGGAGTCGCCCACCTACCCGGGGGCCCTGGCCGCCGCCCGGGCCGCGGGGCTGCGCCCGATCCCCGTCCCCATGGACGACGACGGCATCCGTCCCGACCTGCTGGCGAGCGCCTTCGACATGACCGGAGCCTCCCTTCTGTACTGCCAGCCCACCTTCCACAACCCCACGGGGACGGTGCTGGCCCCCGACAGGCGCCGCCGGATCGTCGAGGTCGCACGGGCCGCGGGCGCCTTCCTCATCGAGGACGACTTCGCCCGGCACCTCGGCCACGGACGCCCCCCGCTCGCCCCGCTGGTCGCCGACGACCCCGACGGGACCGTCGTCCACCTGACCTCCCTGACCAAGCCCGCCTCTCCCAGCCTGCGCATCGGCGCCGTCATCGCCCGCGGCCCGGTGACGCGGCGGCTGCTCGGCATGCGCTACGTCGACGACTTCTTCGTCGCCCGGCCGCTGCAGGAGGCGGCGGTCGAGTTGCTCAGCACGCCCGCGTGGGATCGCCACCTCCAGGCCCTGGCCGGCGCGCTGCGCGAACGGTGCGCCGCCCTCGCCGGCGCCCTGGCCCGCCAGGTCCCTGATTGGACGGTCACCCGAGTGCCGGAGGGCGGGCTCCACCTGTGGGTCCGGCTACCGTCCGGCCGGCAGGCCGTCGCTGTGGCCGACGCCGCCCAGGCCCGCGGCGTCTTCGTCGACCCCGGCAACCGATACTTCCCCGCCGAGCCCCCAGACGCCTACCTCCGGCTGAGCTTCGCGGCGGCCGCGAACATCGCCGAGCTGGTCGAGGGCGCGGGCCGGCTCGGGTGAGAGGGCTTCCCTGACACGCTGCCCGCACCCGTCGTCGACGTGGATGCGGCAGGGAGCCGATTCCGAGATTGTGCAACGCCCTTAATTAGATTATGTAACGCCCTTAATTAAGGGCGGTCCCGGCGTCGCCGGCCGTAGGGCAAATGGCGTCCGACAGGGCGCCGCTCCGGCTCGGCGTTTCATTGCACGGCGCCGCAGGATTGCAGCGTTCCAAGGCGCTCCGAGCAATTTTCCGGCAATTCTCTTAGAGAACACCTCTGTGCAATGTGACATGTGGCATTCTATAAATCACAGGCGCCCGGCAACGGAGTCGGGCGCCTGACCCCAACGGAGGAATTCGATGAACCAGATCGTCAACCGCGGTCTCGCGCTCGTGATGGCCGGGGCCGCCATCGCCGGCGGGCTCGCGATGAGCACTCCCGCCTCGGCCGCGACCCTCACGACGACGACCACGTGCAGCACCGGCGGTCCGATCCAGGGGCTGAACGTCAAGGCGTGCGTGGACGTCACAGGCGGTCAGGTACGGGTCTACGGGATCATCGGTGCCCTCGGCATCTCCGAGCCCCCGGTCAATCCCCGCAACGTCGGTGCGCTGGTCTCCGGCGCGATCGTCGGCGGTGCCCCGCTCGGGTCGGGGAGCCAGGCGCTGAGCATCTGGAACAACTTCTTCACCGTCGAGGGCGTCACCACGACCGTGGCCTCCGGGACCACGGTCCGCGCCAAGGTGGAGATCACCCCCGGTCCCGTGGGCCCCGGTGGCGGCGGCACGCCCCTGCCCGGCCCGACCTCCGTCTCCGTCGATGTGCCGGTCGTCTACTGATCCGGCCCGGGGCGACTGAATGAGCGGGGGCGCGCGACCACGGTCGCGCGCCCCCGCGTCTCCCGCGTGCTCACCCGGCCGCGGGTCCGGCCGGAGGCCGCTCACACCGGTGGCGATGTCGAGCGGCCGCGGGCGGGTGGGTGGCTCTCCGGGCCCGGTGGGACGCGAGCCCGCACCTGCTCAGGAGGCGGGGCCCACCGTGATGGTGGTGCGAAGGCCCTTGGCGGCTTCCCGGACCACCTTGATCTCGGTGTTGGTGTCGGGAGGCCGGACGCCCAGCAGGGGGCTGGTGCTGTACCAGTAGACGCCGGTGCGGTCGTTGAAGGCCGGGACGGCGGGGAGCGAGGGGAAGGTCGTCCTGGCGCTGTCCTTGTGCAGCGTGAGACGGCCGGTGGAGGACAGGCCGAAGGGGGCGTCGAAGACCTGGAGCCGGTCGTTGACCATGCTGTGGTCTTTCCAGAGCAGCGGGACCGGGTGGGCGTCGATCGGCAGGATCATGCCCTCGCCGGGGTGGTTACGGGTGGCGTTGTCGGTGTAGTAGGTGTCCCAGAGCCAGACGAGGACGCCCTCCCGGTAGGGGTAGTGCTCGTAGATGTCGCGCCGGGTGGGGTCGTTGGAGAAACCGGCGCTGTAGGGGCCGGTCTTGAGGTAGGCGCCGTAGCCGGTGTAGCGCCGGTTCTCGGCGATGTAGGCACGGGGGTGCTGCTTGGTCCCGGTCTTGCCGACGCGGCTGAAGCCCGCCGCGGTCCAGCCGTTGTCGCCGTTCTCCGCGTCGTCGGTGACGGCGCCGGTGACGGCGTCGACGACGAAGCCGTTCTCGACGGTGTTGGTGTCGGTGAAGTAGCGGAACCGGAACTGGATCTTCTTACCCGTGTAGGCGTCCAGCGGGAGGCTCAGGTCGGTCCAGCCGCTGCGTCCGGTGATGCCGGGCACGCCGTTGACGCTCGGGATCGGCTGCCCGCCGACGGTGCCGCCGATCGGCGTCCAGACCTTGCCGTCCTCGGAGACCTCGGCGTAGAGGAAGTCGAAGTCCTGCTCGATCTGGTACCAGACCTTGGCGTTCAGGACGGCCGGGGCCGCGCCGGTCAGGTCGATCTCGCGGCTGAGCGTCTCGTTGAGGTAGTCGCCCCTGCCGCTCCACCACTGATGGGAGCCCTGGGCCGGCTCGACCAGTTCGGTGGTGACCGTGTGCGGCGGCAGATCCACGATGACGGCCTGTGGGTCGGCGGTGTTGTAGGAGCTCACGCCGAGGGTGTGAGTGGACGCCGTGGCGGCCTTGGCCCTGTCGTGGGACAGCCAGCCGAGCCGCAGTTTGCTCCAGGCGTCCAGGTCGCCCGGATACTCGCCGCTCGGTCCGTCCTTCCTGCTCAGGTACGAGGCGCTGGACATGAGCGACCAGAACTGGACGCTGTTGCTCCCGCCGCCGTCGTACAGGTCGGGTAAGCCCAGGTCATGGCCGTACTCATGGGCGATCAGGCCGACGCCGCTGTTCTCGCCGGCGGTCAGGAACTTGCCGACCCAGACGCCGGTGTCGCCGATCTGGGTGCCGCCCCGCAGGTTGCCCGCCGGGCCGGAGCTCCCGCGCAGGTTCCAGTAGGCGTCGTGGTTGACCGCCCACAGCGCGTCCGCGCCCTGCGCGCCGCCGCCCCACGTCTCGTCGACGCCGGCGTGGATCACCTGGAAACGGTCGATGTAGCCGTCGGGCTCGTCGAAGTCGCCGTCGAAGTCGTGATCGTAGCGGTCCCAGACGTCGTAGGACTTGAGCTCGGCCGTGATGTCCTCGACGCTGCGGCCCTTGGCGCGCTCGGCGTCGTACCAGGCGTTGGCGGAGTCCTTGACGAAGTCGAACAGGGGGGTGTCGCAGTCCAGGCCGCTTTCGCAGCGCGGGGTGCCGTAGCGGGACTCGTTGTAGGGGACCTTCACCCAGTCGGAGACGTAGCCGTCGAAGTCGTACCGGCCGGCGGACTGGAGCCGGTAGAAGTTGCGCAGTGAGTTGGCGCCCTGGGCGCCGTTGAAGTAGATGTCCTGGTAGTAGGCCCGGCTGAAGTCCCGCTGCCAGAGCGTGTGGTTGTCGTAGCTCCGCTGGGGTCTGGGGATCTGGTTGTGCAGCGGGCCGGGTACGCCGCCGTAGCGGATCTTCCCTCCGTGCAGGGTCGCGTTGTCGATCTTGTTGCCGAACTCGGCGAGCACGGTGAAGATCTTGTCCTTGCGTTCGAGGGCGAGCTCGACGTACCGGTCGCCGACCTTGACCTTGCCCGAGGAGCGCTTGCCCGCCTGGGGAGCGGTCAGTGCCTGCTCCATGGCCTTGGTCCGGAGGGACTGCTCTTCGACCGCGAACGGGCTGACCGCGTCCGAATGCCGGCCGTCCCCGGGCTTGGCGGCGGGAGGCTTGGGGTCCGGGTCCGCGGCGGCGAGGCCGGGCAGCGCGGAGGCGCCCAGGGCCGTCCCGACCAGCCCGGCCGCGAGCATGGTGATGAGCTTACGCACGTGGGGGGAGTTCCTTTCGGAAGGGGGAGTGTCACGCGTAATATGTCACATCACATTAATTACGAACAAGGGGGATTTGTTGTAGTTGATATCCCTATTAAGGGACGTAATTTAATGTTTGCTACCCATGCTGCCCATTGTCCCATTTAGGGGGCAATAGGCGTTTTGTGGCGCGGTGTGCTGGCGTTGACCCTCCGCTTTTCGGCCGGCCGGGGCGTCCAGCGTCGAGCCTCCGCTTTTCGGCCGGCCGGGGCGTCCGGCTGCCGGGCGGCGCACGTCGGACGTGGCAGCGGAACTCCCGTGGGGGCCGCGAGGATCGCGGACCCCACGAGACGTCGCAAGGTCAAGCAACGGCGGAGAGGAGGGGGCGATCCGGTCAGATGGGGATCTGGCCCGTCCTGTGCTCCGGTTCCGTGCCGGCCGGACGGGGAAGGGGGCGGTGCCCGCTGATGTCCGGCCCTCCGTTCCCTCTCAGTCTTCGCCGCGATAGGCGCGCAGCGCGTGGCGTGCCCGGTGACGGCTGCGGCGGCGCTCTTCGCGCCGGAGGCGGTACCACTCCCGGCCCCCGTCGCTGCGGCCGCAGTGGAACAGGTAGTAGGCGTGGACGGTGGCGCCCCAGTGACAGCCGTCCGTGCGGTGGCTCAGGGACGCGCTGTCGGCGGTGATCTCCTCCGGCAGCGTGCACGGCCCGAACCGGTGGTCATGCACGGGCAGGCAGGTCACCATCGGTGCGTCGGCCATCCGCACCCACCAGGGCCGGGTCTTGTCGGTCTTGCTCATACGGTCACCTTTCGGCTCCGTGACACCCCGGGATGGGGCTGTCATGGGACCGGATGCACCGTGATCACCTCCGACTCCGCGCACGATGGACCGGGACCGAGGGCGATGTCGCCGCCCGGAGAGGCCGACTCCCACGCTACCGCGAGCCGCGGGAGCGCAGCGGGTGGCGGGAGCGCAGCGGGTGGCGGGAGCGCGGCGAGTGGCGGGAGCGCAGCGAGGGGCGGGAGGGGACTAGCCGCGGGCGGAGATGCCGCCGTCCACCGGGATGACCACCCCGGTGAGATAGGCGCCCGCCCGCGACGCCAGGAAGATCGCGGTGCCGGCCATGTCCTCCGGGCTGCCGATGCGGCCCAGCGGCACGTGGGACTCGATCGCCGATCGGGTCGCCGGGTCGTCGAGCGCGAAGGCCATCATCTTCGACTCGAACGGGCCCGGCGCGATGGCGTTGACCGTGATCGACTCGCCGGCCAGCCGCTGGGACAGGTGCCGGGTGAGCATGTGCACGGCCGCCTTGGCCGCCGAGTAGGCGTAGTTCTCCATCGTGGGCACCCGGATCCCGTCGATCGACCCGATGTTGATCACCCTGGCCGGGTCCTCCGGGCCCGCGGCGGCGCGCAGCAGCGGCAGGAAGCGCTGGGTCAGGTGGAAGACGCCCTTGACGTTGATCCCCCAGAGCTTGTCGAAGGCGTGCTCCGGATACTCCTCAAGGGGGGCGCCCCAGGTCGCTCCGGCGTTGTTGACCAGCACGTCCAGCCGTGACTCCCGCGCGGTGACCGCCGCCACGAGCGTGCGGGCGCCCTCCTCGGTGGACAGGTCGGCCGGCACGGCGACGCATCCCAGCTCGGCGGCCGTCTTCTCGACCTCGGCGGCGCGGCGCGAGGAGATGTAGACGGTCGCCCCGGCCGCCACGAAACCGGCCGCGATCATCCTGCCGATCCCGCGCGAGCCGCCGGTGACGACGACGGTCTTGCCTTCCACCGAGAACAGATCCATGGTCGGCAGCATGCCGCACCGCCGGACGCCCGTCCATACCGAACGGTTGGTTGAAAATTAACGTCATGGAAAGAAACAAGAATGAAACAATCTTCCACCATTCGTTGACGTGCGGCGTCTTTATGGTGTGCCTTCGTCTACAACGGACCACCGGCTCGGAGATGGGACACCACCATGACGAGAATGGGTGCGCGGCTGGCCGCGCTCGGCCTGACCCTGCTGCTGGCGATACTCCCGGCGACGCAGGCACTGGCCAGACAGGCGCCCGCGACGGGCAAGAAGATCGTGCGACTGGGTGCCCTGCAGGCCGTCGACTCGCTGAACCCGTTCCTGGCGGTCCGGGTGGTCTCCTCCTCCATCCACCGGTGGATGTACGGTTTCCTCACCGTCCCCGACCCCAAGACCCTGCAGCCGAGCCCCGACCTGGCCGAGTCGTGGGAGACGGCCGACGACAAGCTGACCTGGACCTTCAAGATCCGCGCCAACGCCAAGTGGTCGGACGGCCGGCCGGTCACCGCGCAGGACGCCGCGTGGACCTTCAACACGGTCATGACCGTCGACGCGGCCAAGCAGGCCAACGGCCCGGCGGTGGAGAACTTCGAGAGCGTCACGGCGACCGATGACCGGACCCTGGTCATCAAGACCAAGAAGCCGCAGGCCTCGATGCTGGAGAACCCCATCCCGATCGTGCCCAAGCACGTCTGGGAGAAGGTCGGCGACCTGGGCAAGTTCGAGAACGACCGGTTCCCGGCCGCCGGCAGCGGCCCGTACCTCCCGGTCGAGTACAAGAAGGGCGCCTACATCAAGCTCAGGGCCAACCCCGACTACTGGCGGGGCGCCCCCAGGATCGACGAGCTGCACGTCGTCTTCTACGAGAACCCCGAGGCCGCCATCGCGGGCCTGAAGAAGGGCGACATCGACCTGATCGGCCGGCTGGACGCTCCCCAGTTCCAGGCGCTGGCGGGCGCTCCGGACATCGTCCAGTGGAACACCCTCGGCCGCCGGGCCGCCTACCTGCAGATCAACCACGGCGCGAAGACGATCGACGACAAGCCGGTCGGCGACGGGCACCCGGCCCTGAAGGACCCGAAGGTCCGGCAGGCCATCCACCACGCGATCGACAAGCAGGCCCTGGTCGACCAGGTGCAGAACGGCCTGGCCGTGCCGGCCGACGGGTCCGTCATCCCGCCGATGTACAAGGACTTCTTCTGGAAGGCCGAGGGCGACGACCTCGTCACCCACGACGTGGCGAAGGCCAACAAGATCCTCGATGACGCCGGCTACAAGAAGGGTCCCGACGGGATCCGGACGATGCCCGACGGCGAGCGCAAGCTGGAGATGCGCTTCAGCATCCACACCGAGGTCCCGGTCGAGGACAAGCTCGCGCAGTTCCTGACCGGCTGGTTGAAGGACATCGGCATCGCGCTCACGACGAAGAAGCTCGACTCCAGCAAGTTCACCGAGGAGACCGGCTTCACCGGCCTGTTCGACATCGCGATCAGCGGCTGGTCGGTCAACCCCGACCCCGAGGAGGTCCTGGCCACCCACCTGTGCAGCCGCCGGCCCACGGCCGGCGGCGAGGGCGGCGGCACCGAGTCGTTCTACTGCGACCCGGAGTACGAGAAGCTCTACCAGGAGCAGCTGACCGAGCTCGACCGCGCCAAGCGCATCGAGATCATCAAGCGGATGCAGAAGCGCCTCTACACCGACGCCCCGGTCATCGCCATCTACTATCCCAACAACCTCGAGGGCTACCGCAAGGACAAGATCACCAGCATCACCCCGATCCCCGAGGACAAGGGCCTGCTGTACGGCGGCAGCAGCTCCTGGCCCTTCTACTCGCTGGACGCGGTGGCCGCGCCGGCGGCGGGCCCGTCCGGCGGCGGCCTCGGCACCGGCCTCGTCGCGGGCATCGTCGCCGCCGTGGTCGTCCTGGGCGCGGGCGGTTTCCTGCTCGCCAGGCGGCGCCGCTCCGCGGCGGACGAACGCGAGTGACCCCTCGATGACAGCGCCTCTCGACACCGAACCCGCCGCCGGCCCGGCGGCGGGCTCCGGCCAGGAGCGCGGCGCCCGCCGGACGGTGCTGCGCTACGCGCTGGCGAAGGCCGGCGGGGCCGTGCTCAGCGTCGCCATGGTCATCGTCGCGACGTTCTTCGTCTTCCGGCTGATCCCCGGCGACCCCGCGATCGCCTACACGCGCGACGTACCGCTCAGCCCCGAACAGCTCGACCTGCTCCGCCACCAGATGGGGCTCGACAGGCCCCTGATGCGGCAGTTCCTCGACTTCGTGCTGCGGACCCTCCGGCTGGACCTCGGCACCTCCTACGAGTACAAGCGCCCGGTCGCCGACCTCATCGGCGAGCGGGTCGGCCCGACGCTGGTGCTGGTGGGCACCGGACTGGTCATCGCGGTCAGCCTGGGTCTGTGGCAGGGCACCCGGGCGGCGTGGAAGCACGGCAG
The DNA here is from genome assembly GCF_055586905.1 of Streptosporangium sp. NPDC048886. Taxonomy (NCBI): domain Bacteria; kingdom Bacillati; phylum Actinomycetota; class Actinomycetes; order Streptosporangiales; family Streptosporangiaceae; genus Streptosporangium; species Streptosporangium sp. NPDC048886. The sequence continues at coordinate 148,543 of NZ_JBVJHH010000001.1, forward strand.
CCGGTTCGACCGCCTGTCCACCGGCCTGTCGCTCGTCCTGTGGTCGGTGCCGACGTTCTGGCTGGGACTGCTGCTGCTGATGGTCCTGGCCGCCGGGGTGGGGCCGATCCCGGGGATGTTCCCCACCCGGGGCATGGAGGGGATCGACGCGCCCGACGGGCCCGCCTACCTCCTGCACGTCGCCCACCACCTCGTGCTGCCGTGCCTCACCCTGGTCGCCGTGGTCTACGCGCAGTACCTGCTGGTCATGCGCTCCTCGCTGCTCGACGAGATCGGCCAGGACTACGTGACCACCGCGCGCGCCAAGGGGTTGCGCGACGACGAGGTACGGCGGCGCCACGCCGTGCCCAACGCGCTCCTGCCGACCGTGACGCTGGTGTTCATCCACATCGGGTTCGTGGTCGGGGGAGCGGTCTCGGTGGAGACCGTCTACTCCTGGCCGGGGCTCGGCCTGCTGTTCTACGAGGCGATCAAGGGACCGGACTTCGCGGTCATGCAGGGGACGTTCATGGTGGTGTGCACCGCGGTGATCGTCATGAACACGCTGGCCGACGTGGCCTACCACGTCCTGGACCCGAGGGTGAGGTCGGCGTGAGCGTCACCTGGACCCGCCGCAGGGCGGCGCTGTCGCGCTTCTGGCGGGCCTACCGCCGGCAGCGGGCCGGACTGTACGGCGCCGCGATCCTGATCGCGGCCGTCGTCCTGGCCCTCCTCACCCCGCTGGTCACCGACCCGGCCGGGATGGACGTCACCAAGGCGACGGGCGCCAAGATGGCCGCCCCGAGCCCGGACTTCCCGCTGGGCACCGACGAGTCGGGCCGGTCCGTCATACTGATGATCCTGTGGGGCTCGCGCGTCTCGCTGCTCATCGGCTTCATGTCGGCCCTGCTCAGCATGACCATCGGCACGGTGATGGGCATCGCGGCGGGCCACTTCCGCGGCTGGACCTCGGCCGTGCTGATGCGGATCACCGACTGGTTCCTGGTCCTGCCCTCGCTCGTGCTGGCCCTGGTGCTCGCGGCCATCCTCGGCGGCGGCACCTCCACCATCATCCTGGCGATCGGCGTGACCTCCTGGGCGTCCACCGCGCGGCTGATCCGGGCGCAGACCCTGGCGGTCGAGGCCAGGCCCTACATCGAACGCTCCAGAGCCCTCGGCGCGGGACACTGGCACATCATGACCAGGCACGTGCTGCCGAACGTCGCCCCGCTGGTGCTGGCCAACACCACCCTGCAGGTGGCCAGCGCCATCGTCGCCGAGTCGACGCTGGCCTTCCTCGGCGCCGACTCGGGCAGCGTGTCGTGGGGCGGCATGCTGCGCGGCTCCTACGACTGGGGCGCCGCCACCTCCGGCGCGTGGTGGTACATCCTCGCGCCCGGCCTGTGCATCGTCGCGGTCGTCATGGCGTTCACGCTCTGCGGCCGGGCGCTGGAGGCCGTACTCAACCCACGCCTGCGGGGGGCCTCGTGACTCTGCTCGAACTGCGCGATGTGACGGTGACCTACCGGGCCACCGCCGGAGAGGTGCCCGCCGTGCGGGGGGTGTCCCTGGACCTGGCCGCCGGTCAGGCTCTCGGCGTGGCGGGGGAGTCCGGGTCGGGCAAGTCGACGCTGGCCATGGCCCTGCTGCGGCTGCTCCCCCGGGACGCGCGCGTGTCCGGCGAGATCCTGCTGGACGGGGAGGACGTGCTCACGATGAAGTGGGGACGGCTGCGCGCGGTGCGGTGGGCGTCGGCCTCGGTGGTCTTCCAGGGGGCCCAGCACGCCCTGAACCCGGTGCGACGGATCGAGGACCAGCTCGCCGAACCGCTGCTGGTCCACGGGCTGGCGACCCCGGCCGCGGCCCGCCGGAAGGTGGCGGAGCTGCTGGAACAGGTCGGCATGCCCGCCTGGCGCGCCCGCAGCCACCCGCACGAGCTGTCCGGCGGGCAGCGCCAGCGGGTGATGATCGCCATGGCGCTGGCCTGCTCGCCGCGCCTGATCATCGCCGACGAGCCGACGACGGCCCTGGACGTCATGATCCAGGCCCAGGTGCTCGCGCTGATCCGCTCGCTCATCGCCGAGCACGGCATCAGCATGATCATGATCTCCCACGACCTGTCGGTCCTGGCCTCGATGTGCGACCGGCTGGCGGTCATGTACGCCGGGCGCGTGGTCGAGTCGGGCCCCTCGCGCGAGGTCTTCCAGGACGCCCGCCATCCCTACAGTCGGGCGCTGGCCGCCGCCTTCCCCACGGTCGGCGACCCCGCCTCCCGGATGGCGCCCAAGGGCCTGGGCGGAGACCCGCCCGACCCCCGGCACCTGCCCACCGGCTGCTCCTTCCACCCGAGGTGCCAGGTCTCCCTGCCCTCGTGCGCGTCGCGGGAGGTCGAGCTGTGGCCGGCGGGCGGCGGCCCGGCCCCGGCCCCGCACACCGCCGCGTGCGTACGCGTCCTGCCGGAGACGGCCGGGGCGCCCGGCGAGGAGGCCGGAGCGCGGGGTGAGGAGGCCGGAGCGCGGGGCACCGTGCCCGGCCGGCCGGTGGAGGAGGTCCAGTGACCGGGCGGATCACCCGCGCCGGCAAGCACCGCATCTCGGTCGTCCGACCGACGGAGGGGGCCGCATGAGCCTGCTGGAAGCCCGCGACCTGCACGTGGAGTTCTCCTCACGCGGGCGGCGCGCCCGCGCGGTGGACGGGGTGAACCTCCAGGTGGGCGAGGGGGAGATCGTCGCGCTGGTGGGTGAGTCCGGCTGCGGCAAGACGACGCTGGCGCGCACCCTGCTCGGCCTGGAGCGGCCCACCTCGGGATCGGTCCTGTACGGCGGGGCGCCCCTGTCCTACGGATCGCGCGCCCTGAAGGCGTACCGCCGCGAGGCGCAGCTCGTGCTGCAGGACCCGACGGGGTCGCTCAACCCCCGGCACACCGTCTACGAGGCGGTGGCCGAGGGGCCGCGGATCCACCGCCTGCCCGGGGAGGAGGAGCGGGTCGCTTCGGCGCTGTCGCGCGCCGGGCTGCGCCCGCCGGAGCGCTTCTTCCACTCCTACCCCCACGAGCTGTCCGGCGGCCAGCGCCAGCGCGTCGTCATCGCCGGCGCCCTAGCGCTGGAGCCCCGGCTCCTGGTGGCCGACGAGCCGGTGGCCTCGCTGGACGCCTCGGTCCGCGGCGAGATCCTCGCCCTGATGCTGCGCCTCCGCGCCGAGCTGGGCCTGTCGGCCCTGGTGGTCACCCACGACCTCGGGCTGGCCTGGAACATCGCCGACCGCGTCGCGGTGATGTATCTCGGCAGGATCGTCGAGTCGGGACCCGTCGAGCAGATCCTGAAGTCGCCGTCCCACCCCTACACGCAGGCGCTGTTGTCGGTGCTTCCCGAGTCGCCGTCGCCGGTCGTGCTGGGCGGCGAGCCGCCGGACCCGACCCGGATCCCGCAGGGCTGCCGCTTCCACCCGCGCTGCCAGGTCCTGGCCGCGGGCACGGCCGCCGAGGCCGGGGTCGACGGGCGGTGCAGGTCGCAGCCGCTGCCCGTGCTCCCCTCCGTGCCCGGGTCGCAGGCCGCCTGCCACTACGCCGGGGCGCGCCGGGGATAGCCGCGTCCCCGGCGCCCCCGCCCGTCACGGCTCTGCCGCCGCGCCGGCGACCGGGAGAGCGGGCGCGGACGGTCGCTGTCCGGAAGGCGCCGGGGCCGGCCGGATGATCGCCGTGGCCGTGATCCGGCGCCCTCAGAGGCCGGGGAGGCGGCCGTTGCGGAACAGGTCGACGAAGCGCTGGTGGTCGGTCCTGGCCTGCGCGCCGTAGGAGTGGGCGAAGTCGACGAGCATGGCGGTGAAGCCGTCGGCGTCGCCGCCGATCACGGCCACGATCGCGTCCTCGGTGGAGAAGTCGACCAGGTCGTGGCTGGACTCGTCGTCGGCCACCGAGTGCATCCGGGCCACGGCCCGGCCGAGGTCGCCGATCACCGAGGCCAGCTCGTCCGGCTCGTTGACGTCGCCCCAGTCGAGGTCGGCGGAGTAGGGGGAGACCTCGGCGACGAGCTGGCCGACGCCGTTCAGGGTGGTGTAGCCGAGCCACGGGTCGGCGTAGGCCTGCAGGGCCCGCTGCGACTCGGCGGTGCGGTGGCCCTGGTGCCTGAAGTAGCCGTGCACCTTCTCGTCGGAGATGTGCCGGGCCACGGCGGGAACCTGGGCCTGCTTCATGTAGAGGATGACGTCGTTCTCCAGGGCCTGGGTGTGGCCCTCCAGCAGCATGTTGTAGGAGGGCAGCCCGGCCGAGCCGATGCCGACGCCCGTGCGGAGCGCGAAGTCCTTGATCCTGTGCTCGACCCCGGAGACGGCGGGGAGCGTGGTCAGGTAGTCCTGGAAGGCCGCCTCCACCGCGTGCCGGGTCTCCTCGTCGATCGGGAAACGGCCCTCCATGGCGGCGAACCTGCGGTCGAAGTTGTCGATCGTGGTCTCGGCGTCCAGCAGCGCCACCCGGGTGTTGAGCCGGGCCACCTGCAGCACCCGGTGGAGCACGCCGGTGGTGGTCTCCAGGGTCAGCGAGCCGATCGCGTCGTCCCCGCCCTCGGAGACGCCGGTCAGCTCGGCGAGGTAGGCGTGGGCGAACCCGGCCACCAGATCGGTGATCACTTCGTCCGACAGCGCCTTGGCGTATCCGATGAGCGCGACGCTGGCCACGAACCGCTTGAGGTCCCAGACATAGGGCCCGACGTAGGCCTCGTCGAAGTCGTTGACGTTGAAGACCAGGACGCCCGAGGCGTTCATGTAGGTGCCGAAGTTCTCGGCGTGCAGGTCACCGTGGATCCACACCCGGCGCGTCTGGCCGTCGAGGAAGGACTCGTCGGCGAACGCCCCGGTCATGTCCGCGTAGAACAGGCTGGCGCTGCCCCGGTAGAAGGCGAAGGGCGAGGCGGCCATCTTCCGGAACTTGCGCCGGAAGGCCGCGGGGTCACGCTTGATGGAGTCACCGAACTCGGTGATCAGGACGTCGAGAATGTGCGCCGAGCGCCCATCGGTGGTCATGATGCGCACGTTAGAGGGAGAAGCCCGAGCTGCGCCATATGTGGGACGTCACGGATCTGGAACGTACCAATGGCCGGCCGGTCGTGACCGCTCCCCGGCACGGCGCGGCACGGACCGAGGGGGAGGGGCGTGGCGGCGGACGCCGTGCCGCCTCCCCGCTCGGACATTCTCACTTACCGGGTGCCGATGCCGCCGCCGGACCCGCCGCCGGACCCGCCACCGGACCCGCCACCGGACCCGCCGCCGGACCCGCCGCCGGATCCGCCGCTGCCGCCGCCGGATCCGCCGCTGCCGCCGCCGGACCCGCCACCGCTACCGCCGCTGCCGCCACCGGGCGGCGTGGTCGTGGTCGTGGGCGAGGGCTTGGGCGGTGTGCAGCTGTGGTAGCCCTCGTTGTAGCCGTCCCGGAATCCCCTAGCGTAGTTCCCGGAACCGCTGATGTTGAGGTCGTGGGACCGCCCGGCCTTGCAGTCGCTCCGGCCGTCCGCGAAGCCGTCTCGTCTACCCGCTTTGTACCGTTTACCGGGCTTTTCGGATGTGGACGTGAGCACGGTCGTCAGGTTGACCATGGTGCCGGTCCCCGCCGGCTGCACGGGGCCGGGGACGGCCATGGCCTGCGAGGGCACGGTGGGTCCCAGTGCGAGGGCGCCCAGGAGCGCCGGCCCCATCAGCAGCAGACGTCGCTTGCCATGCATGCCTGTCTCCTTTCAGCGGCAGGACCGTCCACGGCACCATCCGGTGGCCGGGTCCGGCTCTGACCTCCACATTCATCGTGACCAGCCCGGCGTCACCCGGCCGCGACGCCGGTGTGATGCGGGCGTGACCACGCCGCAGGAGGCCGGGCTCCACCGGCGTTTCCCACGGCCGCCCCTCCGAGACCGCCGTCAGCGGCCGGCGTCCGGGCGCAGCCCGGCGACGAGTCCGCACAGGCGCGGCGTCGGCTGAAGGCCCAGCTCGGCCTGGAGGTGGTGGCCGTAGTGCTCGAAGCACCGCAGCGCCTCGGCCTGGTTGCCCTCGGCCAGGTAGGCCCGGATGAGCGCGGCGCGGGCGCTTTCGCGCAGCGGTTCGGCGCGCACGGCCACGCTGGCGGCGGCGACCGCGTCGGCGTGCCGGCCGGCCGCGATGAAGTCGGCGGTCAGCGCCTCCAGCGCGTGCAGGCGCCGCTGGTGCCACTCCTCCGCCTCGACGACGGCCCAGTCGTCGTACCAGCCGGGCAACAGGCTGTCCGACAGCAGGGCGACGGCCTCCGCGCTGAGGTCCCGCTCGTGGGTCGGCGTGGTGGGGTCGAGGACGCGCTGGGCCAGCGACCGGGCCTCGTGGAAGTCGACGTGAGCCCCGGGGCGCAGGCATATCTCGGTCGAGCCGACGCTGAGCACCTGCCGTCCGGCGCCGTTCAGGCGGACCAGCGCCGAGCGCAGGCTCGCCCCCGCGCGCCGCTCCGGCGCGTCGGGCCAGAGGGTCCCCGCCAGCAGGTTGCGGGGCACGGGATGGCCGCACAGGGCGACGAACGCCAGGAGGCGCTCGGACCCGCCGGAGACCGTCACCTGGCCGCCCGCGGCCAGCAGCCGGAAGCCGCCCAGAAGGGCGACACGCGGAGGGGACTGGTCGCTGCTCTCCATGGTCCTCCCGTCCCCCCACCTCGGGGAACAGAGCCGTTCGGTCGGCAGCCCTTCCATCTCCGACTATTGTCCGATACCCACTCAGGCTGTGTCGACCCACCCGAACTCGTCGATCTCGGCCCTGAGCTGGGCCGATGTCGACGGCGCCGGGCGTCCGGGCGGACGGCGCCGCCGCGGTCCTACGGGTGGCGGCTGGAGACCGAGACCACCTCGCCGGTCATGTACGTGGAGTAGTCGCTCGCCAGGAAGACGATCACGTTGGCCACCTCCCACGGCTCGGCCGGGCGGCCGAACGCCTCGCGGGCGGTGAGCTCGGCGAGCAGCTCGTCGCTGGTGACCTTGGCGAGGAAGGGGTGCATGGCCAGGGACGGGGCGACCGCGTTGACCCGGACGCCGTGCGGGGCGGCCTCCACGGCGGCGCATCTGGTCAGCGCCATCACCCCGGCCTTGGCGGCGGCGTAGTGGGACTGGCCCTCCTGGGCCCGCCAGCCGATCACCGAGGAGTTGTTGACGATCACCCCCGAGCCCCGCGGGGCCATCAGCCGCAGGGCGGCCCGGGTGCAGCGCATCGTGCCGGTGAGGGTCACCCCCAGCACCGCGTCCCACTGCCCGTCGGTCATGTCGACGAGCCTGGCCGTACCGCCCAGGCCGGCGTTGTTGACCACCACGTCCAGCCGCCCGTGCGCCTGCTCCACCGCCTCGAACAGCTCCTGGACCTGGGCCTCGGAGGTGACGTCGCACGGCACCGCGAGCGGCCGGACCCCGGTCAGCTCGGCCAGCGCGTCGGCGGCCTCGCCCAGCCGCCGCTCGTGGCGGTCGGAGATGACCACGCTGGCGCCTTCCTCGGCGCAGCGCCGGGCCGTGGCGTATCCGATGCCCGCGCCGGCCGCGGCCGTGACCAGCGTGACCTTCCCGTCGAGCAGGCCGTGCGGGCGGGGGTAGGGGGGAGGCGGATGGATCACCTGGGCTCCGTTCCGGCGGGAGAGGGGGCGGGCACGGCCGTCTCAGCCCTTGGGCAGGCCCAGGGTGCGCTCGGCGATGATGTTGCGCTGGATCTCGCTGGACCCGGCGTAGATGGTGTCGGCGCGGCTGAACAGGTAGAGACGCTGCAGGTCGTTCAGCTCGTACGGCGGGCCGTCGGCGACCAGGCCCTCCCGGCCCTGGACGGCCTGGGCCAGCTCGCCCAGCCGCCGGTGCCACTCCGACCAGTAGAGCTTGCCGATCGACACCTCGGGGCCCGGTTCCCCGGCCGACAGCGAGGTCATCGTGCGCAGCGCGTTCAGGCGCATGATCTGCAGCTCCAGCCACGACTGGACCAGCCGGTCGCGCAGCACCGGGTCGGCGGCGGCCCCGGTCCGCCTCGCGGTCTCCACGACCCTGGCGAACTCCCGCTGGAAGCCGATCTGCTGGCCGAGGGTGGAGGCGCCACGCTCGTAGCCGAGCGTGGCCATGGCCACCCGCCAGCCCTCGCCGGGGGCGCCCAGGATGTTGGCGGCGGGGGTGCGGGCGCCGTCGAAGAAGACCTCGTTGAACTCGCTGGTGCCGGTCAGCTGGACGATGGGCCGGACCTCGACCCCCGGCTGGTCCATCGGGACCAGCAGGTAGGACAGGCCCCGGTGCCGCTGCGAGCCGGGCTCGGTCCGGGCGATCACGAAACACCAGTCGGCCACGTGGGCCAGCGAGGTCCACACCTTCTGGCCGGTGATCACCCAGTGGCCGTCTTCGAGGTGGGCGCGGGTCCGCACGCCGGCCAGGTCGGAGCCCGCGTCGGGTTCGGAGTAGCCCTGGCACCACAGCTCCTCGCCCCGCCGGATGGGGGGCAGGAAGCGCCGTCGCTGCTCCTCGGTGCCGTGGTCGATGACGGTCGGCCCGATCAGCCCCTCGCCGATGTGCCCGACCCTGGCCGGGGCCGCCGCGCGGGCGTACTCCTCGTGGAAGGCGACCTGCTCCTCCAGCGTCGCCTCCCGCCCGCCGTACCGCCTGGGCCAGCCCAGGCACGTCCAGCCGGCCTCGCCGAGCAGCCGCTCCCAGGCCAGGCGGACGTCGTGGCCCTCGTGCTCGCGGCCCGGCCCGCCCAGACCGCGGGCGTGCGCGAACTCGCCGTCGAGATGCTCGGCCAGCCAGGCGCGGATCTCCTCGCGCAGGGTCATGAGCGGAACCGGCCGTAGCCGCCCCGGAAGAACAGCAGCGGCCCGCCGTCGCCGTGGAGGCCGAGCTGGTGGACCCGGGCGACGACGATGACGTGGTCGCCCGCCGGGTGCTCGGCCTCGATCGTGCAGTCGATCCAGGCCAGCGCTTCGTCGATCACCGGGTTGCCGCCGGGGGAGTCGGTCCAGGTCAGGCCGGCGAACTTGGCGCCGCCCCGGCTCGCGAGCGCGGCGCAGACCGTTTCCTGGTGCTCGGCGAGCACGTTGACGGTCTGGGTCTTGGCCGCGCGCAGGCGCGGCCAGCTCGTGCTGGTGTGCGCCACGCAGAAGGCCACCAGGGGCGGGTCCAGCGAGACCGAGGTGAAGGAGTTGGCGGCCAGGCCGCACGGCTCGCCGTTGTCGGGGTCGATGGCGGTGATGGCGACGACGCCGGTGGCGAAATGGCCCAGCACGGAGCGGAACCATGTGCCGTCCACGGCCTGGGCGCGGTTGTCGGCTCCGTCGGACAGGCCTTGGGGAAGGCCACTGTGCATGGCGACTCCGTTGGCGATGATCCCGCGTGCGCCGGGGGTGACGCGCAGGTGACCGTCCGGCTCCAGCAGCCGGGCCGCATGGGTGTTCATGGTCGCACTCGCCTCCTCGATCGCGCCAGGTCGGCCCCCGAGGGAAGTTCGGCGGCGGACGGCGTCCTCCGCCGTCTCCGTCCATATTACCAAGCGCTTGCTTGGATGACAGTGGGGTGCCGGAAAAAGTGGTGGCCGTCACGCCCCGTTGACACCCGGGCCCGGCCCTGCCTAGCCTTCGGCCAAGCGCTTGCTTGTATTCGGAGGGGTGTGCGTGGGCGGTTTCCGGGACCGTACGGCCGTCGCGGGGGTCGGATACACGCGTCTGTCCAGGGACTCCGGGGTGAGCACGCTGACCCTGGCCTGCGAGGCGGTCCTGGCCGCGCTGGAGGACGCCGGACTGACCGCCGACGACGTCGACGGGATCGCCACCCACCGGGTCGGCGACTCCGCCGCCCCCTCGGTGGTCGGCCCCGCGCTCGGCATCCACCGGCCGGCCTGGCACCTGGACCAGTTCGGCGGCGGCAGCGTCTCCCACGCGGTGGTCGGGCAGGCCGCGCTCGCGGTCGCGGCGGGGGTGGCCGAGACGGTCGTCTGCTACCGGGCGATCAACGCCCGCTCGGAGTTCCGGATGGGCGGCACGGGCCGGGGGCTGCCGCCCGGCCCGGAGGTGCAGTACCAGGCGCCCTACGGATACTTCGCGCCGCCGCAGCAGTACGCGATGGTCGCCCGCGCCCACATGGCGAGATACGGCACGCGGCCCGAGCACTTCGGCCGGCTCGCCGTCACGCAGCGGGCCAACGCGGCGCGCAACCCCCGCGCGCTCATGCGCACCCCGATCACCCTGGACGACTACCTGGGCAGCCGGTGGATCGCCGAGCCGTTCCGGCTGCTCGACTGCTGCCTGGAGACCGACGGGGCCTGCGCGATCGTCATCACCGGCGCGGACCGGGCCCGTGACCTGAGACGGCCGCCCGTGCTGATCTCCGCGGCGGCGTGGGGCGGCGGCGACTCCTTCCTGTCCGGCGGCGGCGCGGACGTCACGGTGACCGCCGCGGCCGAGCTGGCCCCCCGCCTCTACCGCCAGGCGGGTGTCGGTCCCGCCGAGATCGACGTGGCCGAGATCTACGACTGCTTCACCTACTCGGTGATCGTGCAGCTGGAGGACTACGGCTTCTGCGCCAAGGGCGAGGGCGGGCCGTACGTCGCCTCCGGCGCCACCGCTCTCGGCGGCGAGCTGCCGGTCAACACGCACGGCGGGTTCCTGTCCGAGGGATACGTGCACGGCGTCAACCACATCGCCGAGGCCGTCTCGCAACTGCGGGGCGACGCGGGCGAGCGGCAGGTGGAGGGCGCCGAGGTGGCCCTGTCCACCGCCCAGCCCGGCTACATCCTGCCCGCCACCTCGGCCCTGATCCTCCGGAAGGGGTGAGCGTGCGCCCGGTCACCGATCGCGACTCGGCGGAGTGGTGGGAGCGGGTCGCCCGGCACGAGCTCGCCGTCCAGGAGTGCGACTCCTGCGGCACGCTCCGCTTCCCGGCCCGGGCCTACTGCCACCGCTGCCGGACCCGCCGGTGGCACTGGCGGCCGATCGCCCCGGCCGGCCGCGTCGAGAGCTGGATCGTCAGCCACCAGCCCTTCCTCGCCGGAGTGACCGAGCCCTATGTCGTGGTGATGGTACGGCTGGCGGACGCGCCCGAATGCGTGATGTACGGCAACTGGGACTGGCCGGAGCCGCCGGTCGCGGGCGGGCCCGTCCGGGCGGTCTTCGCCGTGGTGGACGAGGAGCTGTCCCTGATCAACTGGCGGCCGGCGGAGTGACGCGGCCGTGGTGGGACGGGCGGCCCGGGAGCGCCGGGGGAGGCCCCGGGCCGCACGTCCGGTCGGGGTCGGGACGGGCCGCCGGAGCCGGCGGAGGGCGCGTCCTGACGGGGAGCGCGCCCTGGCGGGCGTGGGGGACCCGCCAGGACGCGCTCCGTCCCCGGCGCGGCGGTGTGAGGACCCCGGCGAGGGTTGGGGTCCTGGCACCGGCTAATCGCGCGCGGAGCGGGTGGGGGGAGAGGCGTGGCCCCGGGGGCCCGTCCTCTCCCCGGAGGGGGCACCGCGGGCCGGCGACCGGTGGCGGCGTGAGATGAGACGCGCCGCCCCGACCGGGTCGCCGGCCGGGTGGGAGGTCTCGCGGCCGGCCTCGCTCCACACGAACAGGCCGCTCTTGCACCACACGGTGAGATCGGACAGCACCGAAAGCACGGACATCCCGCTCCCGTTGCTCTGGTAGGTGTGGGTGAATCCCTGGCGATGCAACGCGTAGCGCAGTAAACGTGTTGCCTCGCAGGGATCGTGCCAGGGCAGGTAGGGCGCGTCCGCGCGGATCGACGGCACCGGTCTCACCTCCTCGCCGACCTTTCGATGGATTTGTACCAACGATTGGATGATGCGGGTCTTGGGAGGTTGGGTCAAGGGGCTGTTCCCCGCTAGAACCAGATCGTCTAGTTTTGTTGGCACAAAGGGGACTAAATGGCACGGTCAACGCTGTATCAGTTGGTGGCCTCCGAGCTTCGGAGGACCATCTACTCCGGTGCGCTCGGACCGGGAGATCAGCTGCCGACCGAAGCGGAGCTCATGCTGACCCACCAGGTCAGCCGTAACACCGTGCGGCTCGCCCTCGGTGAGCTGGTCAACGAGGGCCTGGTCACCCGCACCCCGCGCAGGGGCACCGTGGTCAGGGAGCGCCGCCCGCTGCTCATCCACCCCCAGCGCGAGCTCCAGCCGCAGCCCGAGGAGACCAGGGAGGCCTTCGCCTGGGCGGTCTCCCAGGAGGGCCGCGAGCCCAGCCAGGAGATCGAGGTCTCGATCGTGCAGCCCGTCGAGGAGATCGCCAGCAGGCTGGAGCTGCCCGACGAGGAGCTCGCCGTGGTCCGTCGCAGGCTCCGGTTCGTGGACGGCCAGCCGTACAACACCAACGACTCCTACTTCCCCCTGGCGCTGGTCGCCGGCTCCGAGATCGCCCGTCCCGGCGACATCATGCGCGGCGCCAACCGGGTGCTGGAGGAGCTCGGCCACCCCCAGGTCCGCGTGGTGGACGACATCTGGGCGCGGATGCCCACCAGCTCGGAGGTCGAGCGGCTCCAGCTCCAGTCGGGGACGCCCGTGGTCGTCTACGTCCGGGTCGGATACGACGAGACCGACACCGCCGTACGTGTCGCCGTTTCGGTGCTCCCCGCCGACAAGCACCTGATCAGATACGAGCTGGAAAGCCGTTGACGTCTCCGTGGCCGCCCTGACGGGGTGGCCCGAACACCGTCCGCGCCGCGGGCGACCACCGGGTCGCGCCGGCCGGCCGGGCAGGCGCGGCCTGTCCCCTCCGCTCCCCTCAGACCCCTAGGCGCCCCGCCTAGCCGGGCATGGATACCGCGCGCCACCATCCGGCCACTGTCCGTGTCCACTCCCGCACCAAGTGCAACGAAGGGATCAACCATGCACTCCGACGCCTTCCGCCCCACCACCGCACGCCGGCTCGCGCTGCGCAGAGCGACCGGGACCGACCTCCCGGGAGTGCTCGCGCTCCTCGCCGAGACGGCCGGCTGGCTGAACCGCCGCGGCGTGCGCCAGTGGCCCGCCGGAGGCTTCCCGGCCGAGCGCATCGCCCCGCTGATCGAGGAGGGGACCATGTATCTGCTGGACGGCGAGGAGGGGCCCGCCGCCACCCTCGCCCTGGACGGCCACGCCGACCCCGAGTTCTGGGCCGCCGAGGACGGCCCGGAGTCGGCGCTCTACGTCCACAAGCTGTCGGTGGCGCGGGCCCACTCCGGCCGCGGCCTGGGGGAGGCGCTGCTCGACTGGGCGGGCCTGCGGGTGCTGGCGACGGGCAGGCGCTGGCTCCGGCTTGACTGCTCCAAGGACAACGCGCGACTGCAGGACTACTATCGGGGCCAGCGTTTCGCCCACCTCCGCACGGTCGATCTGCCGCACCGCGCCTCGGGGGCGCTGTTCCAGCGCGCCGGAGGTCTGCGCGGCGGTGCCGCCGGTGCCGCGCTGCCCTTCGTCGACCTGCGTGGATCTTCCGTGAGGCAGCATGTCTGAACCACGGCGATCCTAGGACAAAGTCATCCGATAGCCTCACCCCATGACCGGATCCTTGCTTGAGGTGATCGCGCTCGACGTGCGTGACGCCGTCGCGGCGGAAGAAGGCGGTGCCGACCGCCTGGAGATCGTCGTCGACATGGCGTCGGACGGGCTCACCCCCGCGGTGGAGACGGTCGCGGCGATCTCCAAGGAGTGCGCGCTGCCGCAGATGGTGATGTTGCGCGGCGAGCCCTCGTTCCTGGCCACGCCCGAGTCGCTGGAGGGCCTGCGGCGCGATGCCAGGGCCCTCTCCGAGGCGGGCGCGGCCGGGTTCGTGTTCGGCTTCCTCGACTCCGCCGGGGCGGTCGACCTGGCCGCCACCGAGGCGCTCATCCACGCCGTCGCCCCGCTGCCCTGGACCTTCCACCGGGCGGTCGACCACGCGGCCGACCTCCAGGCGGGCTGGCGGGCCGTCCGGCTGCTGCCCAACCTCGCCACCGTCCTCACCTCGGGCGCGCCCAGCGGCGTGGCCGACGGACTGCCGCTGCTCAAGACCCGGTGTGAGGCCGGCGACGGCCCGCTGATCATGGCGGGCGGCGGGCTCCGGCCGGGTCACGTCCCGGCGCTGCTGGAGTACGGCGTGCGGGCCTTCCACGTCGGCAGCGCCGTGCGGCCGTCGTGGTCCGACCCGGTCGACCCGCACCTGGTCCGCCGGTGGCGCGCCCTGATCGACTGACGGCCGTCAGGCCGTCCCGAGGGCCAGGTCGGCGCGGCGGAGGGCGGCGGCCATCGTCCTGACCGTGGCGGGCTCGTCCATCACGCCGCCGCCCGCCTCGCGCTGCTCCTCCCAGGCGCGCACCCGCCGCGCGTACTCCTCATAGCGCGTCAGATGGAAGTGGTAGACCGCGACGTAGCGGCTGACCAGGTGTGAGGGGTGCATGTCCCAGCCCTGGTAGAAGCCGTGGCTCAGGGAGTGCCTGATCAGCGCCACGTGCCGCCACCACAGGTTCCGCACGACGTATCTGTCGTCGGAGGCGGGAGAGGCGGCCAGCGAGCCGTCCGACAGCTCCACCCCGGTCCCGGCGAAGGCCGTCTGCATGACGTGCCGGGCGTGGTCGCAGGCCGGGTGGTCCAGCCGCTGCTCGTGCGGGGGCAGGGAGCAGCTCGCCGTGTAGTCGAAGACGCCGAAGTGCGCCGCGGCCAGCCGGCCCCCGAGCGAGGAGACCAGGCCGGCGTCGAGGAAGCGCACCGTCTGGGCGGCCTCCACCTGCATCTCGAACCGGAGCGTGCCACCGGCGAGGCCGAGTCCTTGCTCCAGCGCCTCCAGGCAGTCGGCGAACTGGCCGAGGTATGCCCTCATCAGGACCTTGGGGAAGGTGACCACGAACCCTTCCGGCAGGTGCCCGACCCGGTCGATCACCCCGGTCAGGAACCCGTCCAGCGTGCGCAGGCTCCGGACCGGGTCGCCGTCGGCGAACGACTTCACCCGCAGCCCCCAGCGGCGCGGGAGCGTCCCGTCCGCGTGCAGGGCCGCGACGGCCTCCGCGGCCCGCGCGACGTGACCGTCCTCCTCCCCGGGACGCAGGCCGTAGCCGTCCTCGAAGTCCACCCGCAGGTCCTCGATCGGCTCCCGGCCGAGCTTGGCGGCGACCTTCTCGTGCACGGCCTTGGCGGTCTGCTCGTGCATCTCGAAGAGCCTGGCCAGGTCCTTCCTGGACAGGTGCCGCCCGAGCAGGTCCCGTGCCTCCTCCCCCCAGGCCGCCACGGTCCCCGCGTCGAACCGGTCGGCGGGGACGTAGACGGTGTGCACCGGCTGCCACCCCACCGTCGCCGCCGTCGCCGGATAGGCCGCCGACTGCTCGCGGTGGGTCTGCTCGAAGCCGGGGATCAGGGCCGACGGGTCGGCGAGTGTGACGCGCATGGCGGTGCTCCTCGTGGGCGGGCCGGGCTTCGCCCCTCAATGCTCGGCCGTTCCCGGGCGCCGTGTCCATGCCCGCGCGGTGCGACGGTCCGGGCTCCGCGCGGGGCCCCGTCGGTGATGTCGCCGAGCGCCCGCGGGAGCGGCCGACCCGGGGGGCCGGTGTGGCGGTCGGGCCGCCGACCTCCGGCACCGGCCCGCCTCACCGCCGGGTCATCGGCCGGAGGCGGTGAGCATGGCCGCGAGACCGAGGAGCTTGACGCGCTCACCGCGGCCCAGGGTCCTGGCCAGGGCCGCCTCCGCCTCCTCGATGGCCAGCCAGTGCCCGTAGGTGATGGGCGAGACGCCCCGGGAGGCGAGGAGGTCGTCCAGGTCGGCGTGGCGGGCCGGCTCGCGGCCGGCGAGGTCGGTCAGCAGGGTGCGGACCGTCTCCGCGGCGTCGGACTTGTTGGTGCCGATCACGCCGGTGGGACCGCGCTTGAGCCAGCCGGCCACGTACTCGCGGTCACGGACCCGGCCGGCCTCGTTCGGGACGGTCATGGTGGCCTCGGAGAAGGGGACGCCGGGCAGCGGCACGCTCTGGTAGCCGACCGAGCGCAGGACCATGCCGACCGGGAGGGTCTCGAACTCGCCGGTGCCCACGACGCGGCCGTCCACCAGCCGGGTCCGTTCGAGCCTGAGCGCCTCCACCCGGCTCTCGCCGAGGATCTCCACCGGGCGCATCCAGAACCGCACGTCCAGTCTCCGGGGGCGGCCCACCGGGGTGCGGGCGGCCCAGCCCTGCAGCACCTCGACGTTCCCCCGGACCTGCCGCGGCAGGTCCGTGACGTCCGCCACCGCCTCCTCGGGCCGCACGCACACGTCGGCGTTGGTCAGCTCGCCCAGCTCCCGGAGCTCCTTCAGGGTGAACTTGGCGTGCTCGGGCCCCCGGCGGCCGATCATGTGGATGGCCTTGACCTGGCTGCCGGCCAGCCGGGACAGCACCTCGTCGGGCACGTCCGTGGCGCGCAGCTCCTCGGCGGTCTTGGCGAGGACGCGCACCACGTCCACCGCCACGTTGCCCACGCCGATCACCGCGACCTCCGGGCTGTCGAGGACGAAGCGGTCGGCGGGCGTGTCGGGGTGGCCGCAGTACCAGTTCACGAAGTCGGTGGCGGCCACGCTGCCGGGCAGGTCCTCACCGGGGATGCCCATCCGCCGGTCCACCATCGCGCCGGTGCAGTAGACCACGGCGTCGTAGCAGTCCAGCAGGTCCGTGACGCCGACGTCCTTGCCCAGCTCGACACCGCCCAGGAACCGCACGGAGGGCAGCTCCAGCACCCGGCGCAGATACTGTGCGATCGACTTGATCGAGGTGTGGTCGGGGGCCACGCCGTACCGCACCAGGCCGTAGGGCGTGGGCAGCCGCTCGAGCACGTCCACCTCGACGGCCCCGGGGGCCTGCTTCATCAGCGCCTCGGCCGTGTAGATCCCGGCAGGCCCTGATCCGACGATCGCGACTCGCAGTGACACATCGCCTCCTAGGCGCGGGCTGTCGTGAACGCGATTCTGTATCAACGGGGCGCGCCCTGCCAGCCTCGACAGGCAACATGATCCAGATAACCCGTGTGGCCGGTGCGCGCGCCGCCATCCCGGCGGATATATCCGACGTCATGCCGTATATATCCGTCGTACCCACTCATAGAGGCCGTTCTCGCCGGATCTAACTCGCTGGGGCCGTCGCCACTCCACTCCGCCCGCCGCGGCCTTCCTCATCGCGTCTCACCCGTCGGGGCCGTCGCCGTCCCACTCCACCCGCCGCCCGCCGCCCGACGCCCGACGCGCGCCGGGCCGCGGGGACCGCCGGTCGGTCACACCTGTGCCCGGGAGGCCGCCCGGGCGCGCAGGGCCTGCTTGTCGATCTTCCCGTTGGCGTTGACCGGCAGGGCGTCCACCACGACCACCCGTCTGGGCACCTTGTAGTCGGACATGTTCTCCCCGGCCCACGCGACGATCCCCGCCGGATCGACGGCGACGCCCGGCCGGGGGACCACGAACGCCCACCCGGCCTCGCCCGACCTCCCGTCCGGCACCCCGACCACCGCCGCCTGGGCCAGCGAGCCCTCCCGCAGCAGCAGGCCCTCCACCTCGGCGGGGGAGACGTTGAACCCGCCGACGATGTACAGCTCCTTCTTGCGGTCCACCACCGCGAGGTTGCCGCCGGGATCGAAGGCGCCGATGTCACCGGTGTGGAGCCAGCCGTCCCTGATCACCTCGGCGGTCTTGTCCGGCTCGTTCCAGTAGCCGCGCATGACCCCGTAGCCCCGCACGACGATCTCACCGCGCCCGCCGGGCGGGACCTCGGCGCCGCGCTCGTCCACGATCCTGACCTCCATGCCCGGCACCGGGCGGCCCGTGCTCGACGCGACGACCTCGACGGGGTCCTCCGCCCTGGTCATGGAGACGACCGTGCCCTCCATCAGCCCGTAGGCGTTGATCATGCGCTCCAGCCCGAGCCGCTCCAGCAGCCTGCGGATGAGCTCGGCGGGCACCGAGGCCGCGCCGCAGATCGCCACCCGGAGCGAGTGCTCCCCGAGGTCGGGCTCCTCCAGCAGCCGGTGGAACAGCGTCGGCGGCCCGGCCAGGACCGTGATCCTCCTGTCGCGGATCAGGTCCATGAGCAGGTCGGGGCCGAACGCCGGGACCGGCGTCATCACGGCCCGGCGCATCACCGAGGCCAGCAGCCCCGCGTTGAGCCCGAAACCGTGCGCGAACGGCGCGATGACCGGATAGCGGTCGCCGGGGCGGAGGGTGACGATCTCCGCCCAGTCCCAGTAGCCGCGCAGCGTGTGGCCGTGTTCCAGCATGACGCCCTTGGGCGTCCCGGTGGTGCCGGAGGTGGACATGATCTCGCACAGGTCGCCCGGCCGTACGGCCAGCGCCCGCTCCTCCGCCTCGGCCCGGCCGGCCCGGGACCCGTCCGAGAGCAGTTGGGAGAGCCGCACCGTCCCGGGACGTCGCACCCGCTCCGGCACGATCGCCTGCCGCAGCTCCGGCAGGCCGGCGTAGGGGCGCCCGGCGCCCGGCCCGCCCGCCGCGCCGGCCAGCAGGTCGGTGAAGACCGTGCCGTCCAGGCCGTCTCCGGTGATCAGCACGCTCGTCCCGGTCCCGCGCAGCGTGCCGGCGGCCTCGATGCCCCTGCAGCGCGCCGAGAGCGGCACGAGCACCGCCCCGGCGTCCCAGACGCCGAACGCGCTCGTGACCCAGTCCAGGTCGTTGGGGCCCCAGATCGCGACCCGGTCGCCGGGCCGCACGCCCAGGGCGATCAGGCCCCGGGCGACGGCGCCGGCCCGGGCGCGCAGATCGGCGAGCGACAGCCGTACCTCGCCGTCGTCCACGACGATGTCGGAGGGGTGGGTGCTGGCCTGGTCGCGGAGCATCCGGGGGATCGTCCCCCAGCCGGGTACTTCCATGCCGGTCGCGCCTTTCGAGGGGGGTCAGCGGGCGATGGCCGTGCGGTCCCTGCCGAGATGGTGGCCCCGCCCGTCGTTCACCACGCCCCGGGGGCCGGCCTCCGAGACCTGCGGGCAGATCTCGACGGCGATCGTGACCGGCGTGAGCGCCTTGAGCGACTGCTGGATGCGCGACCTCCACATGGGGTTGCCGACGAGACTCTCCCGGTTGAAGGTCACCGTCAGGGTCGCGGCGTCGAGCGTGCCCTCCCGGGCCACGCCCAGCTCCCAGCCGGAGACGCCGTCGATCCTGCCGAGCGCCCTCTCGATCCGCTCCAGCGACAGCCACACCCCGCGTACCAGCACGTGGTCGCCGACGGTGTGCTCGGGCGCGGGGAAGGCGTCTCCGGCGGCCAGCCGGACGACCTGCCCGGTGCGGAGCGTCGTGCCGGTCGGCGGGTCGGCGACGACCACCTCGGCCAGGCCGGGGGCGTACGGAGCGGTCAGCGGCTCGTCCCTGTCCAGCGGGGCCAGGCCCGCCGCCCCCGGATCGAACAGGGTGAGCGGCGCCGTCTCCGAGGAGCGCCATCCCAGCGGTACCGCGGTGAACGGCGAGCAGTAGACCTCCGTCACCTCCGCCTCGAACTCCGCCGCCAGGTGCGGCATCGTCCGCCGGGAGGCGATCTCCCCGGTCAGGATGATGTGCCGCAGGCCCAGGTCCAGCGGGTCGAGCAGGAACTCCAGGTGCAGCCTGGCCAGCAGGTCCATGGCCCCGGTCGGCGTGATCACCAGGGTGGTCGCCCTCAGCGACTCCAGCGCGTGGTGCAGCCGGAGCCTGCCGCGCGGGCCGACGGAGGCCGCCGCCTGGGCCGTCTCGGCCGCGGCCAGCGCCCACCGCGCGCCCGCGAGCTCGCCGTCCCCCGACAGCGCCACCACGACCCGGTCCGTCGTGCCCACCCCCGCCGCCTCCAGCGCGGCGGTGTAGGCGCGGACGGTCTCGGCCGGCCCGCCGGCGGAGACCACGCTCCCGGCGTCCGCGGAGACCAGCAGCAGGCCGGTCGCGGTACGGCCCGCCGCGGCGAGATCACCCCGGGTCTTCCAGGCCGTCGTGTCGCCGGCCGCCGCCCCGTCGCCCCGGTCGCGGACCCGGGTCCCTCCCGGGCCGGCCGTCATCTGGCCACCTCGGTCATGAACAGCCGCATCGACTCGCAGACGTGCTCGTGGGCGAGCCCCCCGACCTGGGCCTGGAGGATCAGGTCCGTGGCCCCGGCCTCGGCGATGCGGGCCGCCGCCTTGCGCGAGCCCTCCACGTCGTCCACCACGACCATGTGGTGCTCGCGGAGGGTGGCCATCGCCTCCTCCGGCGGCATCCCGGCCGCGAGCTGGCCGAGGACCTTGTGGGTGGCGTGCCGGGCGTCGTAGTAGTCGGGCGGCGTGACCAGGTTGACCTGGCGCCGGATGTACCACAGCACCGGGTCGGCGGCGATCTCGAACGCCCGCGCGCGGGTCTCCGCGACGTACCAGGGGATCATCAGCGCGACCCGGCGGCTGTCGGGGTCGAAGCCGTTGTCGGCCAGGCACTGCCGGTAGCGGGCGATGTCGTCGGCGACGTCGTCGATCCCCTTCAGCATCGTCATGCCGAGCAGGTTGTAGCCGTGCTTGGCGGCGGCCAGATATCCCTCCAGCGAGGTGGAGGCCACCCACACGGGAGGGTGCGGCACCTGGGCGGGGCGCGGGTAGACCGCGACGTCGGGGATCTCGAAGAACTCGCCGGAGCGGCTGACCGGCTCCCCGTCGGCCCTCCAGATGGCGAGGGTCGCCTCCAGTGAGTCCTCCCAGATCTGCCGGGACTTCTCGAACGGCTTGCGGAACGCCTGGTACTCCAGCGGGGAGGCGCCCCGGCCCGTGCCGAACTCGACCCGGCCACCGGAGATGACGTCGAGGGTCGCGACCCGCTCCGCCGTGCGGATGGGGGACTGGAAGGGCAGCAGCACCACGCCCAGGCCCAGATGGATGCGCTCGGTGCGCTGGGAGATGGCGGCCAGCACCAGGTCGGGGGCCGAGGAGTGGGAGAAACCGCGGGTGAAGTGGTGCTCCACGAACCACGCGGTGTCGAACCCCAGCCGGTCGCCGAGCACCACCTGCTCGATCACGTTCTGGAACGCCTGTTGCTCGACCTCGCGGGAGCGCCCGCGGACCTCCAGCTCATATCCCAGGCTGATCCGTAGGGACGTCATCCACGCCTCCGTTGTGTCACATCCGGTCCCCGGTCGCGAGCCCTTCACTTAACCAAGCGCTCGCTTGGCGAGATTACCAGCCTGGTGGGACGGCAACAAGCCGACCCCGCCCGACCGGGGCCCGGACCGGGGCTTGCGGGGACGGGCCCCGCCGATCACAGTTGGCTCTGTGAGCTCAGGGGCGGACAGACGGCGCGGAGCCGGCGCGCGGCGTCGGCGGGACGGCACGCCCCCGGAGGTGAGGACGCCGGGCCCGGCGGGGCGGCCCCGCGCCTCCTCCGGCGAGGCGCCGCCCGAGGACGGGCGCCGGTTCGAGGCCCTGGGCCGGGTGATGGCCGCGCTGGCGGGCGAGGCCGGGCTCATGGAGTCCTGCCGGGACCTGGCCTGGTGGCGGGGGAGCGACCAGAGCTGGCACGTCGAGTGGCGCGACGGCCCCCACGCCGCCGAGGTCGCCGCCGCGCTGACCGAGCGCGTCCGGGACCCCGGCGTCCCCGGCGCCCTGGCCGTCCCGGCGGGTCCGGCCACCTCCGCCACCGCCGCCCTCGACGTCATGGGCGTCCTGTTCGTCCTGCGCGCGGCGGACCCCGTGGGGCGCGAGCGCCTGCGCGCCCGTCCCGGCCTCCGGCGCATGTCCGAAGCCCTCAACACCACCCGCAGGACCACCTCCCGGCAGCCCTGGGAAGTGGTGCTCCTCGGCGGCTGACCCCGCCGGGCCCGCGGCCTTCTCGCGCGCCGCGCGTGCCTCGGCCAGGTCGACGCCGGGCGCGACGAGGTGCTCCAGCTCGCGCGCCGTGTGCCCCGGCCGCCCGGCGGGTCAGAGGCCGGCGGCAGCGGCCAGCCGGCCGCGGTGCGCCTGCGGGGGGCCGAAGAGCTGGGCGTCGGCGGTGGCGCGCTTGAGGTGGCGGTGGGCGGAGTGCTCCCAGGTGACGCCGGTGCCGCCGTGGATCTGGATGTTCTCGCCCGCGGCGGTCAGATACGCCTCCGTGCAGTAGGAGCCGGCGATGGCCGCCTGGACGGGGAGGTCGTCCCCGGAGGCCCGGGCGGCCGCCTGCGCGGCGGAGCGGGCGGACTCGACGAGCAGGAGCAGATCGGCGAGCTTGTGCTTGACGGCCTGGAAGGAGCCGATGGGGCGGCCGAACTGGTGGCGCTGCCTCGCGTGGGCCACGGCCGTCTCCAGGCAGCGGGCGGCGCCGCCCACCTGCTCGGCGGCGAGGCCGGCGATCCCCAGATCCCGGACCCGGCCGCAGGCCGCGCCGTCGCCCACCCGCACGGCCGGGACGGCGTCGAAGGCGAGCGCGGTGAGCGGACGGGTCTGGTCCAAGGTGGTGTGCGGCGTCCGGGAGGAGGGGACGGCCTCGACCAGCTCGCCGTCGACGTAGGCGAGCACCACCTCGGCGTCCAGCGCGTAACGGGCGGCCCCGGTGAGCTTTCCGTCACTGAAGGTTAGATCCGCGTCATCGGGGAACAGCACAGTTGCGGTGATTGAGCCATCCGCCATGCCCGGCAGCAGCCGGGCCATGGCGCAGCGGTCCCCGGCGGTCCTGACCGCCTCCGCGGCCAGCACCGCGGTTGACAGATAGGGGTAGGGCGCCAGGACGCGGCCCAGTTCCTCGCAGACGACGGCGACCTCCGCCATCCCGCACCCCGCCCCGCCGTATTCCTCGGGGACGGCCAGGCCCGCGACGCCGAGTTCGGCGGCGAACCGGCTCCAGGGGGCTCCGGGCCGTTCGGCGAGGAAGGACCGGACGGCCTCACGGAGTTCGGACTGCTCTTGGGTCAGGCTCATCCGGCCAGCATAAACAAGCGATTGCTTGTTATGGAATATTTGCCGCATTTTGTGCATTCTTGCAGGTCAGATATGCTTCACATGGCCACAAGGTAATGCGGATCGGGGGATCAGTGGCTTCGCTTGACCGGAACTACACGTTCGACCAGAACTACACGGCCGCCTTCCTCGCCGACGATCGCCAGGAGCGGGCGATCGTGCTCCACATGGTGCTCTCGTTCGTCGGGGGAATGGTGCTGGGCGCCTTCGGCGCGGTGCTCTCCTCCAAGTCGGACCTGCTGTACGCGATCTACGAGCCCTATGCCTACGTGCTGTTCGTCGTCGTCGTGGGACGCACCGCCGCCAGCTTCGGCTGGGCGGCGCTGACCAGCGCGCTGGCCACCTTCGGTCCGATAATCTCGCTGCTGGCCGCCTCGATCTTCAGGTCGGGCGGCGAGTCCCTGAGTCTCGGCAGCCACGGCGCCACGCTGAACCTCACGCTCCTGACCCTCGCCTCCTTCGGCATGCTGTCCTACTTCACCAGGCGCAAGGACCTGTGGGGAGACCTCGCGAGCGGGGTGCTGGGCGGGGTCTTCGCGCTCGACGCCATGGACAAGGCGCTGCCCACCGGGCCGGAGCACGTCGCCGGATTCTGGCCGTGGAGTGTCCTGATGGTGACCGCGCTCGTGGTGGGGCTGCTGCTGTGGCTGCGGCGGGGCGCGGGGTGGCTCCGCTCGGCGCTGGTGGTGCTGATCATCGCTTCCACCTACTTCGTGTTCGTCGTCGGCCTTTAAAGACAGGCGACCGGCTTGCGCGAGTCGATAGCCTGTAGCCATCGATCCCTGCTAGCTAGGAGTAGCCGTGCTGCTGCGAATGTCGTCGTTGTTTCTTCGAACGCTGAGGGACGACCCGGCAGACGCGGAAGTCCCGAGCCACAAGCTGCTCGTCCGCGCCGGTTATGTCCGTCGTGTCGCACCCGGTATCTACTCCTGGCTGCCGCTCGGCAAGATGGTCCTGGAGAACGTCACGCGCATCGTGCGCGAAGAGATGGACCGCATGGGCGGCCAGGAGGTGCTCTTCCCCGCCCTCCTGCCCCGCGACTACTACGAGGCGACCGGCCGCTGGACGGAATACGGCGACACGCTCTTCCGCCTCAAGGACCGCAAGGGCGCCGACTACCTGCTCGGCCCCACCCACGAGGAGATGTTCACCGACATGGTCAAGGGGGAATACTCCTCCTACAAGGACTACCCGGTGACGCTCTACCAGATCCAGACGAAATACCGCGACGAGGCCCGCCCCCGGGCCGGCATCCTGCGCGGCCGCGAGTTCGTCATGAAGGACTCCTACTCCTTCGACCTGGACGACGACGGTCTCAAGCGCTCCTACGAGCAGCACCGCGAGACCTACATCAGGACCTTCGACCGCCTGGGCATCAACTACAAGATCTGCTTCGCCACCTCCGGCGCGATGGGCGGCTCCGCCTCCGAGGAGTTCCTCGCGCCCGCCCCGACGGGCGAGGACACCTTCGTCGCCTGCCACCGGTGCGGCTACGCCGCCAACGCCGAGGCGGTCACCACCCCCGCCCCCGCCGCGATCACCGGGGAGCGGCCGGCCCTGCGGGTCCTCGACACCCCCGACACCCCGACCATCGAGTCGCTGGTCAACCACGTCAACGAGCACCACGGCCTGGGCATCACCGCCGCCGAGACGCTCAAGAACGTCGTGGTCAAGGTCGCGACCCCCGGCTCCGGCAAGACCGAGACGCTGGTCATCGGCGTGCCGGGCGACCGCGAGGTCGACTTCAAGCGGCTGGAGGCCGCGCTGGCCCCCGGTGAGCCCGCCATCTTCGAGGCCGATGACTTCGCCAAGCACCCCGGGCTGGTCCGCGGCTACATCGGCCCGCAGGTGCTCAAGGACCTCGGCATCCGCTACCTCGTCGACCCCCGCGTGGTCGACGGCAGCGCCTGGGTGACGGGCGCCAACGAGCCCGGCAGGCACGCCGCCGGCGTGGTCGCCGGCCGTGACTTCGTCGCCGACGGCACGATCGAGGCGGCCGAGGTCCGCGCCGGCGACGCCTGCCCGGTCTGCGGCTCCGGCCTCTCCATCGACCGGGGCATCGAGATCGGCCACATCTTCCAGCTCGGCCGCAAATACGCCGACGCCGCGAAGCTGGACGCCCTGGGCCCCGACGGCAAGCCGATCCGCGTCACCATGGGCTCCTACGGCGTCGGCGTCTCCCGCGCCGTGGCCGTGCTGGCCGAGCAGAGGCACGACGAGCTCGGCCTGGTCTGGCCCCGTGAGGTCGCCCCGGTGGACGTCCACGTCGTGGGCACCGGCAAGGACAACCAGATCGAGGTCGCCTCCCAGCTCGCCGAGGAGCTCCAGGCCCGTGGCCTGCGCGTGCTGGTGGACGACCGCCCCGGGGTCTCCCCGGGCGTGAAGTTCAAGGACGCCGAGCTGCTCGGCATGCCCACGATCCTGGTCGTCGGCCGGGGCCTCGCCCAGGGCGTCGTCGAGCTGCGCGACCGCGCCACCGGCGTCAAGGAGGAGATCCCCGTCGCCGAGGCCGCCGAGCGGGTCCTGGCCGCCTGCCGCGGCTGACCCGCCGGTCTGACGCCGCGGCCCCGGACCGCGCACGTTTCCCCCGTCGGCCAGGTGGGCAGTCCAGTCACTGATACCGACGGTCATCCCTCGCATGCGGACAGTGAGCGTGCGGGGGATCGGGGGACGGGGGCCCATGGCGCAGGAGTTCGACGCGTCCGCGTACGGGCGCGCCATCGCGGACATTTATGACATGACCATGGCGGACGCCCCCACGGAGCCCGCCGTGGAGCGGCTCCAGGAGCTCGCCGCGGGCGGTCCCGTTCTGGAGTTCGGCATCGGCACTGGCCGGCTGGCGCTGCCCCTGGCGGCGCGGGGGCTGACCGTCGCGGGGGTCGACGGCTCCCCGGAGATGGTGGAGGTGCTGCGCGCCAAACCCGGAGGCGACCGCATCCCGGTGACGGTGGGCGACTTCGCCGGCACCCGGGTCGAGGGCGAGTTCAGCCTGGTCGTGCTGGCCGTAAACACGATCTTCGCGCTGCCCTCGCAGGAGGCCCAGGTCTCCTGCTTCCGCAACGCGGCGGCCCACCTGAGGCCGGGCGGCCGGTTCGTGGTCGAGGCGTGGACGCCCGATCTGGCGGCGTTCCGGGACGGCACGGCGCTGCGCCTGCTGTCGCTGGGCGAGGACAGGGTCTTCGTGGAGGCGGCGCGGCTGTCTCCGGCCGATCAGATGATGTACACGACCAAGATCGACCTGACCTCCGGCGGCCTGCGGCTCCTGCCCGCCAACCACCGCTACGCCTGGCCAGCCGAGCTCGACCTGATGGCACGCCTGGCGGGCATGGAGCGCGAGCACCGATGGGCCGACTGGCGGGGTGCCCCCTTCGCCGACGACAGCCGGGCGCACGTGTCGGTCTACCGCCTCTGACCCGCCCGCCGAGCCCTGACCCCGTCCGGGAGGCCGCGATGCAGCTACCTGCGCCCCGAGGGCCCGTCACCGCCCTGCTCTTCGACGGGCTGGCGGGTCCGCCCCGCGAGCTCGGCCCGCTGCCCGCGCCCGCCGGCGGGCCGGCGGTCGAGGACGAAGACCTCCAGCTCGCGCTCTTCTCCTGCTACGAGCTGCACTATCAGGGCTTCGACGGGGTGGACGACAGGTGGGAGTGGGACCCGTCGCTGCTGGCCGCCAGGCAGGTGCTGGAACGGCGGTTCGAGGGCGGCCTGGTGGAGGCCGTGCCGCGCCCGCTCCCCGCGCCGCCCACGCCGCCCGCGCGCATGCGCCGGGCCCTGGCGGAGCTGGTGGCCGCCGCCGACGAGGGCCCGTCCCTGGCGGCGTTCCTGGAGAAGAAGGCGGACCTCGGGCAGTTCCGCGAGTTCGTCGCGCACCGTTCGATCTACCACCTGAAAGAGGCCGACCCGCACACATGGGCGATCCCCCGGCTGCGCGGCCGCGCCAAGGCGGCCCTGGTGGAGATCCAGGCCGACGAGTACGGCGGGGGCCGGCTCGAACGCATGCACTCGGAGCTGTTCCGGGCCACGATGCGCGGGCTGGGACTCGACGACTCCTACGGGGCCTACCTCGACCGGGTCCCGGCGACCACCCTGGCGGTCGGCAACGCCATGTCGCTGTTCGGCCTCCACCGGCGGCACCGGGGCGCCCTGCTGGGGCACCTCGCGGCCTTCGAGATGACCTCCTCCCTGCCCAACCGCAAATACGGCCGGGGCCTGAGGCGGCTGGGCGGCGACGCCGCGGCCTGCCGCTTCTACGACGAGCACGTGCAGGCCGACGCCGTCCACGAGCAGATCGCCGGGCACGACATGTGCGGCGGGTTCGCCGCCGCGCACCCCGCCCTGGCCGGTGACGTCCTGTACGGGGCCGCCTGCGCCCTCACGCTCGACCGTCTCTTCGCCGAGCACGTCCTGGACCGCTGGGAGCGCGGGGCCACGTCGCTGCGCGAGGCGGGGCAGGCGGTGGGCGGCCGGTGATGGATCTCGACTACGTGCTGCCGCTGCGCTGGGACGACGACTCGGGCCTGGCGGAGCTGACGGCCTACCTGCGCCGGCTCGGGCGGAGCGCGCGGGTCATCGTCGTCGACGGCTCCCCGCAGACGGTCTTCGACCGGCACGCCGCCCTCTGGGGCGGGCTCGTCCTGCACGTGCGGCCCGACGGCGACCTCGGGTCCGCCAACGGCAAGGTCGCCGGGGTGATCACCGGGATGCGCCGGGCCCGGGCGGAGCACGTGGTCATCGCCGACGACGACGTCCGCTACGGCGAGGCCGAGCTGGCCGGGGTCGACGCCCTGCTGCGGACGGCCGACCTGGTGCGACCGCAGAACTACTTCGACCCGCTGCCCTGGCACGCCCGCTGGGACACCGCCAGGGCGCTGCTCAACCGCTGCTTCGGCGCGGACTATCCGGGCACGTTCGGCGTGCGACGGTCGACCTTCCTGAGGATGGGGGGCTACGACGGGGACGTGCTGTTCGAGAACCTGGAGCTCATCCGGACCGTCCGCGCCCACGGCGGGCGCGAACGCCGCCCGCTCGACCTCTATGTCCGCCGCCTGCCGCCCGATCCGGCGAGGTTCTGGTCCCAGCGCGTACGCCAGGCCTACGACGATCTGGCGCAGCCCGCCCGGATGGCGCTCTTCCTCGCCGTCCTGCCCGCGCTGGCCGCCGGGGTGCTGCTGCGGCGGCGCGGGGCGGTCCTGGCCGGTGCCGGGCTGGTGGTGGGGCTGGCCGAGATCGGCCGCCGCCGGGCCGGCGGGCGGCGGGTCTTCCCCTTCGTCACCGCGCTGTTCGCCCCGGTGTGGGTGTTGGAGCGGGCGGTCTGCAGCTGGCTGGCGCTGGGGGCCCGGTTCCTCCGGGGAGGGGTCGCCTACTCGGGTCGCCGGATGCGGACGGCCGCGCATTCGAGCCGGCGGCTCAGGACGCGCGGTCAGGCCGGCGGGTCGGGCTCGCTCGGGGCCCGGAACCCGGCGGGCCGGTGCGAGCCGTCGCAGAAGGGCTTGGCGGACGAGCGCCCGCAGCGGCACAGTGCCACCGTGGCCCTGCCGGGGGCGATGGGGACACCGTCCTGAGTCGTCAGCGTGAACGGCCCCCGCAGCAGCAACGGCCCGTCCTCGCAGGGGGTCACTGTGACCGAACTGTCCGTTTCACGCGGCATGTGAAGTTTGTGCCCGATGGGTCCGGTGAGAAACCATCCGGCCGCGGCCCGCGTGATCGGCCCCCGCGGGCCGTGCGCGGTCGGGTCACGTCCGGCCCGCGGACCGGCGCGCGGAGCCCGCGGCGCCGCGCCCGGGAGACCCGCCGGGCGGGTCCCCCGCGCGGCGCCGGTTACCGGGAGTTGCTGCCGAGGGTCTTGCGCCAGTGGAAGCCCCCGGGCAGGTTCACGCTCAGGGTGCGGCGGCCGTCGGCCGTCTTGGTGACCCGGAACGCGCGGTTGCCCCAGCTGTGGCCGACCCCGCTCCGCGACAGGTTGAGACGGAACGGACCGAACTTCAGCGACTTCCTGTATCCCCAGCCCATTGCTTCCTCCCTTGACGTGTCGGCAGGGAGGTTCAGCTACCCGCCTGCGCCGCTCCAAACGCGGGCGGGCGGCGGCTCACCCGTTCACGGCGGCGGGGTCGTCGCGGTGGGGGTGGGCCCGGGACGCGCGGGCATCCCCGGGAACGCCTCGATGTCCGGGCGCAGGCCGTAGGAGCGGACGGCGCACTCCTGCATGGCCAGCGCGGCCATCTTCCGCAGGGCCGGGTCGTCGGAGGCGGCCAGCTCCAGATAGGCGCCCGTCACCCCCCGTTCGACCGTCACGGCCAGCTCCACGGCCTGGGCCGCGCCGGACGGGGTGAGCGGCAGCCGGTAGCTCGCGGCCGGCTCGGCGGGGGCGCCGCCGCGGGCGACGATCAGGGCGCGGAGCCGGTCGCGGCGGGCGCGGTGGGCGTCGAAGGCGTCGGTCGCGACGGTGCGCAGCGCGCCCGTGGACCTGGCGGCGATGACCCCGTAGGCGTAGACGGCCGCGTGCTCGGCCGCCAGGGCCGTGTCGAGCCCCCGTTCGGCCCTCACAGCGGCCTCGACAGGGCCAGGGCGTGGGCGGCCTCACAGGCGCCGATGGAGGCGATCAACTGGGCCAGGGCGGGGGAGGCCCCGTCGAGCTGGCGGGGGCGGAGCGCGGCGGCCTTCCGCTCCAGCGTCTGCAGGCTCCGCAGGGACGCCTTCCGGGCCGGCGCGGGGGTGCCGGAGGGCGCGGGGGACGGGGCGCTCCCGGACGGCGCCGGGGTGGCCGCGGCCTCGGGCGGCAGCCGTCTGCGGAGCTCGGCGAGGTGGGCCTCGTGCCGCTCCCTGAAGGGGGCGAGCTTGGCGGAGGCGGCCGACGCGTAGCGCGCGATGGTCTGCTCCTTGCCCGCGATCAGCTGCTTGAGCAGCACGGTCTCCGGGTCGGGAGGCTCGGCCCGCGGGGGCTCCGGCTCCTCGGCGGCGCACCCCGCGACCGCCGCGGCGGCCACCCCGAGAGCGCCGCCCCGCAACAGGGCGCGCCGGGACAGGGAACGCACGGACGACCTCCGGTTATGGGTGGGCTGCTGACGCTCTAGCATCGTACGGGCTTGGAATCACATTCACCGCGCTTCTCGGACGGGCTCGCCGTACCGAGTGGCGCTCTTTCCACACCCCGGTGTGGATAGGCTTGTGAACCACATGGGCGAGGTCCGCCCGGCTTGAGATCGTGACAATAGGAGGTCGGCATGGGCAGCGCCACATCCCGCGACCGCCTGATAAAGCTTCTGGAACCTGTCGTCGGAGCCGAAGGGCTCGACTTGGAGGACGTCACGGTCACGCCGGCGGGCAAGCGGCGGTTGCTGCGCGTCGTCGTCGACCGTGACGGCGGCGTGAGCCTGGACGACGTCGCCGAGGTCAGCCTCGCCGTCTCCGCCACGCTGGACGCCGACGACGCCATGGGGAACACCCCCTACGTGCTGGAGGTCTCCTCTCCGGGGGTCGACCGCCCGCTCACCGAGCCGCGCCACTGGCGCCGGGCGGTGAAGCGGCTGGTCAAGGCCGACCTGAGGGACGGCACCTCCGTGGAGGGCCGGATCGTCGCCACCGACGAGACCGGCGTGGAGCTGGACGTTGCGGGCGCACCGCACCGCATCGATTATCAGGACCTGACCCGAGGACGGGTGCAGGTGGAATTCCGCCGGCTAGACGACGCCGAAGACGACGGCGAAGACGGCGACGAAGGCTAAGGGGGAGCCTCGTGGACATCGACATGAGCGTCCTGCGCAGCCTGGAGCGGGAGAAGGACATCTCCTTCGACCTGGTCGTCAAGGCGATCGAGGACGCGCTACTGATCGCATACTTCCGGAGCGAGGGCGCGGCCGCCAAGGCGCGGGCCCAGCTCGACCGGCAGTCCGGGCACGTGACCATTTTCGCCGCCGAGATCGACGACGAGAGCGGGGAGGTGCTCAGGGAGTTCGACGACACCCCGGGCAACTTCAGCCGCATCGCCGCGACCACCGCCAAGCAGGTCATCCTGCAGCAGCTCAGGGACGCCGAGGACGAGATCAACTTCGGTGAGTTCGCCAGCCGTGAGGGCGAGCTCGTGGCCGGCGTCATCCAGCAGGGCAAGGACCCGAGGGTCGTCCTGGTGGACCTCGGCAAGATCGAGGCAGTGCTCCCGCACAACGAGCAGGTCCCCGGCGAGGAATACGTCCACGGCGAGCGCATCCGCTGCTACGTGGTCCAGGTCAAGAAGGGCCACAAGGGCCCGTCGGTGACCCTGTCGCGCACCCACCCCGGTCTGGTGAAGAAGCTCTTCGCCCTGGAGGTCCCGGAGATCGCCGACGGGACGGTCGAGATCGCCGCCATCGCGCGCGAGGCCGGCCACCGGACCAAGATCGCTGTGCGGTCGCGGCGTCCCGGCGTGAACGCCAAGGGCGCCTGCATCGGCCCGATGGGCTCGCGGGTGCGCAACGTGATGGCGGAGCTGCACGGCGAGAAGATCGACATCATCGACTGGTCGGAGGATCCCGCGGAGTTCGTCGGGAATGCCCTCTCGCCCTCCCGTGTTTCCCATGTCGAGGTGATCGACGCCGAGGGGCGCGCCGCGCGGGTGACCGTGCCGGACTACCAGCTCTCCCTGGCGATCGGCAAGGAGGGGCAGAACGCCCGGCTGGCCAATCGCCTCACCGGATGGCGCATCGACATCCGTCCGGACACACAAGCAGGGGATGCGGCCGGTTCCGCAGATGCGTCCACACGGTAAGCTGGAATATGGTGGCCAGGCCGCCCCGCTGAGAATGTGTGTGGGGTGCCGGGTTCGCACGGTCTCCTCCGAGCTGCTCCGCCTGGTGGTGGTCGAGGGCGTTATAGTCCCTGACCTGCGACGACGGCTCCAGGGTCGTGGTGCTTCACTGCATCCCTCCCTGAGCTGTCTCGAGCTCGCCGAGCGTCGCCGAGCGTTTCCGCGCGCGTTTCGTGTCGCGGGCCCGCTCGACCCGTCGCGCGTACGGGCCCACCTGGAAGAGGTCCACGCTGAAAGGATCGGGTGAAATGGTTGCCAACTGTCATGTAGGACGCCGAGTTGATGGGCTGGTCAGATAGCTATGAGCGCCTGATGAGCATGCGGCGATGAGTACGTCTACGTAACGACGGTCCGGCGGCACTGCCTCCCGGGCCGAGTAAGGGAGTGCAGTGGCGAAGGTCCGGGTATACGAGCTCGCCAAGGAGTTCGGTGTAGAGAGCAAGGTCGTCATGGCCAAGCTCCAGGAGATGGGCGAGTTCGTGCGTTCGGCGTCCTCGACTATCGAAGCACCGGTAGTCCGTAGGCTCACGGAAGCTTTGGGCGGTCCCCCCAGGGGCTCGTCCGACAGGGGCGGCAACAGGTCGCCCAGGCCGCCTCAGGCGGCACCCCGGCCGGCTGAGAGCCAGGCCGGAAGCGGCGCCCCCGCGGCGCCGTCCTCGATTCCCAAGCCGGGACCGGCCCCCAAGCCGGGTCCGAGGCCTGGGCCCGCAGCGGCCCGTCCCGCGGCCCCCGCGCCGCAGGCCCCGCCCGTGGTTCCCCAGCCTCCGCAGGCGCCGCCTCAGCAGCAGCAGCAGCAGCCCTCGCCGGTTCAGCCGCCGCGTTTCGAGGCTCCGCGCCCCGACGCCGGACGCCCCGCGACCCCCGGCCCCAAGCCGGGTCCTCGCCCGGCTCCGCGTCCGGGACCGGCGCCCCGTCCGGAGGCCGCGCGTCCGGAGGGTCGCCCCTCCGGCGGCCCGGGTGGAGCCCCTTCGGGCCCCCGTCCCGGTGCGGCGCCCGGCCCCAAGCCCGGCCCGCGGCCGGGCCCGCGTGGGCCGCGCCCCGGCAACAACCCGTTCTCGTCGAACGCCAGCGGCATGGGCCAGGCCCGTCCGCCGCGTCCCGGCGGCCGTGACGGCGGCCCCGGCGACAGGGGCCCGCGTCCCGGTCCTCGTGAGGACCGCGGCCCCCGCGACCAGGGGCAGCGCGACGGCGCCGGTCCCCGTCCGCCCGCGGCCCGTCCGGGCCCGCCCGGTGCGGCGGGTCCGCGTCCGGGTCCCGGTGCGGGTGGTCCGCGCCCCGGCCCCGGCGCCGGTGCGGGTGGTCCGCGTCCCGGAGGTCCCCGTCCCAGCCCGATGATGATGCCCCAGGGCCGTCCCGCCGGTCCCGGCGGCGGCGCGGGCCGTCCCGGTCCGGGCGGCGCCGGCCGTCCCGGTGGCGGTGGCGGCGGTCGTCCCGGTGGCGGCGGTGGCCGTCCCGGTGGTGGCGGCGGTTTCGCCGGCCGTCCCGGTGGTGGCGGCGGCGCGGGCCGTCCCGGCACCGGAACCGGTGGTCCCGGTGGCGGTGGCGGCGGTTTCGCCGGCCGTCCCGGCGGCGGCGGTGGCCGTGGCCGCGGTGGCGGCACGGCGGGCGCCTTCGGCCGTCCGGGCGGACGCCCGACCCGTGGGCGCAAGTCCAAGCGCCAGCGGCGTCAAGAGTTCGACAACATGCAGGCCCCGGCGATCGGCGGCGTGCAGGCTCCCCGCGGCAACGGTCAGACGATCCGGCTGTCGCGTGGCGCCTCCCTGGCGGACTTCGCCGACAAGATCGGTGCGAACCCGGCGTCCCTGGTGCAGATCATGCTGCACCTGGGCGAGATGGTGACCGCCACGCAGTCGGTCAACGAGGAGACGCTCCAGCTCCTGGCCGCCGAGCTCGACTACAACCTGCTTGTGGTCAGCCCGGAGGAGGAGGACCGCGAGCTTCTCGAGACCTTCGACATCGAGTTCGGCGAGGACGAGGGCGACGAGTCCGACCTCGTCGCGCGTCCGCCGGTGGTGACCGTCATGGGTCACGTCGACCACGGTAAGACCAAGCTGCTCGACGCCATCCGTAACACCAACGAGGTGGCGCGCGAGGCGGGTGGCATCACCCAGCACATCGGTGCCTACCAGATCGCCACCGAGCACGAGGGCGAAGACCGGAAGATCACCTTCATCGACACCCCGGGTCACGAGGCGTTCACCGCCATGCGTGCCCGTGGTGCCAAGGTCACCGACATCGCCGTCCTGGTGGTCGCGGCCGACGACGGTGTGAAGCCGCAGACCATCGAGGCGCTGAACCACGCCCAGGCGGCGGACGTGCCGATCGTGGTCGCGGTCAACAAGGTCGACAAGGAGGGCGCCGACCCCAACAAGGTCCGGGCCCAGCTCACCGAGTACGGCCTGGTCGCCGAGGAGTACGGCGGCACCACGATGTTCGTCGACATCTCCGCCAAGAACGGGATCGGCATCGAGAACCTGCTCGAGGCCATCCTGCTCACCGCGGACGCCGAGCTCGACCTGCGGGCCAACGCCACGATGGACGCCCAGGGCGTCGCCATCGAGGCGCACCTCGACAAGGGCCGCGGCCCGGTCGCGACCGTGCTGGTCCAGCGCGGCACGCTCCGCGTCGGCGACTCGATCGTCTGTGGCGAGGCCTTCGGCCGCGTCCGGGCGATGCTGGACGACAACGGCGAGGCGATTCAGGAAGCCGACCCGTCGCGTCCGGTGCTGGTCCTCGGTCTGACCGCGGTCCCGGGTGCCGGTGACAACTTCATCGTCGTCACCGACGACCGGATGGCGCGCCAGATCGCCCAGCAGCGTGCGGCCCGCAAGCGCATCGCGGACATGGCCAGGTCCGGCCGTCGCCGCACCCTCGAAGAGCTCTTCAGCGAGATGGAGAAGGGCCAGGTCGACGAGCTCAAGCTCATCATCAAGGGTGACGTCTCCGGTTCGGTCGAAGCCCTCGAGGACGCGCTGCTCAAGATCGACGTCGGTGACGAGGTGCGCCTGCGGGTGCTCCACCGCGCCGTCGGTGCGATCACCGAGTACGACGTCAACCTGGCGGTCGCCGACGACAACGCCGTCATCATCGGCTTCAACGTGCGCCCCGAAGTCCGGGCGCGCGACCTGGCCGAGCGCGAGGGCGTCGACATCCGCTACTACTCGGTCATCTACCAGGCGATCGAGGAGATCGAGGCGGCCCTCAAGGGCATGCTCAAGCCGGAGTTCGAAGAGGTCCAGATGGGCACCGCCGAAGTCCGCGAGGTCTTCAAGGTGCCGAAGATCGGCAACATCGCCGGTGCGCTGGTCCGCTCGGGCACGATCGTCCGCAACAGCAAGGCCCGGATCATCCGTGGTGGTGTCGTCATCTCCGACAACCTCACCGTTTCGTCGCTGCGTCGCTTCAAGGACGACGCGACCGAGGTCCGCGAGGGCTACGAGTGCGGTATCGGTGTCGGCTACAACGACATCAAGATCGACGACGTCATCGAGACGTTCGAGATGCGGGAGAAGCCGCGCGTCTGATGCTCTGGTCCGGCGCGGGACCGCTCGCCCGGCCGGAGGCGGCCTCCACCCCATGGGTGGGCCGCCTCCGGCCGGCGGGTGGCCCCGCGCCGCCGGCGCACGGTGACCCGTGGCGAGTGACTCAATATGTATGTAGGTGCCCTGACATTGGACATCCTGCTCGGCGACGTTCACTCGCTGAAGCAGAAGCGCTCTGTGGTGCGTCCCATCATCGCCGAGGTGCAGCGACGGTTCCCGGGCGTGGCCGTCGCCGAGACCGGCCATCTCGATCTGCACCGCCGTACCGAGATCGGGATCGCGGTCGTCTCGGCCACCGCCGCGAACTGCGGCACGGTGCTGGACGACTGCGAGCGCCTGGTCGCCTTCCATCCGGAGATCGAGCTGCTGTCCGCCCGGCAGCGGCTCTACAACGAGGACGAGGACTAGTCACAGGGATGACCGGTCGCGGAGCCGCCCTCCGTGCCCGGTCGTTACTGTGAGAAGGGGGGAGTGAATATGGACGCCGCACGCGCACGTAAGATCGCCGACCGGATTCAGCAGGTCGTGGCCGAGATGCTGGAGCGTCGGATCAAGGACCCGCGGCTGGGGTTCGTGACCGTGACGGACACGCGGATCACCAATGACCTGAGCGAGGCCACGGTCTTCTACACCGTGTTCGGCTCGGAGGCCGAGCGGGCCGACTCGGCCGCGGCCCTGGAGAGCGCCAAGGGGCTCATCCGCTCGGAGGTGGGCCGCCAGACGGGTCTGCGCCACACCCCGACGCTGACGTTCACCCACGACCCGCTCCCTGACAGCGCCCGCCACCTCGACGGCCTGCTGGCCGAGGCGAAGGCCCGGGACGCCGAGATCGCCAAGCGGGCCGAGGGCGCGCAGCACGCCGGGGACGCCGACCCCTACCGCAAGCCCGGCGAGGAGAACGACGGATCCGAGGAGAACGACGAGGAGCCGTCACAGCGCGCGGGATACCCCGCAACGTGAC
Organism: Streptosporangium sp. NPDC048886; assembly: GCF_055586905.1. Lineage (NCBI taxonomy): Bacteria > Bacillati > Actinomycetota > Actinomycetes > Streptosporangiales > Streptosporangiaceae > Streptosporangium > Streptosporangium sp. NPDC048886. The sequence continues at coordinate 184,622 of NZ_JBVJHH010000001.1, forward strand.
GCCCGACCTGCGCGGCGGCGCCCCGATCCCGGTCAGCGACTGGGATCGGGCCGTCGGCCTGATCTCGTCCGCCGACGAGATCGCGCTGGCCTGCCACATCTCGCCGGACGGCGACGCGCTCGGCTCGACGCTGGCGCTCGGGCTGGCGCTGCGCGCGGCGGGCAAGCGGGTCACGGCCTCCTTCGGGGAGCGCCGCTTCAGGGTCCCCCGGCTGCTGCGCTTCCTGCCCGGGCAGGAGCTGCTGGTCGAGCCCGGCGACTACCCGGCCGTCCCCGATCTGATGATCACCTTCGACGTCCCCATCGTCGACCGGCTCGGCCTGCTCGCCGACAACGCGCTCAAGGCCCGCGAGCTGATCGTGGTGGACCATCACCCGTCCAACACCGGGTTCGGCACGCTCAACCTCGTCGACCCCGCCGCCGCGGCGACCGCGGTGCTCGCCGAGGAGCTGATCAACCGGCTCGGCCTGCCGCTCGACAGGGCCATCGCGACCTGCCTGTACGCCGGGCTGGTCACCGACACCGGCTCGTTCCGGCACTCCTCCACCACTGCCGGGGTGCACCTCATGGCCGCCAGGCTGCTCGACACCGGGCTGAACCCGGAGGAGATCGCCCGGGAGCTGTGGGACCGTTCCCCGTTCGGCTACCTCAAGGTGCTCGGCGCCGTCCTCGACCGGGTGACGCTGGAGCCGGAGGTGGGCCGGGGACTGGTCTGGACGTTCGTCACCCGGGCCGACCGGGCCGCCCACGGCCTGCCGTACGACGAGGTGGAGGGGATCATCGACGTGATCCGGCGCACCGATGAGGCCGACGTCGCGGTGATCCTCAAGGAGGACGACGACGGCGCCTGGCAGGTCTCCACCCGTTCCAAGGGCGCGGTGGACGTCTCCCGCGTCTGCGCCGCGCTGGGCGGCGGCGGGCACGCCAAGGCGGCGGGCTTCACCTCCCATCTGCCCGTCGAGCAGACGATGGCCGGTCTGCGCGCACTCCTGTAGTCTCCGCGCACTTTCTGTAGAAGGACTGTTCGAATGAGCACGGCTCGCGCCAAGCGCACCCCGCCGCCGAGCGGGCTGATCATCGTGGACAAGCCCGCCGACTGGACCTCGCACGACGTCGTCGGCAAGCTCCGCGGCATCGCGGGCACCCGCAAGGTCGGCCACGCCGGCACCCTGGACCCGATGGCCACCGGGGTGCTGGTGGTCGGCGTGGAGAAGGCCACCCGCCTCCTGGGCCACCTCGCCCTCACCGAGAAGGGCTACGACGCCACGATCCGGCTCGGCCAGTCCACCAACACCGACGACGCCGAGGGGGAGATCATCGCGACGGCTCCGGCCGCCGGGATCGCCGAGGAGGACCTCAGGAAGGGCGTCGCCGCCCTCACCGGCCGGATCATGCAGGTCCCGCCCCAGGTCAGCGCCATCAAGGTGAACGGCGAGCGCGCCTACAAGCGGGCCAGGGCGGGAGAGGAGGTCGAGCTCCAGGCACGGCCGGTGACGGTGTCGGGCTTCGAGATCACCGGCATCCGCCGCGCGGGCGACCTGATCGACGTCGACGCCTCGGTGACCTGCTCCAGCGGCACCTACATCCGCGCGCTGGCGCGTGACCTGGGCGCCGACCTGGGCACCGGCGGTCACCTGACCTACCTGCGCCGCACCCGGGTCGGCCCCTACGACCTGTCGATGGCGCGCACCGTCGAGCAGCTCTCCGCCGAGTGCACGATCCTGCCGATGGCCGACGCGGTCGCGGCGGCCTTCCCGCGCCGCGACGTGACCGCCGAGGAGGCGGGCACCGTCGCGCACGGTGGGCGGCTGCCCTCGCTGGGGCTGGGCAAGGGCCCGATCGGGGTGTTCGGCCCGGACGGCACGCTGCTGGCGCTGGTCGAGGAGCACGGAAAGATCACCAAATCGCTGGCGGTGTTCGTCTCCTGACCCGGTGTCCCGTGTGACATGACAGTGCTTTAAGGTTCGTGGACTGGACCTTTTAGCTCTGTTAGGAGTCGCCTCATGGAGGTGTCCCTCTCCTCCCGTCCCGCCGCCGAGGTCGCCGCGGACCTGCTCGTCCTGCCGGTGCGCGAGGGGTGCGACCCCGGGCTGGGCCTGGGCGGCGTGCTCGGCCAGGTCAGGTTCACCGGCCGGGCCGGTCAGGACCTGCTGCTGCCGCGCCGGGACGGCGACGCCTTCCGGGCGGCCGCGGTCCTGCTCGTCGGGCTCGGCGCCGACGACGACGGGCACGCGGTGCGGCGGGCGGTGGGCCGGGTCGCGCCCCGGCTGGCCGACTTCCCCACGGTGGCGGTCGCCTTCCCCGACGCCCAGGCGGTCATCGAGGGTGTGCGGCTGGGCGGCTACCGGTTCGACGGCTACAAGAGCGAGCCGCGCGGGCACGCCGTACGGGAGCTGATCGTTCTGGCCGGCGAGGACCCGCGGGGGGTCGCGCGGGCCGGGATCGTCGCCGACGCGGTGACCTTCGCCCGGGACCTGGTCAACACTCCGGCCGGTGACCTGGTCCCGATGGACCTGGCCGAGCGGGCGCGGGCGATGGCCGAGACGTACGGGCTGGGCGTGCGGGTGCTGGAGGCCGCCGCGCTCGGTGCGGGCGGCTTCGGCGGCATCCTCGGCGTGGGCGCGGCCAGTGCCAACCCGCCGTGCCTGATCGAGGTCAGCCACCCCGGCGACGGCGCCCACGGCACGGTCGGCCTCGCGGGCAAGGGCATCACCTTCGACTCCGGCGGTCTCGCCATCAAGGGCCCGGGGGCGATGTCCACCATGAAGTGCGACATGGCGGGCGGCGCGACCATGCTCGCGGTCGTCCAGGCCGCCGCCCGGCTGGAGCTGCCGGTCGGGGTCACCGCCGTGGTGCCCGCCGCCGAGAACATGGTCAGCGGCTCCGCGATCCGTCCCGGGGACGTGCTCACACATCGCAACGGGCGGACCACCGAGGTGACCGACACCGACAGCGAGGGCCGCCTGGTGCTGGCCGACGCGCTCGCCTACCTTGCCGAGAGCTCTCCGGACGTGCTCATCGACGCGGCCACGCTGACCTACTCGGTGATGCACGCGCTCGGGGAGGACATCACCGGGGTGATCGGCAGTGACCGGCGGCTGGTCGGCGAGCTGATCGCGGCCGGGACGCGGGCCGGCGAGCCGATGTGGGAGCTGCCGCTGTGGGAGCCCTACGCCGACAGGCTCAGCTCCGAGATCGCCGACGCGAGGAACGAGGGCGGCAGCCTGGCCGACGCGACGATCGCCGCGCTGTTCCTGCGCCCGTTCACCGCCGGGCTGCCCTGGGCGCACCTGGATTTCGCCACCACCGCCTACCTGGACAAGGCCACCGACCTGGGCCCGGCCGGGGCGACCGGCGCGATGGTCCGCACGCTGATCGGCTATCTGGAGACCCGCTCCCAGGGCGGTCCGGAGACCCGCTCCTAGACGGCGCCCGGAGACCCACTTCCAGGGCGGTCCGGAGAGCTCCGGTGAGGTGCGGGCTCGACGCCTCCGCCTCACCGGTGCTCTCCGCCATGGCCCCGCCGCCGGCAACGCCCGTGGGTGGCGCACCTAGCCCGTGGTCGGCGCACCTAGTAGGCGGGCCCGATCCCGGAGTCCGGCTCCCCGGCCGGGCCGGGCTGCCCGGGGACCCGGCCCTGGGCGCGTTCGAGCATGGTGCGCATCATGTCGGAGGTGAGCGTGAAGTGCTCCTCCGCCAGGGAGCCCGCCTGCTCGGCGTCGCCCGCCTCGATGGCCTCGTAGATCTTCCGGTGCTCGATCAGCGCCCGCTGGTAGGCGTCCGGGTCGTCCTCGCCGTACGGCTCGACCGGGAAGCCCAGGCTCACCCGCGTCAGCAGGTCCCGGCTCAGCGCGTTGATCTTCGGGTTGCCCGTCGCGGCCAGCACGGCGTTATGGAAGGCCGCGTCGGCGGCCTGCTCCTGGCCCAGCGTGCCGGCCGCTGCGTAGCCCTCCAGCGCTACGCGCATGGCCGCCAGGTCCTCGTCCGTACGGCGGAGCGCGGCGGTCCGCGCGACCAGCCCCTCCACCAGGCAGCGCAGGTCGAACAGCTGCTCCAGCTCGGGCCAGCGGGGCAGGAGCGTCCGGCGCACGGCTGAGGCGGTGGCCTCGGTCCAGCTCGCCCTGACATAGGCCCCGCCGGTCCGGCCGCGTTTGATCTCCACGATGCCCACCGCCTGCAGCCGGCCGATGGCCTCGCGCACCGTCGCGCGGCTCACGTCGAGGATCGTGGCCAGCTCGCGCTCGCCGGGCAGGCGTTCGCCCGGCAGGTAGTCGCCTATCGCGACGGCGGTCATCAGCCGGTCGGCCACCTCGGTGGCCACCGACTGCACCCGGACGGGGCCGAGCGCGGCGGGCTGGGCGACGTCGTCCAGCACCTGGCCCAGCATCCGGGAGAGGTCGTCGGTAGTGGGGGGCGTCGCGTCGGGGTGCACACCTGGAACGTTACCCAAACTCCCGGTTTCAAAAAAGGTCTTGTGTTCAGGCCATTAATCCTTAAGATGTCCACAACACGGACATTCGTCTCATCTGGTGGCATGTGTCCCCAATCGTCATATGGAGGACTGTGGTGGCCATCCCCGAACCGACCACCCAGGGTCTCGCCCCCTTCAAGGACTGGCGTACCTGGTACCGCGTGACGGGCGACCTGAACGCGGACAAGACCCCCCTCGTCGTGCTGCACGGCGGCCCCGGCGCGGCCCACGACTACACGCTGCGCATGGCGCGGCTGGCCGAACAGGGCCGGGCCGTCGTCCACTACGACCAGCTCGGCGTGGGGCTCTCCACCCACCTGCCCGAACGCGGCGCCGACTTCTGGACCGTCGAGCTCTTCCTCGACGAGTTGGACAACCTGCTCGCCCACCTGGGCATCGACGGCCGCTACCACCTGATCGGCCAGTCGTGGGGCGGCATGCTCGCCGCCGAGCACGCCGTACTGCGGCCCCGCGGGCTCAGGGGCCTGGTCATCGCCGACTCGCCCGCCTCGATGAAGCTCTGGCGCGAGGAATGCGACCGGCTGCGCGCCGAGCTGCCGCCCGAGGTCGAGCGGACGCTCCGCGAGCACGAGGCCGCCGGGACGACCGACAGCGGCGAATACCGGGCGGCGGAGAAGGTGTTCAACGCCCGCCACGTCTGCATGATCGTGCCGAACCCGCCGGAGGTCCTGGCCAGCGACGCCAAGACCGCCGAGGACCCGACCGTGTACCACACGATGAACGGACCGACCGAGTTCCACGTCGTCGGCACCCTGCGGGACTGGTCGGTCGTCGACCGGCTGCACCAGGTGACGGCGCCGACCCTGCTCGTCTCCGGGCGCCATGACGAGGCCACCCCTCGCACCGTGCAGCCCTTCGCGGACCACATCCCCGACGTCCGATGGCAGATCTTCGAGCACTCCAGCCACATGCCGCACATCGAGGAAGAGGAGCTCTTCCTGCAGGTGGTCGGCTCCTTCCTCGACTCCACGGACTAGGACCACCATGAAGCGCAACATCCCGATCGCGGCGGGCGCGGCCCTGCTCGCCCTGTCCGTCGCGGCCTGTTCCGGCGGCTCCCCCCAGACCGCGCCGGCCGGGCCGGCCGGGCCGGCCGGAACCTCCCAGGCGGCCGGCGCGGGATTCCAGGAGCAGCACAAGGGGGGCACGCTCCGCCTGCAGGCCAAGGCCGGCGACGGCACGCTCGACCCGCACATCAACTACAGCAACGGCAACTGGCAGGTCTTCCAGGCCATGTACGACGGGCTGCTGGCCTTCAAGAAGGTCGGCGGCGAGGCGTCCTACGACCTGGTCCCCGACCTGGCCGAGGCCATGCCCGAGGTCAGCGCGGACGGCAGGTCCTACACCTTCACCCTCCGCAAGGGCGTGAAGTTCGCCGGCGGAGCCGAGGTCACCGTCGACGACGTGGTGGCCTCCTTCCAGCGGATCTACAAGGTCTCCGGGCCCACCTCCGGCACCTTCTACGCCGGGATCGTCGGCGCCGCCGCCTGCGTCAAGAAGCCCGGGGAGTGCACGCTCGACAAGGGCGTGGTCGCCGACAGGGCCAAGAACACGGTGACGGTCAACCTGGTCGAGCCGGACTCGGAGTTCCCGCTCAAGCTCGCCCTGCCGCACGCGGTCGTGCTGCCCAAGGACACCCCGGACAAGGACCAGGGCACCAAGCCGATCGGCGGCACCGGCCCCTACACGGCGGTCTCCTACGACCCCAACAAGGAGCTCAAGCTCGTCCGCAACCCCGACTTCACCGAGTGGTCGCGCGAGGCGCAGCCGCAGGGCTACCCGGACGAGATCGTCTACTCCTACGGCCTCACCGCGGAGGCCGCGGTCACCGCGGTCCAGAACGGCCAGGCCGACTGGGTCTTCGATCCGCTGCCCGCCGACCGGCTCGGCGAGATCGGCGCCAACTACGCCTCCCAGGCGCACGTGAACCAGCTGTCGGCCTTCTGGTACCTGCCGCTCAACGTCAACCTCGCCCCCTTCGACAGGCCCGAGGCCCGCCAGGCGCTCAACTGGGCGATCGACCGCCAGGCCGTGGTGAAGATGTTCGGCGGGGCCAACGTGGCCCAGCCCGCCTGCACGCTCCTGCCGCCCGGCATCCCCGGCCACGCCGACTTCTGCGACTTCCCCAAGCCGGACCTGGCCAGGGCCAAGGACCTCGTCCAGCAGTCGGGGACCGCGGGCCAGGAGGTCTCCGTGGTCGTCGCCGACGACGAGGTGAGCAAGCAGATCGGCGAGTACGTCCGCAGCACCCTGGAGCAGATCGGCTACCGGGCCAAGCTCAAGGTCATCTCGACGAACATCCACTTCACCTACATCCAGAACGACAAGAACAAGGTCCAGGTCAGCGTCTCCCAGTGGTACGCCGACTACCCCGCCGCCTCGGACTTCCTGCACGTGCTGCTGTCCTGCGCGTCCTTCCGGCCCGGCAGCGACTCCAGCATCAACATCTCCGGCTACTGCGACAAGGACGTCGACGCCCGGATGGCCGAGGCGATGACGCTGGACCGGACGGACAAGGACGCCGCGAACGCCAAGTGGGGCGAGATCGACCGCGACCTGACCAAGGCGAGCCCGATCATCCCGCTGTTCACCCCCAAGCAGGTGGACTTCGTCTCCAGCCGGGTCGGCAACTACCAGTTCCACAAGCAGTTCTTCATGCTCATCTCCCAGCTCTGGGTCAAGTAGATGAGCACGGTGAACGGGGCCGGACCCATCCCCGTCGTCGCCGCCCCGGTCCGGCCCGGTGCCAGTCCGTGGCGGCAGGCCGCCACCCGGATCCTGCGCAACCGCTCGGCGATGGCCGCAGGGGCCGGGCTGCTGCTCATCGTGCTCGTCTGCCTGCTGGCCCCGGTCTACGCGGGCTCGATCGCGCACACCGACCCGTTCGTCTCCAACGTCTCCGGCACCACGGTCGTGGGCGGCCAGGAGGTCCAGGTCCTGCAGCAGAGCACCGAGGGCCTCGGCCTCGGCGTCACCCCGATCGGCCCCACCGGCGACCCCGGCCACTATCTGCTCGGCGCCGACAACCAGGGCCGCGACGTCATGGCCAGGATCCTGTACGGCGGGCGCAACAGCCTGCTGATCGGCGTCTCCTCGGCGCTGCTGTGCTGCGCGCTGGCGACGGTCCTCGGCGTGGTCGCCGGATACTTCGGCGGCTGGATCGACGCCGTGCTCTCCCGCCTGTTCGACGTCGTCTGGGCCTTCCCGGTCTACCTGCTGGCCATCTGCCTGTCGGTCGTGCTGCTGACCAGCGGCCTGCACCTGGGACCCGTCCACATCGACGCGGGCAGTCTCGCGCTGCCGGTCGTCATCATCGCGCTCATCTACGTCCCCTACGTGGCCAGGCCGTTGCGGGGCCAGGTGATGGCGCTGCGCGGCAAGGAGTTCCTGCACGCCGCCGTCGGGCTGGGCGCGAGCGACCTGCGGATCATGCGCCGCGAGGTCCTGCCGAACGTCCTGCCGACCGTGGTGGTCTTCCTGCCGCTGATGACCGCGCTCAACATGCTCACCGAGTCGGCGCTGTCGTTCCTGTCGGTCGGCGTCCAGTCGCCCGACGCGAGCTGGGGCACGATCATCAACGACGGCCTGGCCCTGCTCTACACCCGGCCGATGATCACGATCGCGGCCGGACTCTCCGTCGCGCTGACCGCGGTCGCGCTCAACGTGTTCGGCGACGGCGTGCGCGACGCGCTCGACCCGAACGCCCGGCTGCGGGGAGGCGCCTGATGGCCGGATACATCCTGCGGCGGCTCGGCGCCGCGCTGCTCGTCCTGTTCGCGATCAGCGTGCTGGTCTTCCTGATCTTCTTCGCCACCCCCGGCGTGGACCCGGCGGCCCGCATCGCGGGCAAGAACGCCGACCCGGCCACGCTGGAGCAGGTGCGCGCGTCGTTCGGCTTCGACCGGCCGCTGCCCGTGCAGTACCTGATGATGATGAAGCACCTGTTCGTCAGCCATGACCTGACCTCGTTCGTGAACCGGGGCACGCTGGTGATCCCGCAGATCATGGAGGCGGTCCCGGTCACGCTCTCGCTCGTGGTGGGCGCGGCGGTGATCTGGATGGTGCTGGGCGTGGCGATGGGCACTCTCGCCGGGGCCATGCGCGGCACCCTGGTCGACCCGCTGGTCATGCTGCTGGGCGTCTTCGGCGTCTCGCTGCCGGTCTACTGGCTGGGCGAGGTGGTCAACCTGATCACCCAGAAGGAGTTGCACGGGTCTGTCTTCTCGTGGGTGCCGCCGCTCGGCTACGTGCCGTTCTCGCAGAGCCCCGGCCAGTGGGCGCTGCACCTGCTGCTGCCCTGGCTCACCCTGGCCCTGCTGTACGCGGGGATCTACGCCAGGCTGCTGCGCGGCGAGCTGATCCAGGCACTGAACGAGGACTACGTGCGCACCGCCCGCGCCAAGGGCCTGTCGGAGCGGCGCATTCTGATCAGGCACGCCCTGCGCTGCTCGCTGATCCCGATCGTGTCGCTGTTCGGACTGGACTTCGGCGCCCTCGTCGGCGGCGCGGCGCTGCTGACCGAGGTGGTCTTCGGCCTGCCGGGCGTGGGCAAGCTCACCTACCAGGCGCTGCAGAACCTCGACCTGCCCGTGATCATGGGCACGGTCCTCTACGCCGCCTTCTTCGTCGTGCTGGCCAACGCCGTGGTGGACGTCCTGTACGCCCGGCTCGACCCGAGGGTGCGCCGTGCCTGACCGATCCCTTTCCGAACCGCCCGCCGAGCCCCTCCTCGAAGTCAGCGACCTGCGGGTGCGTTTCCGCTCCGGCACCGGCCACTTCACCGCCGTCGACGGCCTGTCGTTCTCGGTACGGCCGGGCGAGGTGCTGGGCGTGGTGGGGGAGTCGGGTTCGGGCAAGAGCGTGTCGATGCTCGGCGTGCTCCGCCTGATCCGCACCCCTAATGCTGAAATTTCCGGAAAAGTAATCTTTCGAGGGCGGGATCTGCTGGCCCTGAAGGACCGGGAGATGCGGGCCGTGCGGGGCCGGGAGATCGCCATGATCTTCCAGGACCCGATGACCGCCCTCACCCCCGTCTACACGGTCGGCTGGCAGATCGCCGAGCAGATCCGCGCCCACGAGAGGATCTCGAGGAAGGCCGCCCGCGACCGCGCGGTCCGGCTGCTCGACGAGGTCGGCATCCCGGCGCCGGGCAGGCGGGTCGACTCCTACCCGCACGAGTTCTCCGGCGGCATGCGCCAGCGCGTGGTCATCGCCATGGCGCTGTCGTGCAACCCCGGGCTGCTGATCGCCGACGAGCCCACCACCGCGCTCGACGTCACCACCCAGGCGCAGATCCTGGACCTGATGCGCCGCCTGCGCGCCGACCACGGCTCGGCCATCGTCATGATCACCCATGACATGGGCGTGGTCTCCGAGATCGCGGACGAGGTCCTGGTCATGTACGGCGGGCGCGCGGTCGAGCGCGGCCCCCGCGGGGACGTCTTCCGCACTCCCCGCCATCCCTACACCTGGGGCCTGCTCGACTCGGTGCCCCGGGTGGGCGGGCCGCGCGTCCGGCGGCTGCCCACGATCCCGGGCACCCCCGGCGCCTCGGGCGGCGGCTGTCCCTTCGCCGGCCGCTGCTCCCACCGGCACGCGGCCTGCGACGAGGTCCCCCCGCTCACCGGCGGCGCCGGTCACCTGGACGCCTGCTGGCTGCCCGGGGAGGACCGGGAGCGGATCCGGCGTGGTGACCGGAGCGCCCCGGAGACGACCCCGGCACGACGGACCGCCCACGCGGCGGATGAGGAGCGGTGAGCGACCCGTGAACACAGCGGACACGACGATGAGCACCCTGCTGCGGGCCACCGATGTGGTCAAGCACTTCAAGGCGCGCGGCGGCCGCGGCGTGCAGGCCGTCAACGGGGTCTCGCTGGAGGTCAGGACCGGGGAGACCCTCGGCGTGGTCGGCGAGTCCGGGTGCGGCAAGTCCACGCTCGGCCGCTGCCTGGTCCGGCTGACCGACGTCACCACCGGCCGGGTGGAGTTCGACGGGCAGGACATCACCGCCCTGTCCCGGCGCGCCCTCCGCCCGGTCCGCAGGGGCCTGCAGCTCGTCTTCCAGGACCCCTACGCCTCGCTCAACCCGCGCCGCACGGCCGGCGACGCGGTCGCCGAGCCGCTCAGGATCCACGGCCACGGCGACGCCGCCGCGGTCCGGAGGCGGGTCGGCGAGCTGTTCGACCTGGTCGGGCTGGCCAGGACCCACCTGGACCGCTACCCGCACGAGTTCTCCGGCGGCCAGCGCCAGCGGATCGGCATCGCCCGGGCCATCGCCCTGTCGCCCAAGCTCGTGGTGGCCGACGAACCGGTCTCGGCGCTCGACGTGTCGGTGCAGGCGCAGGTGCTCAACCTCTTCGCGGACCTGCAGGACGAGCTCGGGCTCACCTACGTCTTCATCGCGCACGACCTGGGCGTGGTGCGGCACGTGTCGGACCGGATCGCGGTGATGTATCTGGGGGAGATCGTCGAGGTCGCCGAGGCCGAGGCGCTGTACGCCGCGCCCTCGCATCCCTACACCCACGCGCTGCTGTCGGCGGTCCCGGAGATCGACGACGGGTCCGGGGCGCCGCGCCGCGAGCGCGTCGTGCTGACCGGCGACGTGCCCAGCCCGATCGACCGGCCCACGGGGTGCTCCTTCCATCCCCGCTGCCCGATCGCCCAGGAGCGCTGCCGTACCGAACGTCCCGCGCTGGGCCGCGTCGGGGGACGTCAGGTGGCCTGTCACTTTCCAATGAGCTCCCCGATTGGAGAGATGGCGGGCAAGCATGGCAGGCTTTAGGGGTCGATCCGCTACAAGGGGAAGAGGCTGCGGTGCGAGGCTGGCACGGATTGGACGACGTGCCCGAAGACTGGGGCAGGTCCGTCATCACGATCGGCGTCTTCGACGGGGTTCACCGCGGCCACCAGCAGATGGTGGCCCGTGCCGTCGAGATGGCCGACGAGCTCGGGCTGCTCTCGGTCGTGGTGACCTTCGACCCGCATCCGGAGGAGGTGGTGCGGCCCGGCACGCACCCGCCCCGGCTGACGACGGCCCGGCACCGCACCGAGCTGCTCGCCGCGCTCGGCGTGGACGCGGTGTGCGTGCTGCCGTTCACGCTGGAGTTCTCCCGGATGACCCCGGACGAGTTCGTGCAGACCGTGCTGGTCGACCGGCTCCACGCGGGCGGGGTCGTGGTGGGGGAGAACTTCCGCTTCGGGCACAAGGCGTCCGGTGACGTCGAGACGTTGCAGACCCTCGGCGAGAAGTACGACTTCGTGGCGGAGGCGGTCCCGCTGGTGAGCAACGGGGAGACAATCTCCTCCACCCTCATCCGCGAGCGGCTCGCCGCCGGGGACATGGAGGCCGTCGCCGCGGCGCTGGGCCGCCCGCACCGGGTCGAGGGCGTGGTCGTCCGCGGCTACCAGCGCGGCCGTCAGCTGGGCTTCCCGACGGCCAACGTGGAGTCCCCCGACTTCACCGCGATCCCCGCCGACGGCGTCTACGCCGGCTGGCTGCAGGGCATCTCGACGGGCAACCTGCCGGCCGTCTACGGCGGCGAGCGCTGGCCCGCGGCCATCTCGGTGGGCACCAACCCCACCTTCGAGGGGGTGCCGCGCACCGTCGAGGCCTACGCGCTCGACCGTGACGACCTCGACCTCTACGGCGCCCACATGGCCGTGGACTTCGGACCCCGGCTCCGCGGCAACGTCAGGTTCGACTCGGTCGAGGCGCTCATCGACCAGATGCGCGCCGACGTCGACGAGGCCCGCCGCCTCACCTCCTGAACCCGCTGCCCCGGCCCGGAGGGCCCGGACGGCCCGGACGGGCCGCCCCTGCGCCCCCGGGGCCGCAGGCGGCTCAGCCGGTGGGCGCGGGGGCGGCTCCGAGCGCCTGCCGGGCGTAGGCCAGGGCGTGGGCGGTGGCCCCCTCCCGGCTCACCCCGGGCACGCCGATCACGATCTGGGTGCTGAAGCCGTCCAGCATGGCGCGGAGCCGTACCGAGAAGGACTCCAGGTCGACGCCGGCGAACTCGCCCCCGCGCGCGCCCTGCTCCAGCAGCGCGACCAGGTCGCGGTGCCAGCCCAGGTCGATCTCCACCTGGCCCTCGCGCAGCGCGGGCACCGCCGGGGTGCGGCTCCAGACGTCCACCCAGAGCAGCCAGCGCGGGTCGCCCGCCCCCTCCGGCAGGTAGATCGACACGTAGTCGCCGAGCCGCTCCAGCGCGCCGCCTCCGGCGGTGAGCAGCGCCGCCCTGGATCTCGTGTGCCTGTCCTCGCTCCAGCGCAGGGTCTCCAGCAGGACCTGGTCCTTGCTGCCGAAGTAGTAGAGGACGTGGCCGCCGCTGGTGCCCAGCCGCCGGGCCAGCGCCGCCATCGTCAGCTCGGCCAGCCCGTGTTCGGTGATCGCCTCCATCGCCGCCTCGAGCATCTGCTCGCGTGGACGTTCCAGCCGCCGTCGTGCCATTTCGCCCCGTTCCGGTAAAGGGTCCTGGCGCACTCTTGACGTCCGACTGTACGGCAGTGCATTTTGAATGGCATTCAAATATTTGAATGCCGTTCAAATGATCGCCATGTGAGGAATGTCCCCCGTGCTCAAGCAACAAGTGGCACCCTCCCTGCCCCGGGTGCTAGGCCTCTTCGGCGCGGTCATGCTGACCCTGTCGTGCATCACGCCCACCTCATCGCTGTTCATCATCGTCCCCGAGGTTCTCGCAGGTCAGGGAAGCGGAGCGGTCATCGCGCTCATCGCCGGCCTGGTGGTCTCGGTCGGCATCGCCTTCTGCTACGCCGAGCTGGGCACGCTCGCGCCGAGCTCCGGCGGCGAGTACGCCATGGTCACCACGCTTCTGGGACGTTTCGCCGGATGGCTCACCTTCGGCCTGTCGGCCGTCCTGCTGATCATCATTCCGCCGATCATCGCGCTGGGGACCGCCGACTACCTCTCCGACCTGTTCGCCGTGGACCGCTCGCTGGCCGGTGCGGTCGTCATGCTGCTGGCCACCCTGTTCGCGGTGCTCGACGTGCGCTCCAACGCCTTCATCACCGGGGTCTTCCTGGCCATCGAGGTGGTCGCCGCCATGGTGGTCGCCGGGCTCGGCTTCGCCCACGCCCAGCGTGACGTGTCGGTGCTCGTCTCCCCGGTGGTGCCGGACGGACAGGGCGGCCTGTCGGCGTTCTCCCTGGCGATCCTGATGGCCGGGCTCACCGTCACGATGTTCTCCTTCAACGGCTTCGGGTCCGCCGTCTACCTCACCGAGGAGATCAAGCAGCCGCGCCGGAACGTGCCGCGCACGGTCTTCTGGGCGCTCGGCCTGGCCGGCGTCGTCATCATCGTGCCCACGGCGGCCGCCGTGCTCGGCGTCGGCTCGCTCGGCGACCTGGTCGACGGCACCTTCCCCGACTACGTGCGGGCCTGGGCCGGCCCCGGCTTCGCGGTCTTCATCAACCTGGGCATCGCCATCGCCATCCTGAACGCGGTGCTGGTCATGGCCCTGCAGAACGGCCGGGTCATCTTCGCCTCCGGCCGCGACCGGGCCTGGCCCGAGCCGGTCAACCGGGCCCTGACCAGGCTCCACCCCCGGTGGGGATCCCCCTGGGTGAGCACCCTGGCCATCGGCCTGCCCGGCGCGCTCATGGCCGCGCTGTTCGACATCGAAGGGCTGCTCGGGGTGACGTCGGTCGTCCTGACGGTCGTCTCCCTGCTGATCGCGGTGGCGGCGCTGCGCGCCCGGTCGGCCGGGCACCGCGGGGTCGCCGCGTGGCGGATGCCGCTGTGGCCGGCGATCCCGGTCGCGGTGATCGCCGCCCTGGCCTACGCCCTGGCCGAGCAGTCGTGGGCCGACCTGGCCATCGCGGGTGTCATCGTGGTGCTCTTCACCGCCTACTACCTGTTCTACCTGCGCCCCCGCCCGCTGACCCGCTGGGTCGTGACGACCACCGAGGACTGAGCGATGAACGATCTGGTCGTGCGGAACGCCCGTGTCCACACCGTCGACCCCGCGCTGCCGCGGGCGCAGGCGCTGGCCGTGCGGGACGGGCGGATCACCTGGGTGGGGGCCGACGCCGACGCCCCCGCCGCCGCCGAGACGCTCGACGCCGGCGGCCGGCTGGTCCTGCCCGGTTTCGTGGACGCGCACAACCACGTCCGGCTGGGCTCGGACGAGGCGTGCGTCCAGCTCGCCGGCGCCGGCTCGCTGGAGGAGGTCGGCCGGCGGATCGCGCGGTGGCGGCGGGCCAACCCGCGGGCCCGGTGGATCGAGTGCGAGGCGTTCGAGTACTCCGCCATCCCCGGCGGCCGGATGCCCCGCGCCGCCGACCTGGACCCGCTCACCGAGGGCCTGCCCGCCTTCGTGTTCAGCTACGACGTGCACACCATGTGGTTGAACACCGCCGCGATGGGCGTGCTCGGCATCGACCGCGACCACACGGACCTGCCGTTCGGGGTGGCCCAGACCGACGGGTCGGGAGAGCCGACCGGATTCGTCACCGAGTTCGCGGTGCGCGGGCTCTCCCGCGCCGGGCAGCGGGCGCTGGCCGATCTCGGCGTGCCGTGGGCCGGCCAGGACCGCGCCTACCCCCGCCTGCTGGCCAGCCTCGACATGGCCACCGCCCTGGGCGTCACCACGATCGTCGAACCGCAGAACTCGCTGGACGACCTGGCCCTGTTCCGGCGGGCCAGGGCCGAGGGACGGCTCCGCTCCCGGGTGATCGCGGCGCTGTTCCACCCCCGCGGGACCGGCGAGGCGGACCTGGCGGACTTCGCCGCCGCGGCGGCCGAGCACGACGACGAGTGGTTCCGGGTCGGGCCCCTCAAGCTCTACATCGACGACGTGGTGGAGCCGCACACCGCCGCGCTCCTGGAGCCCTACTGCGGGCACTCGCACCGCGGCGAGACCTTCTACCCGCCGGAGGAGTTCGCCGGCCTGCTGGCCAAGCTGGACGCCGCGGGCTTCCAGGCGTTCGTGCACGCCACCGGCGACCGGGGCATCCGCACCGTGCTGGACGCCGTCGAGCACGCCTTCCGGGTCAATGGCCGCCGTGACGCCCGCCACCAGGTCGTCCACGTGGAGTGCCTCGACCCGGCGGACGTGCCGCGCTTCGCCTCGCTGGGCGTGGTGGCCTGCATGCAGCCCCGGCACTGCTCGCCCGACATCGCCGGTCCCGGCCACGACTGGGCCTCGGCGGTCGGCCCGGAGCGGTGGGGCAAGGCCTGGCCGATGCGCTCGCTGCACGAGGCGGGAGCGGTGCTGGCCTTCTCCAGCGACTGGAACGTGGCCGAGATGGACCCGATGGTCGGCATCTACACCGCCGTCACCCGGCAGGGCCTCGCCGGCGGCCCGGCCTGGATGCCGCAGGAGTGCGTGGATCTGGAGACCGCCGTCCGCGCCTACACCCTCGGCTCGGCCTACGCCAACTTCTGCGACCACGACCGGGGCTCGCTGACCGCGGGCAAGCTCGCCGACCTGGTGATCCTGTCCGAGGACCTCTTCGAGATCCCGGCCGCCCGCATCCCCGAGGTCCGGGCCGAGACGGTGATCGTCGACGGCCGGACCGTCCACCGGAGGGGCTGACGGCCCCGGCGCTCCCGTGGATGTGCGATGACGGGAGGGCTGATGGTAACCTGGCATGTCAGCTCTGTAACCGGCGGTGTCACAGCCCCGGCGCTGATCCCGCCACGGCGACTGTAGGCACGCACGGTCGCTCGGGCATCTTGTACATCACGCGTGCCCGTAGGAGTTCAAGGAGAGACGTGTCGCTCGACACCGCCGCCAAGAAGCAGATCATCGGTGAGTACGCCAAGGGTGAGACCGACACCGGTTCCCCCGAGGTGCAGATCGCGCTGCTGAGCAAGCGCATCAGCGAGCTCACCGAGCACCTGAAGACGCACAAGCACGACCACCACAGCCGCCGCGGCCTGCTGCTGCTCGTGGGTCGCCGCCGCCGTCTGCTCAAGTACCTGCAGAGCAAGGACATCGCGCGCTACCGTTCGCTCATCGAGCGGCTCGGCCTGCGCCGATAGAGTTGTGAGGGAGTGGCGTCCGCGCCGCTCCCTCATCTCATATGGATCTCATATGGGCCGGTGTCGGCGCGTCGCGCCATGCAGACGCCGTCCCAGTGAGCAAACTGAATAGCCGAGACAGTGCCCCGCGTCCGCCAGCAAGCGCGCCCCACGGCGTCGGAGGGCCGGTCCTCGGTAGTGGCCCCCGGTCATCATGGCGTGAGCCGTACGGAACCGGGCGCTTCGATCGAAGACCGGCGCTGCACCTACGGGGAGCCGGCAAGCAGACGACTCAGGCGCGAGACGCGTGCCTGAGTGGGCGCGGGCGACCGAGTTACAAGGAGGTCCCCCGTGGAGGGTGTCCACAGCAGTGAAGCCGTCATCGACAACGGCTCTTTCGGCACGCGTACCATCCGGTTCGAGACCGGCCGGCTCGCACGCCAGGCGGCGGGTTCCGCCGTCGTCTACCTGGACGACGAGACGATGGTCCTGTCCGCGACCACCGCCTCCAAGAATCCCAAGGAGAACCTCGACTTCTTCCCCCTCACGGTGGACGTCGAGGAGCGGATGTACGCCGCGGGCCGCATCCCCGGCTCCTTCTTCCGCCGTGAGGGCCGTCCCTCCGAGGACGCCATCCTCACCTGCCGGCTGATCGACCGGCCGCTGCGCCCGTCGTTCGTCAAGGGGCTGCGCAACGAGATCCAGGTCGTCGCGACCGTCATGGCGCTCAACCCCGACCACCTCTACGACGTGGTCGCGATCAACGCCGCGTCCCTGTCCACCCAGCTCGCCGGGCTGCCCTTCTCCGGCCCGATCGGCGGCGTCCGCGTCGCGCTGATCGAGGGCCAGTGGGTCGCCTTCCCGACCCACGCGGAGCTGGCCAACGCCACCTTCGACATGGTGGTCGCCGGCCGCGTCCTGGAGGACGGCGACGTCGCGATCATGATGGTCGAGGCCGAGTCCACCCGCGACACGCTCAAGCTCGTCGCCGACGGCGCCGTGGCTCCGACCGAGGAGACCGTCGCCCAGGGCCTGGAGGCCTCCAAGCCGTTCATCAAGGTCCTGTGCGAGGCGCAGTCCAAGGTCGCCAAGGTCGCCGCCAAGGAGACCGCCGAATACCCGCTGTTCCTCGACTACCAGGACGACGTCCTGGAGGCGGTGACCGGCGCGGTCAAGAGCGAGCTGGCCGCGGCGCTGACCATCGCCGGCAAGCAGGAGCGCGAGACCGAGCTCGACCGCGTCAAGGCCCTGGCCGCCGAGAAGGTCGGCTCCGAGTTCGAAGGCCGCGAGAAGGAGATCGGCGCGGCGTTCCGCTCGCTGACCAAGAAGCTCATGCGCGAGCGGGTCATCTCCGAGGGCGTCCGCATCGACGGCCGCGGCGTCAAGGACATCCGGCAGCTCAACGCCGAGGTCCACGTCGTGCCCCGGGTGCACGGCTCGGCCCTGTTCGAGCGCGGCGAGACCCAGATCCTGGGCATCACCACGCTGAACATGCTCCGCATGGAGCAGATGATCGACACGCTCAACCCGGAGCGCACCAAGCGCTACATGCACAACTACAACTTCCCGCCCTACTCCACCGGTGAGACCGGCCGGGTGGGCTCGCCCAAGCGCCGCGAGATCGGCCACGGCGCGCTCGCCGAGCGGGCGCTCGTCCCGGTCCTGCCGGCCCGCGAGGAGTTCCCCTACGCGATCCGCCAGGTCTCCGAGGCGCTGGGCTCCAACGGCTCGACCTCCATGGGCTCGGTCTGCGCCTCGACCATGGCGCTGCTCGACGCGGGCGTCCCCCTCAAGGGCATCGTCGCGGGCATCGCGATGGGCCTGATCAACGAGGGCGACCAGTACGTCACGCTGACCGACATCCTCGGCGCCGAGGACGCCATGGGCGACATGGACTTCAAGGTCGCCGGCACCAAGGATGTCATCACCGCCCTCCAGCTCGACACCAAGCTCGACGGCATCCCCGCCTCGGTCCTGGCCGCCGCGCTGAAGCAGGCCAAGGGCGCCCGCCTGGCCATCATCGACGTGATGCAGGAGGCCATCGACTCCCCGGCGGAGATGAACGCGACGGCCCCGCGCATCATCACGATCAAGGTCCCGGTGGACAAGATCGGCGAGGTCATCGGCCCGAAGGGCAAGATGATCAACCAGATCCAGGACGACACCGGCGCCGAGATCACGATCGAGGACGACGGGACCATCTACATCGGCGCCACCGACGGCCCGTCCGCCGAGGCGGCCCGGTCGGCGATCAACGCCATCGCCAACCCGCACATGCCGGAGGTCGGCGAGCGCTACCTGGGCACGGTCGTCAAGATCGCCGCCTTCGGCGCCTTCATCTCCCTCATGCCGGGCAAGGACGGCCTGCTGCACGTCTCCCAGATCCGCAAGCTGCACGGCGGCAAGCGCATCGAGAACGTCGAGGACGTCATGAACGTCGGCGAGAAGGTCCAGGTGGAGATCGCCGAGATCGACTCGCGCGGCAAGCTCTCCCTGGTGCCCGTCGAGGTCATCGAGAAGGAGGCCGCGGCCAAGGCCGAGGGCGGCGCCCCCGAGGAGGAGCCCGCGGCGCCCGCCGCCGACGAGCGGCCCCGCGAGGAGCGGCCCCGTCGCACCCGCACCCGCACCAGCGGCGGCGGCCGTGGGGGAGAAGACCGCAACTCGTGATGACCACCACTCTGCACCCCGGCAAGGACGGTGCCGGGGTGGTGCAGCGCACCGTCCTCCCCGGTGGGCTCCGGGTGGTGACCGAGTCCATGCCGACCGTGCGTTCCGTCGCGGTCGGCATGTGGGTCGGCATCGGATCGCGGGACGAGGCTCCCGAGCACATGGGGGCCTCCCACTTCCTTGAGCACCTGCTGTTCAAGGGCACCCCCACGCGGGACGCACTGGAGATCTCCGCGGCGATCGAGGGCATCGGCGGTGAGATCAACGCCTTCACCGCCAAGGAATACACCTGCTACTACGCGCGGGTCCTCGACGAGGACCTGCGGGTGGCGATCGACGTGCTCGCCGACGTGGTGACCTCCTCGCTCATCACCCCGGAGGACGTCGAGGCCGAGCGTGGCGTGATCCTGGAGGAGATCGCCATGCACGACGACGACCCCTCCGACATGGTGCACGAGCAGTTCTCCGCCGAGCTGTACGGCGACACGCCCATCGGCCGGCCGATCCTCGGCACGGTCGAGTCGATCAACGCCGTCAGCCGTGACCGGATCGCCGAGTACTACCGCCGCTACTACCTGCCGACGCACACCGTGGTGTCGGTGGCCGGCAACGTCAGCCACGAGCAGGTCGTCGCGCTGGTCGCCGCGGCCTACGAGCGGGCCGGAGCGCTCGGCGGGGACGCCTCGCCCATCCCTCCGCGCCTGTCCGGCCCCGGCGTCGGGACCCGCTCCGGGGTCCGGGTGGTGCACCGGCCGACCGAGCAGGCCAACCTGGTCCTCGGCACGACCGGCCTCACCCGCACCGACGAGCGCCGCTTCGCGCTGGGCGTGTTCAACGCGGCCCTGGGCGGCGGCATGTCCTCGCGGCTGTTCCAGGAGATCAGGGAGAAGCGGGGGCTGGCCTACTCCGCCTACTCCTACACCTCCGCCCACGCCGACACCGGCCAGTTCGGCATCTACGTCGGCTGCCTGCCGTCGAAGACCGACGACGTGCTGAAGATCTGCCGTGAGGAGGTCCTCCGGGTGATCGCCGACGGCATCACCGAGGAGGAGATCGTCCGTGGCAAGGGACAGATGCGCGGCGGTCTGGTGCTCGGGCTGGAGGACACCGGCTCCAGGATGTCCAGGATCGGCAAGGGCGAGCTCGTCTACGACGAACTGCTCTCGGTCGACGACGTCCTGGCCAGGATCGAGGCGGTGACGCCGGAGGAGATCACCGAGGTCGCCCGCGACGTCCTCAACCGCCCGATGACCCTCGCGGTGATCGGCCCCTACGAGGACAAGGACTTCAGCTGGGCCGTGAACGGCTAGCCGTCCTGTCGCCAACGGCCCCGGCGCCCCGTGCGCCGGGGCCGTTGTCCGTCCGGGCGTGGCCGGCGGGGACCTCCGGAGGCGGCCCACGACCGTCCCGGAGACCCGGGGGCGCGGCCCGCGGCCGGAACCCGGCGGGCCGGTGCGGGGCTCACCGGGCCTCCGGGTGCGGCGTGCGAGGTCAGGGCATGGCTGGCGGGTCCGCGCGGAGGCGGACGGTATAGCCTTGGGCCGTGATCAGGGTTGGAGTTCTCGGCGCCCGCGGGCGTGTCGGTATCGAAGTGTGCAGGGCCGTCGAGGCGGCCGACGACCTGGAGCTGGTCGCGGCGGTCGACAAGGGCGACCCGATCGAGGGTCTCGCGGGCTCGGAGGTGGTGGTCGACTTCACCCACCCCGACGTGGTCATGGGCAACCTCGAATGGTGCATCTCCCACGGCATCCACCCGGTGGTCGGCACCACCGGCTTCGACGCCGGGCGGCTGGCGACCGTCAGGGGCTGGCTGGACGACAACCCCGGCGTCAACGCGCTGATCGCTCCCAACTTCGGCATCGCCGCCGTGCTGATGATGCACTTCGCCCAGCAGGCCGCCCGATACTTCGACTCCGTCGAGATCGTCGAGCTGCACCACCCGAACAAGGCCGACGCGCCCTCCGGCACCGCCCGCCGTACGGCGGAGCTGGTCGCCGAGGCGCGGAACAAGGCCGGGGTGGGGCCGATGCCCGACGCCACCAGCGCCGAGCTGGAGGGGGCGCGGGGCGCGGAGGTGGACGGGGTCCGCGTGCACTCCGTGCGGCTGGCCGGGCTGGTCGCCCACCAGGAGGTGCTCATGGGCGGCGACGGGGAGACGCTCACCATCCGCCACGACACCATGAGCCGCTCGTCGTTCACGCCGGGCGTGCTGCTGGGCGTGCGCCGGGTCGGGGAGACACCCGGACTGACCGTCGGCCTGGAGCCCCTGCTCGACCTGTAGCCGAGATATTCCGGACTGGCCGAGGAACTCCGGAGGCGGCCTGTCCGTCTATCGGATATGACGCGATCCGAGCTCGTCTGTCCCCTCTGTCAGGGCACGGAGTTCCAGCAGGAGCACGGCAGGGTCGACAGCCGGTGGGGGATCACCTCCCACCGGATAACCCTGATGATCTGCGTGCGGTGCCGCTATATCCTCCAGTTCTATGACAAGCACTCGATCTTCGATTTCGACTGAGGTCCGCTGGGCCGTGGCCGGGGAGCTGCCCGGCCTCGCGGCGGTGGAGGTCGCCGCCGACGGGGTGTTCGCCCAGGTGGGCATCACCTTCCCGGAGGGGACCACGATGGTCGAGGAGACCGACGACCCGTCGCGGGTCCTGGTCGCCGGGACCCCGCCGGTCGGGTTCGCGATGATCGGCTGGGTGGACGGACTGGTCCACCTCGACCAGCTCGCCGTCCACCCCGACCACGGGCGGCAGGGCATCGGCGGGCGCCTGCTGGAGGCGGTCTGCGACCACGCGGCCTCGGTGGGCTCGGCGGCCGTGACGCTGACGACCTTCCGGGACGTGCCCTGGAACGGGCCGTGGTACGCCCGGCGGGGCTTCGCCGTGCTCGATCCGGCCGAGTGGGGGCCGGAGCTGGCCGCGCTGGTGGCCCACGAGCGGGAGCTGGGCATCGAGCTCGCGCCCCGCGTCGTGATGCGCCGCGCCCTCTGAGCGGCGGTGTGCCCGCCCCGCCCGTCCCGCCGCGCGGGAGCCGCGCGAGGCCGTGCGAGGCCGTCCGCGCCCGCGGGCCAGAAACCGCCGGGGAGGCGTCAGAGATCGTTGAGGAAGTCGCGGAGAGCGGTTCCGATCTCGACGGGGGAATCCTCCTGGATGTAGTGGACCCCCTTGACGGTCACCTCACGCTGGTTCGGCCAGCTCCGGGCGTACTCCGCGGCCCGGCCGACGAGCAGGGCCCCGGGCTCGGCCGCCACGAACAGCTTGGGGACGGGACTCCGCGAGAGATGGCGTCCGTACTGTTCGACGATCTCGGCGACGTCGTCGGGAGTCCCGTCGATCGGCAGCTCACGGGCGAGCACCAGCGTCGGCAGGCGGGAGGCGGGCGTCCGGAACGGCGCGCGGTAGGCCGCCATCTCCTCGTCGGTCAGCGTGCGCATGACGCTCTTGGGCAGGACCGTCTCGACGAAGAAGTTCTCCTCCATGACCAGGTGTTCTCCCCGGTCGGACCGGAGCGCGCGGAACAGCTCCTCGCGGCCGTGCGGGAAGTCCGACCAGAGCCGGGGCTGGACGATCGCCTCCATGTAGGCGATCGCCTTGACCCGCTCCGGGTGACGGGCCGCCCAGTGGAAACCGAGCGCCGATCCCCAGTCGTGCAGGACCAGCGTGACGTTCTCCGTCAGGCCCAGGGCGTCGAACCACGCGTCGAGATAGCGTGCGTGGTCGCCGAACCGGTAGCCGCCGTCGGGTGCCGGGCCGGAGCGGCCCATGCCGACCAGGTCCGGGGCCAGGCACCGGCCGAGGTCGTGGACGGCGGGGATGATGTTGCGCCAGAGGTAGGCGGAGGTCGGGTTCCCGTGCAGGAACACGATCGGGTCGCCGTCGCCCGTGTCGACGTGGCTCATCTCGGTGTCCAGGACGCGGATCCGCCTGCGGGGATGGGGGTCGGCGGCGTCGATCCGCGGAGTCTGGGGGGATGTCATCGAGCTCTCTTCTCTCGTTCTCGGGGAGGGGTGACCGTGCTCGTCAGGGATGGATCACTGTGGCGAACACGATGCGCTTGAACCGCTCCAGGGGTTCGGGGGTCCGCTCGACCTTCATGCGGAGGATGGCGCCCTGCCATGAGGTGATCAGGAAGTCCGCCAGCTCCACGGCCGGCACGTCGAGCCGGATCTGACCGGCGGCCTCGGCCTCCAGCAGGCACCGCGCGAAAGGCTCCCGCCACTGGGTGAAGATCTCGGTGAGCCTGGCGCGGATCGCCTCGCTGTGCTCGGTCGCCTCCAGGCTCATGTTCCCGATCAGGCAGCCGTGGTGCCAGCCGCGGTCCTCCAGCCGGTCGCTGATCGCGTCGAAGTAGGCCCGCAGCCGTTCCAGCGGCGAGCTGCCGGCCCCCTCCACGGTCGCCGTCATGGTCGTGTGCACGTCGGCGAAGTAGCGGTCGAGAATCTCCAGCCCGAACGCCTCCTTGGAGGTGAAGTGATTGGTGAATGAGCCCTGCGGTACGCCCGCCGCGGAGGTGATGTCGCGCACTCCGGCGGCGTTGAACCCCCGGCGGCGCACCACCTCAAGGCCCTCGCGCAGGATCTGTTCCTTCTTCGATGGTCTGGCCACCCCTCCAATATGGACGACCGTATTGGTTAAGTCAACCCCGCGGCGGCGATGCCGGTAGCATCGCTGGCGTGAGCCGGTTCCGTGATGAGTTGTGGCAGGTCGTCGAGGGTGTCTACGGCGAGATCCTGGTCCACCCGTTTCTCACGGGGCTGACCGACGGGACACTGCCGCGCGAGGTCTTCCGGCACTTCGTGGTGCAGGAGACGCATTTCCTGCCCGACTACGCGCGGGCGCTGGCGGCCTGCGGGGCGCGGGCCGCCGACCCGGCCGTGGTGCAGCGCTTCGCCGCGGACGCGGCGCGCACGGTCGAGGTGGAGCACAGCCTCCACGTCGAGCTGCTGGCCGCGTTCGGGATGGACGAGGGCGACGCGCTCGGCGAGGGGGCCACCCCCACCACCATCGGCTACGGCTCCTACCTGCTGCGAGCCTGCCACCTGGGCACCTTCCCCGAGGCGCTGGGCGCGATCGTGCCCTGCTACTGGATCTACGCGAAGGTCGGCGAGGAGCTGCTGAAGCAGTCGTCGCCCGACCCGCTCTACGCGTGGTGGATCGAGACCTACGGCAACGAGCACTACCAGGAGACCGTCGCCGGGGTGCTGGACCTGCTCGACGGGGTCGCCGCGGAGCTGCCCGAGACCGACCGGGGGAGGCTGTGCGAGCACGCGCTGACCACCGCGCGCTACGAGTGGCTGTTCTGGGACGCGGCCTGGCGACGGGAGTCCTGGCCGGTCTGAGCCGCGGCTAACCTACTGGTATGCGCCTGCGGGACCTGTGCCAGGTCGATCACCTGGGGCTGAAGGTGCTCAGCGGCCACGATCTGCTCGACCGCCGGGTCCGTGGCGTCGCGACCACCGACCTGATCGAGCCGGGCCGCTTCCTCAAGGCCGGTGAGCTCGTCCTGACCGAGCTGACCTGGCATGACGGCCCCGAGTCCGCCGGGCGGTTCGTGGCGGCGCTGGTGGAGGCCGGGGTCGCCGCGCTCTGCTCCGGCACCGCGCTGAAGGTCCCGCCGGCCGATCTCATCGACGCCTGTGCCGACGCGGGGCTGCCGATGCTGGCGCTCGGCGTCGACGTCTCCTTCAGCGCGCTCACCGAATACGTGCTGCGCGCCCTGATCGACGAGTTCGGCTCCGCCCCGGCCCGGCCCTACGGCTCCCGCAGGAGGCTGGCCAGCACGCTCGTGGACGGCGGGAGCCTGAGCAAGGTCGTCACCACGGTGGCGGGGGAGCTGGACGTGCCCTGCTGGGTGATGTCGGCGACCGGCCGGGTGGTCGTGGGCTCGCAGCCGCTGCCGGCCGGGGCGGGCGGGCGGCTGGCGCACGCGTTCCTGTCCGCGCGCTTCCTGCCCGGTACGGCGGCGCAGGCCGACGGCACGGTGCTGTCGGTGTTCCCGGTCAGCAAGGGGGCGCCGCACCGGATCGCCAACTGGTTCCTGGCCTACGCCGGGGAGCAGGTGCGGGCGGGCGGCGAGCACGAGGACCTGATCGTGGAGCTGGCCGCGCTGGTGGCCCTGGAACGCTCCCGGCTGGAGGCGGCGCAGCGGATCGAGCGACGGGTGCTGGACCAGCTCCTGGGACTGCTCGCCTCCGGCGACGCGAACCTGCCGGGCGTGGTCTCCCGGCTGCACACCCTGCACATCGAGACCGAGCACGGCCTGCTGGCCGTGGCGCTCGCGGTCGAGGGGGCCGACCGGGCCGAGGAGGTGGGCGTCGCCGTGCTCGACGAGCTGCTGCGCCCGCTGGCACCGGGGGTGGCGACGGCGGTGGGCCGGGAGGCGGTCGCGCTCGTCCCGCTGGCGGGCAACACCGCCGCCGAGCTGACCGCCCACATGCTGGCCGGGGCGGCCACGCTGGAGGCAGGGCTGGGCCAGGCCCGGATCACGATCGGCGTCAGCAGCGTCACCACGGGACCGGCCGCGCTGAGCAGCCTGATCGAGGAGGCCCGGCACGCCCGCACGCTGGCCGAGCTGGGCGAGGGCCGGGTGTCGGCGATCACCGGCGCCGATGTCAGCTCCCACCGCTCGCTGATCGCGGCGATCCCGGGGGAGCTGCGCCGCTCGTTCCGGACGCGGCTGCTGGGGCCGCTGGAGGAGTATGACGCGGCCCACCAGACGGACCTGGTCGAGACGCTGGAGACGTTCCTGGAGGAGTCGGGTTCGTGGGCGGCGACCGCCGACCGGCTCCACGTCCACGTCAACACGTTGCGCTACCGGTTGAAGCGGATCGAGGAGCTGACCGGACGCTCGCTCAACGCCCTGGACGAGCGGGTCGACTTCCTGCTGGCGCTCAGGATGCGCTAGCCGCTCACGGCGCGTCCCGAGCGTCCTGAGCGCCCTGGGCGGCGGCGCTCAGGGCGCGGGGGCGGGGCAGACCCCAGGGTGCGGGGCCGGAGCCTCAGGGAGCGGCGTAGGCGTCGAGTTCGGCGAGGTAGGCGTCCTTCAGGTGGCGGGGGAGCCAGGTGATCTCGAAGGCGTTCCGCTCCAGCTGGACGAGGTCCTCCCGGGAGAGGTCGAGCGCGTCGGCGAGGGCGATGAGGTTCTCCTGGACGTAGCCGGTGAAGTAGGCCGGGTCGTCGGAGTTGACCGTGACGCGCAGGCCGAGGTCGAGCATCCGGCGGACGGCGTCGGCCTTCATCGAGTCGGTCACGTAGCCGTTGGAGATCGGGCACACGGTCAGGCCGAGGCCCCTGGCCTTGATCGCCTCGACGAGCGCGGGGTCCTCCAGGGCGTTGACGCCGTGGTCGATGCGGTTGACGCCGATCTCCTCGATGGCCTGGCGGATGTGCTCGGTGGAGTTCTCCTGGTCGACGTCGCAGTGCATCGTCAGCAGATAGCCCTCCTGCCGGGCCCGCTCGTAGACGGCCTTGAACTTGACCGGAGGGTTGCCCTTCTCGTCGGAGTCGAGGCCGACGCCCACGATCCACTCGCGGTAGGGAAGGGACTCCAGCAGCGTCGCCATGGCGTACTCCGCCTGGAAGTCGCGCAGGAAGCACATGATGAGCTGCGCCTTCACCCCGAGCTGGGTCTCGGCGTCGATCAGCGCCCGGCGCAGGCCGCGGATCACGAGGTCGAACGGCACGCCGCGCGAGGTGTGGGCCTGCGGGTCGAAGAAGATCTCCGCGTAGCGGACGTTCTGCGAGGCGGCCTTGCGCAGGTAGGCCATGGCCAGGTCGTAGAAGTCGGGCTCGGTGCGGAGCACGTCCATGCCCTCGTAGTAGATCTTCAGGAACGACGGCAGGTCGTCGAAGGAGTAGGCCGCCTTGATCTCCTCGACGGAGGCGTAGGGCAGCTCGATGCCGTTGCGCCCGGCGAGCTCGAACTTGAGCTCCGGTTCCAGGGTGCCCTCGATGTGCAGGTGGAGCTCACACTTGGGCAGGCCCGCGATGAAATCCGTCATTGTCAGCTCCAGGAGAGGATCGGGTCGATGACCTCAAGTTTGACGCAGTCCACCAGGCCGAGGTCGGTGATGGCGTAGTCGGGGATCGCGGTGATCGACAGGAAGAACAGATACATGAGCGGGGAGGGCAGCGCGCAGCCCAGCTCGCGGGCCAGGTCGTCCAGCCGGCTCTCGGCCTCGGCCATCTCCACGGCCGGCAGGTCGGAGACGATGCCGCCGACCGGCAGCGGCAGCAACTGCCGGACCTCGCCGTCCACGACGACGGCCTGGCCGCCGCCGGCCCCGGCGACCGTGTTGACGGCCAGGGCCATGTCGGAGCGGGAGGCGCCGACGCAGATGATGTTGTTGTCGTCGGGGGCGGCGCTGGTCGCGATGGCGCCCCTGGTGATGCCGTAGCCGCTGACCAGGGCGACCGGCCGGTTGGCGGTCTTGCCGTACCGCTCGACGACCGTGATGTAGAGCGCGTCCTGCTCCACGGACGGCTCCACGATCCCGCCGGAGACCGGGAGTGTGACGTCGTGCCGCTTGCGCACGAACACCTGCTCGGGGGTCATCCTCATGGTCAGCGCGGTGACCTCGGTGGCGCCCTCGGGGGCGCGCAGCACGATGTCGCCGGCGGTCAGCTCGGGGACGGGGAAGGGCCGCACCTCGCCACGGGAGGGGGGCGTGGAGGGGGTGATCATCGCGCCGTCCCTGGCGACCAGGGCGCCGCCCGCCACGACCTCGCGCACCCGGAAGTCCGCCAGGTCGTCCACGATCAGCACGTCGGCGTACCGGCCGGGGGCGATGCTGCCCACCAGGTGGTCGATCCGGTACATCTCCGCGCAGTTGACCGTGGCCATCTGGATGGCGGTCACCGGGTCCACGCCCGCCTTGACCGCCATCCGGACCAGCTTGTCCAGGTGGCCCCCGGCGAGCACGTCGGCGGCGTGCACGTCGTCGGTGCAGAAGGCCACCCGGCGCGCGCCGACCTGGGAGACGACCTTGATGTTCTCCTCCAGGAAGTGGGCGACGCTCGACTCGCGCACGATGGCGTAGATGCCCCGGCGGAGCTTGTCGAGCGTCTCCTCGGCGGAGTAGGACTCGTGGTCCAGGCGGATCCCGGCGGCGGCCAGGCCGCTGATGCGGCGCGGGTCCGACAGCGGGGCGCAGCCGAAGACCGGCAGCCGGTGCCGCTCGGCCAGGTCGAGCGCCTCCATGACGGCCTCGTCGCCGTGCTCGACGAACTCCTGCACGGTCTCCCAGATGCCGACGCACTCGGGCCATTCGTGGGCCTGGCGGTGCTCGGCCGGGCCGAAGGTGTGCCCGACGGTCGACTCCGGGACGGTGTAGGGGGCCTTGGCGGGCGCGCCCCACCAGACGCGCATGCCGGTCCGGGCGGCCTCGTCCAGGAAGCCCCGCACGCCGGGCAGGCCGTCCACCACGAGGATCTGGTCCAGGCCGGAGACGACGCTGGTGGTGCCGTAGGGGACGACCAGGTCGGCGAAGCTCGTCACCGAGAGCTTGCTGCACTCGATGTGCAGGTGGCCGTCGATCAGGCCGGGGACGAGATAGCCGCCCGCGGCGTCGATGATCTCCGTCTCCGGGCCCCGGGGGAGGTCGGGGCCGACGGCGGCGATGCGGGTGCCGCTGATGCCGATCTCGGCGGGGTAGGTCTCGCCGGTCAGCACGTTGACGAGGACGCCGTTGGTGATGATCGTGTCGGCGGGACGCCGCCCGTAGGCGACGTCGAGCAGGGTGCGGTCGACCATTTTGGCTGTGATGCCTTTCGGATCGGATCGGGTCAGGCGGCGACGGGGACGGGGACGGGACGGCGGTCGAGCGCGGCGTACACCAGGCCCGCCACGAGGAAGCCCGCGAAGATGCTGAAGTCGGAGCCGCCGGTGGCCTGGGAGAGCGGCCCGGTGAAGGCCGTGGAGTTGATCCAGAGCGCCGCCGCGACCATGCCCGTGACCTGCGCGGCGATGCCGCTCCAGCGGATGCCGCCGCTGCCGTGGTACGGCCCGCCGTCGGCGAACAGGCCCTCGGCGTCGTAGCGGCCCCGGCGCCGTAGCCAGTCGGTCAGGTAGATGCCCGCCCAGGGGGCCAGCCAGATGATCAGCAGGCCGAGGAAGGTGTTGAGCATCGTGTTGAAGGAGTCGGAGAACACCGCCACACAGGTGATCGCGACACAGATCACCAGGTCGAGCACGACCGCGACGGACCGGCTCAGCTTGATCCCGGAGGCCTGCAGGTTCAGGCCGGAGGAGTAGAGGTCGGTGGTGTTGACCGCGAACAGCGTGACGATGGCCAGCAGCAGGTAGGGAACCACGAACCAGGACGGCAGCGCGCCGGGCAGGCCGGAGATCGGGTCGCCGGCGTCCTTGACCACGGTGGCGACGGCCGCGCCGAGCGTCATCAGCAGGATGTACGGCACGAGCCCGCCGAACATCGCGTAGCCGAAGACGGCCTTCTTGCTGGAGTCCGCCGGCAGGTAGCGCGAGTAGTCGCTGCCCAGCGGGGCCCACGACAGCCCGCCGGCCGACATGACCAGCGCCACCGCGATGGTGAACGTGGCGAAGTCGGCGCTGTCGCCCGGGGCGATCTGCACCTTCGGCCCGATGAGCACGCCCATGACGGCGAACATCGCGACGAACACCCAGGTGAAGTATTTCTGCGCCTTCATCACGGCGGCGTGCCCGATGAGCGGCAGCACGAGCTGGATCAGCGCCGCGACGACGATCACGGCGATCTTCAGGGCGGCGCTCTGGTCGGTGATCCCGGCCTGGTCGAGCAGGGCCAGCGAGGCGAAGGTGATCAGCACCATGCCGCCGGCCTCGAAGCCGACCATGTTGATCCAGCCGAAGAAGCTGAGCGCCCGGGCGCCCTTGGGGCCGAACGCGGCACGGGAGACCGCCATCGTGGAGGTGCCGACCTCCGGCCCCTGCAGGCTGGTCAGGCCGACCAGCGGGAAGGCCAGCAGGTTGCCGATCACGATGGCCATGACGGCCTGCGGGAAGCTCAGGCCCAGGGAGACGACGACGGTGCCGTAGACCAGGGTGAAGATGCCGAGCGTGGTGCCGCTCCAGAGGAAGAGCAGATCACGCGGCCGGCCGTACCTCTCCGACGGCGAGACCAGCTCGATCCCGCGTTGCTCGACGGCCACGGAGCCTCCAACTTTGTCATTGAACATTCACATTCAGTGAACCAAAGGGGAGGCCGTGCTCCTGTTGTCGAAGAGCACGAGTCTGGGGGAGCCCGTCTGTAGCGGTCTCCAAGGTGATCGTTCTACAGGGCCTGGAGCGCCAGGCCGGCGGTGAACAGCAGGCCGTAGACGAGCTGGAAGCGGCCGGTCTGCTGGAGCGTGGCGATCAGGGCGGGGCCGGTGGCGCCCTGCCTGACGGCCCGCACCGGGGTGATCGCGAGCGGCGCGGAGAGCACGGCCAGCGCCGCGAACGGCTGCCACGGCGTCATGGCCGCCGCGATGACCAGGGGCAGGACCAGGCAGAGGGTGTAGAGCGTCCGGGTGCGGCTGTCGCCGAGCACCACGGCCATGGTGCGCTTGCCGGCCGGGCCGTCGGTGACGATGTCGCGCAGGTTGTTGACCACCAGCATCGCGCAGGCCAGCAGACCCACCGGGACCGAGGCCACCAGAGCCGTCCAGGGCAGCCATTCGAGCTGCACGAACGCGGTGCCCGCCACCGCGACCAGGCCGAAGAAGACGAACACCGAGATCTCGCCGAGCGCGCGGTAGCCGTAGGGCCTGGAGCCGCCGGTGTAGAACCAGGCCGCCGCGATCGACACCGCGCCGACCAGCAGCAGCCACCACGCGCCGGTGGCCACGACCAGCACCAGCCCGGCCGCCGCGGCGGCCAGGAAGCAGCCGAGGGCCGCGGTCAGGACCTCCCGGGGCGCGGCCGCCCCCGAGCCGACCAGGCGCATCGGGCCGACCCGCTCGTCGTCGGTGCCGCGCACGCCGTCGCTGTAGTCGTTGGCGTAGTTGACGCCGACCTGCAGGGCGAGCGCCACGAACAGGGCGAGCAGGGCCCGCCACCAGACCGCCCCGCCGTATCCGGCCGCGAGGCCGGTGCCGACGGCGACGGGGACGACGGCGGCGGGGAGGGTGCGCGGACGGGCTCCGGCGATCCACTGGCTCGGGGTGGCCATGGTGTTGCGGGTTCCTCTCGGACGGCCGCCGCCGGGCCGGTGGCCAGCCGATGGCGCTGGCTCCGGCCGACGGCCGCGGCGCTAGCTGATGTCGGTGGCCAGGCGGATCATCCGCACCGGCCGGCCCATGTTGAGGACCCGTTCGGCCCCGTCTTCGCCCCAACCCGCCGACTCCAGGAAGCCGAGCGGGCCGTGGTTGTCGGCGAACACCCACGTCACGATGGTGTGGTAGCCGTCGTCACGGAGGTAGTCGACCGTCGCGTTGAGCAGGCGGCTGCCGTGCCCGCGCCGGATGTGGTCGGGGTCCACCAGGAAGGTGAGCATCTCGGCGGTGGTGGTCGGGTCGAGGTCGGGATCCTCGGCGGGGGCGTGCGAGGCGAGGCCCACCACGCGCTCGGCGCCCCGCATCGCCGCGGCGGCCTCGATCCCGCCGGGGCCGAGGGCGGGGAAGGCGTCGGTGTCGAGGACGACCTGCTCCACCGCGACCAGCACACGGTGCCGTGAGGACGGCGGGGTGATGATCGCCTCGTCCCACTGGCGCCGCCACATCTCCTCGGCGGCCGGGCCGGTCATCTGCTCCAGCGGCCCCTCGGGCAGGAAGTCCCGATAGCCGTATTTCCAGGCGCGGATCTGGGTGCTCGTCACCGCGGCGACATCATCGTGCCGAGCCGCCCGCACGCCTACGTCTGCCATCTCGGCCCGCTCCTTCTCTGCCGTCTGCCGTCGCCTCAGAAGCACTGTCTCGCGGGTCTCGTGCCACGCGAGCGGGCATCAGGCGGGTGGATCCCCGAGACAGGCCCCTACACCGTATCGGGGAATCCGACTCAGAGATGACGCGAGCCCGTCTCGGTCTGACGGCGAGCCCGATATGCCCGAGTCTTGGTGCGGTTGCCGCAGACCCTCATGGAACACCAGGACCGCGAGCGGTTCTTGGAGGAGTCGACGAACGCCCACTGGCAGGTGCTCTCGGTGCACACCTTCAGCCTCGGCCACATCCCGTCGGCGTGCGCGCCCATCACCGCGGCCGCGATCCTGGCCAGCCCGCCGGGGACCCCGGCCGAGACCGGTTCGAGGACGGGGCCGGCGGCCGTCAGGGTGACCCGCAGGGGGAGGGCGGCGAAGGAGGGGGGCGGCTCGGGGTCGCGGGCGCGAGCGCCGTGGTCGTGGCCTTCGGAGCCCTCGTGGTCGCGGTCGGCGCGGTCGCGGCCGTCGTGGTTGCGGCGCAGGGCCTCGCGCAGGGCCTCGCGCAGGTCGACGGCCAGGGCGAGGTCGGCGTCGTCGGCCGTCTCTCCCGGGCCGATCAGATCCCGCCGGCCGAGCCACGCGGCCAGCGCGGCGGGGGACGGGATCGCGTCGGCCCCGCTCTCGACGTCGTAGCTGTTGACGAAGTCGCACACCAGGTCGGAAGGGCTGTTCATCTGTTCGGTCACCTCTCCGCAACCACTGTATGCCATTAGGGGGTGGTGTTCAGTGAGACACCGTCATAATGCTTTGAGTGGTGTCTGCTCGATCGCCGTCGCCAGCCGCCGGACCCCCTCGGCCAGCTCCGCCAGGTGGACGGCCGAGGAGTGGGTCACCCGGATGTGGGGGCCCGGAGGCTCGGCCGGGTAGTAGATGCGTCCCGGGCTCACCAGCACGCCCGCCCGCCGGGCCGTCTCCACCACGGCGTCCTCGTCACGGTCGGGCGGCAGCCGTACCCACAGGTGCAGGCCGCCCCTGGGGACGAGATGGATCTCGGCGGCGGGGAGCCGGGCGGCCAGCGCGGTGGCGAGCGCGTCCCTGCGGACCGTCAGCTCGGCGCCCAGCGCGGCCAGGTGGCGCCGCCAGGCGGGCGAGCCGACGAACTCCAGCGCCGTCTCCTGCAGCGGCCTGGCCACGAAGAACGACTCCACCACCTGGCTCGCCCGCAGCCGCCGCGCCGCCGGGCCCCGGGCGACGACCCCGGCGACCCGCATGCTGGGCGACAGGACCTTGCTGAGCGAGTTGACGTGCACGACCGTGCCGTGGGCGTCCAGCGTGACCATCGGCGGCGGGGCGGGGGCGGCGGTGAAGTGCCGGGCGTAGTCGTCCTCGACGACGAACGCCCCGGCCGCCCGGGCGATCGCGAGCACCTGCCGGCGCCGTTCGAGCGTGAGGGTCGCGCCGGTGGGGTTGTGCAGGGTCGGCTGGCAGAAGAAGACCCGCGCGCCCGTGACGGCGAACGCCTCCGCCAGCAGCTCGGGCCGGACCCCGTCGCGGTCCATCGGCACGGCCGTCGCCCGCAGTCCGGCCGCCCGGGCGGCGGCGAGCGCGCCCGGGTAGGTCGGGGTCTCGACGAGGACGGGGGTGTCCGGGGCGGCCAGGGCGCGGAAGGCGTGGGTGAGGGCGGACTGGCCGCCGCTGACGACGAGGACGTCCGAGGCGGTGACGCCGCCGCCCACCTCCCGGGCGAACCACCCGCGCAGCTCGGCCAGGCCGGTCAGCGGCGGCAGCTCCCAGGCGCCGGGGCGGCGCAGCGCGCGGGAGGCGGCCGCGGAAAGGGCCCTGGCGGGGCGCAGGGCCGGGGTGAGATAGCCGCCGGTGAGCGGGATGACGCCGTCCGGCGGGGGAGTCAGCAGGCCGCTCACCGTGGCGTCGTCCACCACCCGGTCGCCCAGCGCCACCGTCTGCCAGGACAGGTCCGCCGTGTCGCCGGAGCGGGGGGCCGCGGAGGCGACGTAGGTGCCGCTGCCGGGCCTGATGACCACCCGTCCCTCGGCGGCGAGCTGGCCGAGCGCCCGTGAGACCGTCACCGGGCTCACGCCGTGCAGCCGCATGAGCTCCCGGCTCGACGGCAGCCTGTCCCCGGGCCGCAGACGCTCCGTCACCTCCCGGATGATGGCCGCCAGACGGACGATACTGCTATCGTCATTCATGATGGATAAGAGTAGCGCTATTGTCCCGAATCGAGTAGCGGTCGCCCCGGTTGCGGGCGTCGGGACCGGTCCGTCCGCCTCTCCGGGTACGGCGTGGCGCGGGACCCTGCTGGCCGGCCTCGGCGTGCTGTCGTTCTCGGGATCCTTCCCGGCGACGGTCTTCGCGATGGAGGGGTTCGACCCCTACCTCGTGGCGATCGGCCGCGCCGCGCTGGCCGCGGCGGCGGCGCTGGCCTTCCTGCTGGTGGCCCGGGGGCCGCTGCTGCCGCCCAGGTCCCACCTGCGGTCCTATCTCGTCATCGCGGCCGGCGTGGTGTTCGGCTTCCCCGTCTTCAGCGGGCTGGCGCTCGACGCCGGGGCCAGCACCTCCCACGCCGCGGTGGTCATCGGGCTCCTGCCCGCCGCCACCGCCGCCTGCGCCGTCCTGCGGGGCGGGGAGCGGCCCAGGCCGCTGTTCTGGGTGGCCTGCGGCCTGGGGGCCGTGGCGATCACGGCCTTCACCGTCAGCCGCGGCGGCGGCCACGTCACCGGGGCCGACCTGCTCCTGGTGGGCGCGCTGCTGTCGGCCGCGGTCGGCTACACCGAGGGCGGCCGCCTGGCCCGCGAGACCCCCGGCTGGCGGGTGATCTCCTACGCCCTCGTCGTCGCCGCGCCGCTCACCGTCCCCCTGACGGTCGCGCTGGCGCTGACCACGGACCCGCGGCCCAGCGCGGTGTCGCTGGCCGGATTCGCTTATGTGGGGCTGGTCTCGATGTTCCTCGGCTTCATCCCCTGGTACGCGGGCCTGGCCGCGGGCGGGATCGCCCGGGCCGGGCAGACCCAGCTCGTGCAGCCGCTGCTGACGCTGCTGTGGGCGTGGCTCCTGCTGGAGGAGCGGTTCGGCCCGGTGACGGTCGCGGCCGCGCTGGCCGTGCTCGTGTGTGTCGCCATGAGCCAGCGGGCACGCTCTTGAAGGATGTGACATCCAGGCGCAGGATGTGAGCTGTAGCTGTCACAAAAGGGGTGAAAGCATGGCGGACCTATCGATTCCCGAAGGTGGCTTCTGGCCCGCTCCGGAGATCCCCCAGCCGAACATCTACCCGATGGAGTGGCGGGTCGAGACGGACAAGCTGGCGGCCATCTACGAGAAGTCCAAGCGCATGGTCTGGAACCCCGCCGACCTGCCCTGGGACGGCCTCGACCCGAGCGACTTCACCCCCGAACAGCGCCTGGGGATCATGTACTGGTTCGCCGTGCTGGCCAACTTCGACGCCTCGGGCCCGGCCGTCTTCGCCCGGGCCACCATCCAGGCGTTCGAGAAGCACGAGGAGGATCCGGTCCGCAAGTGCTTCTTCTCGATCACGCGTGACGAGATGAACCACGAGGAGTGCTGCCAGCGCACCATCGCCAAACTCTGGCCGGGCGGGCCGCTCGACTGGAGCCCCGCCACCGACCTGGAGAGGGCCGCCCACAACAACATCGGCTGGCTCTACCACAACGGCGGCCGCTACTGGACGGGCTACAACAGCGCGGTCGGCAAATACACCCTGCCGGTGCTGTTCACCAGCTTCATGATGGGCGAGATGGCCGCCTCCACCCTGTTCCGCGGGATGGCCACCGGCACCACCCACCCGGTCTTCGGCGAGATGTTCCAGCGCATCGGCCGTGACGAGTCGCGCCATCTCCAGATCTGCATGACCATCCTGGAGAACGAGTGGCCCGGCCTCACCGACGACACCCGCACGCTGATCACCCGCCAGCTCCGCGCCGGGTTCGTCTTCCTCTCCATGATCCTCTGGGAGCCGCCGGGCGGCTTCTGGGAGCTTCCCCCCTACTTCCTGCACAACCACCGCGTCCTGATGGACCACGCCCGCGACGCCGGACTCGGCGTGCTCTCCTACGAGGAGCAGGCCGACAACTGGCGCGTGGCGATGGCCCGGATCCGCGCCATCGTGGAGCGCTGGGGCATCGAGTTCCCCGCCATCCCCGAGCTCGACATCGAAGGCGTCGAGGTCGACTTCCTCGACCCCGAGGACATCATCCCGGTCTTCTGACCCCCGGTGACCACCATCGGCGGCGGAGCGGCCGCGCCGGCGCGGCGGTGGAGCTACGCCGTCCTGGTCCTGCTGACCCTGGCGGCGGGCGCGATGGACGCGGTCGCCTTCCTGGCGCTCGGAGGCGTCTTCACCGCCAACATGACCGGCAACCTGATCCTCGTGGCCCTCGTCGGCGGCGAGGACTGGCAGCTCCGCGCGGTGCGTTCGGGCACCGCGTGCGTGATCTTCTGTATCGGCCTCCTCGCCGGTTTCGCGGCGCCCGGACGCGGCAGGGCGGGCGAGGCGTGGCCGCCGGCCGTCACCGTCCTGCTCCGGGCCTGCCTCGCGCTGCACGCCGTCTTCCTCGCCGGTTGGATGCTCTGCGACGCCGTACCCGGAGCGGCCTGGACGCTCCCGCTGATCGCGGTGGCCTCCTGCGCCATGGGCCTGCAGGCGGCCGCGGCCCGGCGCGTCGACGTCGCCGGCATCACCGCCACCTTCGTCACCGGCACCCTCACCTCGCTGATGCGCTCGCTGGCCGGGCGCAGCACCGTCGACGCCGCGCGCCGCGCGGTGGTCGTCCTGGCCCTCGTCGCCGGCGCGCTCTGCGCCGCGCTCCTGCTGCGCCTCGCGCCGCTCTGCGCGGGCGCGCTGCCGCTGCTGTTCACGCTCCTCGCGCTCGCCACGGTCGCGGCGGGCCGGTCAGCCCGCCGCGGAGGCGACGGCCGGCAGGTAGCCTGAGGACTGCCCGCGCTTGTTCGGGTGGTAGGACTGCCAGGCGTCGTCCGGCGTGATGCGGGTGACCCACTCCCGGCCGATCCCGCCGAGGGCGCACACCCCGTGCCCGGCGAAGGCCTCACGCACGTCGACGTAGTGGAAGCCGGCGCTGTCGGCCTGCTCCCGGATGACCGCGTTGACGCGGTCGGCGAGCTGGTTCACACCCCTGCGCCGCCACTCGGCGACGGCGCAGTCAGGGGTGTGGTCCGGCTCGAACAGCCGCGGGTAGCCGACGACGAGGACCTCCGCCTCCGGGGCGGCCGCACGGACGGCCCGGTAGGTCCAGGCGAGTTTGCCGGGGAGCTCCTGCTCGGTGAACCGGTCGGCGTCGCCGAGGGCGCGCTCGCAGTCCTCCGCGTCGCCGTCGGCCACGACGCAGTCGACGACGGCCGCCTCGAAGCCGGCGTCGTCGCCGCCGATCGTGAGGGTCACCAGAGTGGTGTCATCGCTCAGGGCGTCGGGGATCTGCCGGTACACCACGTCGTCGGTCACCGCGCCGCCGCAGGCGCCGTACTCGAAGGTGTCGGGGCGGTGGGCGCGGGCCCACAGGACCGGGTAGGAGTTGGCGCTGCGACGGCACAGCCCGCTGTCGGGGTCGTAGTCCCCGGCGCCGGAACCGGAGGAGAAGGAATCTCCCAGAGCCGCGTAGTGCTCCGCCGCGACGGGTTCGGCGGCGGCGCCGGAGGCGATCAGAGGGGTGGTGGCAAGGATTGCGAGAAGCTGGTGACGCACGGGATTCTCCTGTGACCAATGCGAGTGATCATAACGATCATCAATGTATTCGTCACTTTGCGCCGCGTCGCCTGGGCGCGCGGGCGGGGCGGCGGCCCGCCGCGGAGAACGGCCCCGCCGGATCGGGTACCGTGCGAGACCCGGAGTGGTGTCGACCACCTGGCGCGCGGAACCGTTTTATCTGATTAATTTTCCGGCAAATTCATCGTCAAATATCTTCCGTCCCGACGGTGTGGCGGATGATCGCTCGAAGTACCTTCCGGGCCAGGTCAGAAGCCCTAATGGACCGGTGTCCGGCTCCATCGGAGGTTTTCGCGGCCCGCGGCCGTGCCGCCGGCGGCCACCCGGTCCCGCCGGGCGTGGGGGTCGGCGGAAACTCAAGAACACGCAAAAGGCAGTTATGCTTTCGTGTATTAGAAAATCTTGATATGTCAACCGAATCGGGGCAAATCAAAACAGGTGACAGTGCCTGCCATCGAAAGGTCGATCAATGAACAACGACGCCGTGTGGGTACGGGGCGTAACGGGCATACAACTGCACCACACCACAGACCTCCAGGACGCCGGCCGGTTTCTCGGCAATGCGGTGATGGCGCTGCGGGCCGCGCACGTACGGACCGGTGACGACCGGTACTCCGGCCTCGCCGCTCAGATCAAGACCATGGTGGCGGAGGCGCGGGTGCTGGAGAGCCAGGCCCGGACGAGCATGGAGGGGCTGCACTCGGCCGATCCCGAGCGGTTCGTCCGCTGCCGCGACGGTGAGGAGCCGTGGCCCGACGAGATCCAGCCGGGATTCGTTCCGCGCCACACCTGCAG
The DNA here is from genome assembly GCF_055586905.1 of Streptosporangium sp. NPDC048886. NCBI lineage: Bacteria > Bacillati > Actinomycetota > Actinomycetes > Streptosporangiales > Streptosporangiaceae > Streptosporangium > Streptosporangium sp. NPDC048886. The sequence goes on from NZ_JBVJHH010000001.1 coordinate 223,142, forward strand.
GGATCAGTGCCTGTACCACGACCACGATGTCCTCGACGCCATCATGCAGTGCATCTGCGGGCGGCCCCCGTGCCGGGCGTGCGCCATCGACGGCACGGCCTGAGCCGGACCCGCACCGGGTCCGGCGGCGGGCGCGGCGCGCCCCGGCCGCCGTCCGCCGCGATGCCCGCCTACGGCACGACCGGACGGGCCCGCCGCGGTGAGAACGCCGGAGAACTGTTCCTGGAGTGACGATCTCTCCCACAATGGGGGGTCGGGACACCAGCCCCGGTCCCGCCGCCCGCGCAGTTTCCGGGCGGGGAGGCTCTTCGGTGACACAGGAGGAAATGTCGTGAGTGGAAGTCCCGCGGTCGGAGACGTGGTCGAGGATTTCGAGCTTCTCGACCAGACCGGGACCCCGCGCAGGCTCACCGATCTCCTGGCGGACGGGCCGGTGGTGCTGTTCTTCTACCCGGCCGCCATGACGTCGGGGTGCACGGCCGAGAGCTGCCACTTCCGGGACCTGGCCGACGAGTTCGCCGCGGTGGGGGCGGTCCGGGTCGGGATCAGCCGCGACGCGGTCGACCGGCAGCGGCGTTTCGCCGAGACCTACGAGCTGGGCTTCCCCCTGCTGTCGGACCCCGACGGCACCGTCGCCCGGCGGTTCGGCGCCCGGCGCAGCATCGCGGTGGGCCCCTTCCTCACCCGCCGCATGACCTTCGTCGTCGATGTGGACCGCCGTCTCCTCGAAGTGATCCACAGTGAGACCGGCATGCAGGCCCACGCCGACCGGGCCCTGGAAGTCTTGCGATCACGGGCCGGAGCGTGACCTGGCGGGGACGGTCACGCCCTTTTGCGTAGAGGTCCCGGGACAGCGCGCGGTGTAGCCGTGACCCAGCGCCGGAGACGCTCAGGGGAGACAGCCGAACCTTCCCGGATCCGGCAGGAGGATGCATGGTCAGCCTGGGATTTCTCGTTCCGCTCGAAGCCAAGCCCGGCAAGGAGGCGGAGGTGGAGCGCTTCCTCGACGAGGCGCTCCACCTCGCCGAGGCGGAGCCCGAGACCGTCGCCTGGTTCGCGATCCGTCTGAGCCCGTCGCTCTACGCCATCGTCGACTTCTTCCCCGACGAGTCCGGCCGTGAGACCCACCTGTCCGGCGAGGTCGCCAAGGCCCTCATGGAGAAGGCTCCGGACCTCTTCGAGAAGGCGCCGAACATCATCAGGACCAACGTCATCGCCGCCAAACTGCCGGGGTAGCCCCCGGCGGACGCCCCGCCGCCGGTGACCGGCCCTGTGCCGCCGTCCCCGCTGTCGCGTCGGCCTGCCGGGCCGGTGACGCGTCGATGCGTGCCGTGGCCGGAGCGGAGCGTTACATTCGGCACCTCGGTCTTGATCGGCGCGGCCATGAGGCGGGGGTGGGTGTGGACAGGCCGGAGGCCACCTGGCTGCTGTACGCGTCCGCCTCCGGCGAGCCCGTGGTCAGCAAGGAGGTCCGCAAGGTCCTGGAGGGCGGTCCTCCGCTGAAGGAGCTCGGCGCGTTGATGACGCGGATCCAGCTCGGGAGGGCGCTGCCCCGCGACACCGGCTCCCTGGGCGGGGGGCTGTACGAGGCCCGGCTGAGCCACGAGGGGACGGAATACCGGCTCTACTACGCCCTCGGCCGGCAGCGGGAGCACGTGCTGCTCGGGCTCGCCTTCCACAAGAAGGGCGGGCGGGGCGCTCAGGACCGGGCCAAGGAGCTTGCCGGGAGGCGGCTGGCCGACTGGCTGCGGAGGATATAAGGTTGAACCGATACGAGGGGGCGCACCGTGACCGACCCGCAGGTCGCCGAACTGCTCGGCATCGATCTGGACGATCCCGAGGTGCGGCGCGAGAACGAGGCCATCGAGCGCGACATGCGGCTCATCGAGACCCTGGTACGGCTGCGCAAGGCGCAGGGGCTCACCCAGGCGCAGGTCGCCGAGCGCATGGGCCGCAGCCAGCCGGCGGTCTCGGACTTCGAGCGTCTGGGGGGAGACCCCCACCTGTCCACGGTCCGCCGCTACGCCCTGGCCGTCGGCGCCGACATCGCCCACCTCGTCCGGACCCCGGGTGGTCCGCGGACGCAGACCCAGGCCGCCCCCGCCCGGATCCACCTCGACGGCGCGGGCGGCACCACGGCCGCCCGGGGCGCGACGGGCGGGGTCGTCAGCCTGGACCTCACGCAGGCGGCCGGCTGATGCAGGGGTTCCTGGTGCTCTGCGACTCGGCGAGCACCGACCGGGCGACCGGGAAGATCAGCATGCTGGGCGCCGGATGGTCGCTGACCGGGCCGGAGCTGCCCTCCACGGCCATCGCGGGCTTCCTCCGCGTGCCCTGGGAGGAGGCCGGGGCAGACCTCGACTTCACGCTCGGCCTGGTCGACGAGGACGGAGAGCCGGTCATGGTGCCCGCGGCAGAGGAGGAGCGGCCGCTGCGCTTCAGCGGGCAGCTCGCGGTCAACCCGGCCGACGCCGAGCTCGACGGACTGGCCAGGAGCCTCGACATCCACTCCAGCTTCGCCATCAACGTGCACTCGCTCTCGCTCGGGCCCGGCCGCTACACCTGGACCCTGGAGGTCGACGGCCGGGAGCTCGCCTCGGTCACCTTCGGCGTCCGACCCGACCCGGCCGCCGGATAACCGCTCCGCCCCGCACCCCCCGGCCGCTGACGGATCCTCCCGACAGGGCGACGACGGCACGGCTCAGGACAGGGACCGTCGCCACGGACCCGCCGAGGACGCCTGGGCGCGCACCGCCCCCGCCGACCCGGCGCTCAGGCCGCCCGACGGCTCATGACGAGGTCCGCGACGATACGGACCGGCGGGCACAAGGTCTGACCGCCCATCCTGAACAGCTCGTCGCGGGAGTCGAAGTAGCCCAGATCGGCCAGTACGTGGCCCGACAGGTCGCACGCCGAGCAGGTGACACCGTCCCAGTCCACGGCGGTGCGGGCGACCGCGTCGAAGAGCGTCTCACCGTCGGCGTTGGTGAACCCGCCACCCGCCCGCAGGGTGTCCAGGTCGCCGTAGAGCTCCGAGACGGCCGTCCACCGGCCGTCGAGGAGGAACTCCGGCCAGGCGAGCACCACCTGGCGGGGGATCAGCGCCCGCAGCCGGGGGAACCGCGGATCCCAGAAGCGCCCCTCCACCAGCAGTCCTCTGACCCGGCTGGCGATCCCACAGGCCCGTGCCACGGCTTCCAGCACCGCCAGCCGCTGGCTGCACGACCCACGCCCCAGGGCGAGCGTCCTGGAGGCGGGCTGCGCCTCGTTCATGGCGTACACCGGGCGCACCCGCGCGGCGATGAGGCGGTGGGCTGTGATCAGCAGATCCCGGCCCGTCCCGGCGCCCGTGTTCTGGACTTCGGCCGCCAACTCCAGGATCCGGGGATGCCCCCGGTCGAGGATGGGCGTGGCCGCCAGCCCGCCTCCGGCCGTCGCCCGGCGGGGAGCGGTGGCGCGGCGACGGCGTGATGGCGAGAGCATCGGCTCCATTCCATGATCGTGTCTTGGGTCCATGATGCACCGGTGACGCCCGCCGTGTGCCCCGGATCGGGCGTGGCCGCCTGGGCGGCTACCGCGGGCGCACCGTCCGGAAGAACTGCCGGATGTCCGAGACCAGCAGGTCCGGAGCCTGGAGCGAGGCGAAGTGCCCGCCGTGGGGGAACCGCGACCAGTGGGTGATCGTGTTCGACAGTTCCGCCAGCCCGCGGATCGCCCGGTCGCCGAGGAAGTTCGCCACACCCGTGGGGACCGGTGAGGGCGCGGGACGCCGGCCCCACGCCTCCGATCCGGCCTCCAGGTAGAGTCGCGCGGCCGAGCCCGCGGTCGCGGTCAGCCAGAAGATCGTGACGTTGGTCAGGACGGTGTCCCGGTCGACGGGGGGCCGCTCCGTCCGGGTGGGATCCCAGTCCACGAACCATTCCAGGTTCCACGCGAGCTGTCCGGCCGGGGAGTCGTTGAGCGCGTAGGCGATGGTCTGCGGCCGGGTGGACATCTGGGTGGCGTAGCCGGAGTGGCCGTACCACCACCTCTGGTTCCGCGCGGCCTGTTCCCGCTCCGCCGCGGAGAGCGTGTCCAGTTCGCCGGGGTCGACCGGGGTCGCGGCGTTGGCCAGCGCGTTGACATGGACGCCGATGACGTGTTCCCGGTCGATCCGGCCGAGCTCCGGGGAGACGATGCTGCCGAAGTCGCCGCCCTGGGCGCCGTAGCGGTGGTATCCCAGCCGCCGCATCAGCTCGGCCCAGGCCCGCGCCGTACGGTTGACGCCCCAGCCGGTCTCCCGCGTCGGCCCGGAGAACGCGAAGCCCGGCACCGAGGGGGCGACGACGTGGAAGGCGTCCGCCGGGTCCCCGCCGTGCGACCGGGGGTCGGTCAGCGGTCCGAGGACGTCGAGGAAGTCGTACACCGTGCTCGGCCACCCGTGTGTGACGACCAACGGGACGGCGTCCGGCTCGGGCGAGCGCACGTGCAGGAAATGCACGTTCTGGCCGTCGATCTCCGTGGTGAACTGCGGGACCCTGTTGAGGCGGGCCTCGTGCCCGCGCCAGTCGTAGCCGGTGCGCCAGTGCTCGACCAGCTCGACGAGGTAGTCCTTGTTCACCCCGTAGGTCCAGCCGACGCCGGGGAGTTCGTCCGGCCAGCGGGTGCGGGCCAGCCGGTCGCGCAGGTCGTCGAGTCCGGCCTGCGGGACGTCGATGCGGAAGGGCTCTACTGTGCTCATGCCGCCGACGATGTGCCCTGTATAGGACAGCTCCGGTCCTGTACATCGGCGACAGTGGAGGAATGCTGGAGACTTCCGCTCGACTGCTGCGGCTGCTGTCGTTGCTGCAGGTGCGCCGTGACTGGTCCGGAACGGAACTCGCCGGGCGGCTGGGCGTCACGACCAGAACGGTCCGCCGCGACGTCGACAGGTTGCGTGAGCTGGGATACCCGGTGCACGCCTGGAAGGGGCCGGTGGGCGGTTACCGGCTCGGCGCCGGCGCCTCGCTGCCCCCGCTGCTGCTGGACGACGAGGAGGCGGTAGCGGTCACGGTCGGGCTGCACACCACGGCGGCGGGCCATGTGTCGGGGGCCGAAGAGGCCTCGCTGCGCGCCCTGGCCAAGATCGAGCAGGTGCTGCCGTCCCGGTTGCGGCCCCAGGTGGTCGCGCTGAAGGGCGCGGTGGTGACGATGCCGCCGGGCAGCGAGCCCACCGTGGAGGCGGCGGCGCTCACCGCGATCTCGGCCGCGATCCGAGCCGGTGAGCTGCTCCGTTTCGACTACGTCAGCCACCACGAGACCGAGTCCCGCCGCGCCGTCGAGCCGCATCGTCTGGTCTGCTGGGGGCGGAGGTGGTATCTGGTCGGATGGGACGTCGAACGGGCGGACTGGCGCACCTTCCGGGTCGACCGGATCTCGCTGCGGACGCCCAACGGTCCTCGGTTCGCCCACCGCGAGCCCCCCGACGGTGACGTGGCCGCCTACCTGCGCAGAACGATGGGCTTCGAGATGTGGCCGCTGCGCGCGCGGTTGCGGGTGCACGCCTCCGCGGCCGAGGTCGCCGCGCGCGTCAACGGAATGGTGACCCCTGTCGACGACCACACCTGCCTGCTGGAACTCGCCGCGGACTCCTTCGACCCCGTCGTGCTCGTGCTGAGCACGCTCGACGCCGACTTCGAGGTCGAGTCACCACCCGAACTCGTCCGGCACATCCGCAGGCTGTCCACCCGCTTCGCCGACGCGGTCGCCCACGACTGACCGGGAACCCAGGGGGTGTTTCTTCATCGCGCTGAGTCGGGCCGGTCTTCGGCGGGTGACACGTATGTGCCGCGATGGGGCACGGTGTAGACCCAACCCTGCTCCCGGAGGAGACCGACCGCGCGACGCGCCGTCTCCCGGGCGACACCGTGCTGCTGCATCAAAGTGCTCTCGCTCGGTATGGGGCGCCGGGGTTTGAGGTCGCCGCGTCTGATGCGACCGGCCAGGTCGTCGGCGATCGCCCGGTAGAGCGGTGCTTTCTTCGGTTCACGCCGGGCCTGGCCGGGCGGGCCGACGAACGTGCCCTCGCCCTGTGCCGTATGGATGAGACCCTCGTCCCGGAGCATCCTGACCGCTCGCCGGGCAGTCGTCCTGGCGACGCCGAACTCGCTCCGCAGTTCGGCCTCACTCGGTACGGCATCGCCGAGAGCGAGCTGACCTCCAAGAACGCGTCGCCGAATGACGTCGGCTATCTGAACGTACAGATGGGTGTCGCCCTCGCGATCCAGCACAGCCACACGGTAGCGGGGCGGCCCAAGCCATGGGGTGGTGAACTCCACCAATTGATATGAGTGCTAGACCTATGGTGACCGCTTTGTGGATATCTTGGTTATTTTGTCGGGCCGGGCCAGTTTTCGGCGGGCGACACATACGTGCCGCGATACTCCACGGTGAACACCCACCCCTGATCGCGCAGGAAGGCCATCGCCTGGCGCACCGTGGCCTTCGCGACACCATGCTTGCGCATCAGTTCCTTCTCGCTGGGGATGCGCCGGTTCGGTAGCAGTTCGCCCGCCTCGATCTGGCTTCGAATCCCCGCCGCTATCTGCTGATAAACGGGAATCTGGTCGGCCGGTCGTGGAGTTCCCGGTTCGCCGACGAAGGTGCCCTCCCCCTGGACTGTGTACGCAAGACCTTGCTCTCGGAGTTCTCGCGCGACTCGGCGTGCCGTCGTCTTGGCGATGCCGTACTCGATCTCGAGTTCGGCCTCACTGGGCACGGCCTCGCCGGGTCCGAGGTCGCCGGCCACGATGCGCGTGCGGATCATCTCGGCGACCTGCTTGTACACCGGCACTGGGCCCTCACGGTCAAGCATGCCCCGCATGATAGACCAAAAGGTACGTCTAGCCAGAATCTAGACGTCTGCTCAACTAATGAATAGGTGTAGTGGACCACTGGGATTAAGGTGAACTAAGCTGCCTGAGAGGTCGCGCGAGGACTGAGGGGACAAGTGGTGGCCGTGGTGTGGAAGGAGCGGCATCACGGGCATCATCTCGGGCCGTTGCAGGCGGTGCACGAGCTGATCGACTGGCGGCCGGAGCGGCCGAGGGCCGATCGGGTGCGGGTGAAGGAGCACACCTGTGACTGCCGGGCGACCTTCTACGAGCTGTGTCAGGCAGGCGGATTGATGTTCGTACGGCGGACGCATCGGCTGAGAGGAGCGGTGACCGTGCACGAGTCGCCCTGGGCGCTCTCGCGCCAGGTGGAGGAGCTGTGGCTCCGCCTGCTGATGGGCAGCGCCCGTTGACGGCCGGACAGCCGTGCTCGGCTGCGGGGCGCGTGTCGCTCCGCCCGGGCGTCCCATGAGCTCCCTGCCTCTCCGACGGGCCATGACGGTCGGGGAGGCAGGGCGGTGGTCCCCGCGTCCGTTGAAGGGCGGACGCGGGGCCACCACGTGAAACTCCCCGGTGGGCTTCCCTTCCCATCACCCGCCGGGGTGCTGTCCTCAGCGGGCATCCCACAATCCGACCGCTGAGGACCGGCGGTGGTCCCGTGTCAACCGGGTGGCACGGGGTCACCGCCAAGCGAGCCCCTCACCAAGCGAGACCCTCATGTGGAACCGCCCTTCAGGAGGCCGCCGTCCACCCGGGCCGGCGTCGAGCGGGGCCGCCGGCCACCTGGGCCGACGCCGGGCGGGCGGTTCCCGGCCGGGCCGCCGTCAGGCGGCGATGCGGCGCCAGGCGGTGTCGGTGACGATCACGTGGTCGAGGAGGCGGATCCCGACGGTCTCGGCGGCCTCGCGGAGGCGGACGGTGACCTCCAGGTCGGCCGGGCTGGGTTCGAGGGAGCCGCTGGGGTGGTTGTGGGCCAGGCCGAAGGAGGCGCCGCCGGAGGTGAGGACGGTGGTGATGATCTCCCGGACGGGAGCCGGGGCGTGGTCGCTGCCGCCCTCGCTGGCGATCGCCTTGCGGGTCACCGCGCCGCTCGGGTCGCAGACCACGACGACCACGCGCTCGTGGCCGAGGCCGCGCAGCAGCGGGGAGGCGACGGCGGCCAGGTCTCCCGAGCAGGTGATCCGGCGGCGCTCCGGCTCCGACTGCGCCTGCCGTACGAGGTGGAAGGCGGCGACGACCCGGGCGGCCTTGGCCGGGCCGATGCCGGGGACCGACATCAGGCGGTGGGCGTCGGAACGGGCCAGGCCGCGCAGGTCGCCGCAGTGGGCGATCAGGTGGGAGGCGAGCTCGACCGCGTTGGTGCCCCGGCTGCCCGAGCCGATCAGCAGGGCGAGCAGCTCCCGGTCGGCCAGCGCGGTCGCGCCACCGGACAGCAGCCGCTCGCGCGGCTGGTCGCTGGGGGGCATGTCCTTGACGCGCAATCGGCACCTCCGGCTTGGAAAACCAGCTCGGTTGTACCAGGCGGCACCGACATTCCGGCCCGAAGGACGGGCCGTGCCCCGGCGTCCTTCACGGACACCGGCGTGCGCCCTGCCCGAGGGAAGAACGGGGTCGTTCGCAAGGCCATCAGCACGAGCATGGCCATGCGCGTCCTGCCCGTGGGAGAGGCGGGGGGCGGCGACCCGCGTCACCCAAACCCAAGCCGAGTTCGCCTGTACGGCGTGCGGGCATGCCGCGCACGCCGACGTGAACGCGGCCGTCAACATTCTCAGGGCAGGGCTTGCCCTTCGCCGGGCTGCGGAAGCGGCTTAGCGAGAAGCCGCTCTTTCAGGGAGCGGAGGAGCCACCCGCTTCAGTCCGGATCGCGGGCCAGTGCTTCACGCAGGCGCCTGACGGCCTCCCTGCCGTCGTGGGCGTGCCAGGCCAGGGCGACGCGGTGGCGCGGGGCAGGACGGAGGGGGCGCCAGACCAGCTCGGGATGTACGGCCTTGGCGGCGGGAACCAGCGAGACCAGGTCGGGTTCGGCGGTGAGCAGCAGGACGATGGTGCTGAGCCGCCGACTCGGGCACACCTGGACCTCGGGCCGCCATCCGGCCATCGTGCAGGCGTCCAGTACATGGTCGTAGTAGCCCGGGGCCTCCTCGCGGGCGAACCAGAGCAGGCGCTTGCCGGCGAGGTCGTCCGCCGAGAGCCCATCCGGAAGACGCGACCGGTTACCGGTGATCACGCCCAGAGGCTCGTCGGCCAGACGGAGCAGACGCAGGTCCGTGTCCTCCACGGGTTCGAGAAGGAGCCCGAGATCGAGCTCGCCTCGGCGCAGCAGATCGGTCTGCTGCGCACAGGTGGCGTCGTGGAAGGCGGTCTTCACTCCTGCGGCCGTCGCGGCGGCGCGCACTCGACTCAGCGGGCCGGAACTTATTCCTGTGGACACCCCGATCCTGAGTGCGGACTCGGAGCCGGAGGCGCGATCCCGGACGTGACGCAGGTGCCGTTCGGAACTCGCGAGCAGATCTCGCGCCGCGTCCAGCGCTGCCGCTCCCGCAGGCGTCAACAGCACCCCGCGCGGGGTGCGCTCCAGGAGAGGAGTGCCGACCGCCTTCTCCAGAGCCTTGATCTGCTGGCTCAGTGACGGCTGAGCGATGTGCAACCGGCGGGCTGCCCGGCCGAAATGCAGTTCTTCGGCCACTGCTTGGAAATAACGCAGCCGGTGGAGGTCCCATGCCATTCCGGCAATGATAGGCGGAGCCTATCGGACGAGTGGGAACCGGTCTTGGACGGTCGAGTCGGCGTCCGTGTGGACTAGGGGCCGTGTCTATCGTCTTGTGGGTGTTCCAGGGACTGCTGTCCCTGCTGTTCCTCGCCGCGGGTGGCCTCAAGCTCACCAGGCCGCTCGAGGCCCTGACCGGGTTGATGCCATGGGTGGAGGACTTCTCCCGGCTCCAGGTCGCCGGAATCGGGGTCCTGGAGATCTGCGGTGCGCTGGGCCTCATCCTGCCCGGGATCACCGGGATCGCGACCATGCTGACGCCGCTTGCCGCTGCGGGGTTGGTGATCATCATGGCTGGCGCCACGGTCACGCATCTGGGCAGAGGAGAGGTGCATCTGATCGCCGGAAACCTGGTCGTGCTCGCCATCGCGGCGATCGTCGTGTGGGGGCGTCTGAAGTCGTGGCCGCTCTGAGAACCGCCCGACGCCTCCATGCCGAGAAGGGAGGTCTCCGCGATCCGTCGCAGGGTGGCGGGGGCTGAACCGATCGCGATCAGTTCCCTTCCCGAATGTCGATCTCCTCGAGTTCCGCCACCGTCGGCGGGTCGGTCCAGGCCGACCCGCCGACGGTGGCGGCCGCCGTACGGGCCGATGGGGAGACGCGGTACGGGTCGGAGCGGCGTCAGCGGGCGGTCAGCGCCCGTTCCAGGGCGTCGAAGGCCCGGTTCAGCAGGGCGATGTGGTCGTCGATGACGTCGTCGAAGCTCTCGCCGGCGAGGATCCTGCGGGCGGTGGTGACGTAGGTCGTGCGGTAGGCCGAGACGACCAGTGCCGCCGCCACCCGGGGCCACGGGTCGCCGGGACCGGCTCCGGAGGTCTCGGCGAACAGCGAGCCGAGCAGGTCCTCCAGGCCGTCCACCAGCTCCCTGGCCCGTGCCTGCAGAGCCGGGGAGTCGAGTATGACCTGCCAGAAGAACTGGTAGCCGTCGCCGACCCCGCCCAGGGGATGGCGCCGCTCCAGCAGGTCCAGCAGCATGCGGCGCAGCGCGGCCAGCGGCTCCTCGCCCTCGGGGCGCTCGCGGACCGCGCGGGTGATCAGCTCGGCGGCCTCGGGGAACCGGTCGAGGAAGAGGTCCTCCTTCTTCGGGAAGTAGTTGAAGACCGTCTTCGTCGAGACGTCGGCCGCCTCGGCCACCTCGGCGACCGTGACGTTGTCGAACCCGTGCCGGATGAAGAGGCCGGAGGCCACGTCCGAGATCGCCTTGCGGGTCTGCTGCTTCTTCCGCTCGCGGAGTCCAGGCTCATAGCTCACGGAATCACTATAGTTGATAAAAACTTCTAGTCACAGTAAGTTTTTAGCGACGGTAGTGAATTCTCCGGGAGGTTGGCATGTCGTACGACGTTGACGTGGTGGTGGCCGGGGGCGGCCCCGTGGGGCTGATGCTCGCCTGCGAGCTGCGGCTCGGCGGCGTCTCGGTCGTGGTGCTGGAGCGGCTGGCCGAGATGGACCCCACCATCAAGGCCGGCGCGCTGAACACGCCCAGCGTGGAGGCGCTCTACCGGCGCGGTCTGCTGCCCGCGCTGCAGCGGGCCCAGGAGGAGAACCTGGAGCGCTACGCCGCGTTCATGCGGCAGCGGCTCCCCGAAGGAGGGCCCGCCAAGGCGCCGCCGAGGTTCGCCGGCCACTTCGCGGGGATCATGCTCAGCGGCGACCGGCTCGACCCGTCCGACCCGGAGCTGGCCGGGCACGGCCCCGCGGATCTCGTCGGCATGGTCAATCAGCAGCAGCTCGAGGAGCTCCTGGCCCTGCGCGCCGCCGAGCTCGGGGTCGAGGTGCGCCGGGGCGTGGAGCTGACCGGCCTGGAGGCCGACGCCGACGGGGTGACCGTCATGACGGACGGCGGGCGGATCCGGGGCCGCTGGCTGGCCGGCTGCGACGGCGGCAGGAGCACGGTCCGCAAGCTCGCCGGCTTCGACTTCCCCGGCACCGGCCCGGAGATCACCGCCTACCAGGCCATGGTGGAGATGGAGGGCTCCGAGGCGCTGGGGGCGGGCTGGCAGGCCACCCCCACCGGCGTCTACGCGCACGGCCCGATGCCCGGCCGCGTCCTCACCGTGGAGTTCGGCGGCGCTCCGGCCGACCGGGACGCCCCGGTCACCGCCGATGAGCTGCAGGCGTCGATCAGGAACGTCAGCGGGGTCGACGCCGTCGTGACCGGGGTCAGGACCGCGACCCGGTTCACCGACAACGCCCGTCAGGCGACCACCTACCGGCTCGGGCGGGTGCTGCTGGCCGGTGACGCGGCCCACGTCCACTCGCCCTTCGGCGGCCAGGGGCTGAACCTGGGTCTCGGAGACGCGGTGAACCTCGGCTGGAAGCTCGCCGCCACCGTGCGCGGCCGGGCTCCGGAGGGTCTGCTGGACACCTACACCGCCGAACGCCACCCGATCGGCGCCTGGGTGCTGGACTGGACGCGCGCCCAGATCGCGCTGATGCGCCCCGATCCGCACGCCCGGGCGCTGCGCGAGGTGGTGGCCCAGCTGGCGGAGACCGTCACCGGGACCACCTACTTCGTCAAGAAGATCTCCGGGGTCTGGCAGCGCTACGACCTTCCCGGCGACCATCGGCTGATCGGCGGCAGCGCGCCGGACCTCGGGCTGGCCGACGGCTCCAGGCTCGCCGACCACCTGCACGACGGCCGGGCGCTGCTGCTGGACCCGGCGGGGGAGCTGCGGGCGGCGGCCGACGGCTATGGCGACCGGTTGAAGGTGGTCACCGGGGCCCTGCCCGACCGGCCCGAGCTGGCCGGGCTGCTGGTGCGGCCGGACGGGGTCGTCGCCTGGGCGGCCGACGCCGGCCGGGTGGATCCCGGCGCGCTGGAGACGGCCCTGCGCGCGTGGCTCGGCGCACCGGTCGCCTAGGGCTGCGGGCAGTGGGCGTAGACCAGGCGGAAGCGGTCGCCGGGGATGACGATGTCGCTGGTCTCGACCGGGCGGTCGCCGGCCCAGTGGGTGCGTTCGACGTGGAGGACGTGGACGCCGGTCGGCAGGGCGAGGGCGTCACTCTCGGTGGGCTGGGGGACGCGGGTGTAGACCTCCTCCACTATTTCGGTGATCTTGACGCCGAGCGCGGACAGCCGGGCGATCAGGCCGCGGGGGTGCTCCTCGGCGGCGGGCTCGCTGAACTCGACGGGCTCGTAGGAGGTGGCGAGCTGGACCGGCCTGCCGTCGCCCCGGAAGACGTGGCGGGTGCGGGTCACCGGGGCGGAGTCGTCCAGGCGCAGGCGCTGGGCGATCTCCGGGGTGGCCTCCGCGGGCTCGGCCCGCCGCTCCCAGGAGGCGCGGGGGCCCTGCGCCTGGATCTCGGCGCCGAAGGGGGAGTGGTGGTCGGGCAGGCGCCAGCGGTGCAGCGGGAGCAGTACGGGCTGGGCCCGGACGTAGTGGCCGGAGCCGACCCGGCCGACGACCAGCCCTTCGGCGGCGAGCACGCGCAGCGCGTGGCGGGCGGCGGTCTCGCCCACGCCGTACTTGCGGGTGAGCTGGGCGCGGGAGGGGATCGGCGCGCCGGGGGAGAGGGAGCCGTCGACGATCTGACGGCGGATGTCGGCGACGACGCGCAGGTAGACCGGATCGGAGGTTGCCACGTGTCCATCCCTGGGTTCGACAGGCGTCGTCCCATCCTGTCGTATTCGATGGACAACTCAGGGTAATGGCCCCGATTTGGAGCTCCAACTTTGCGGGGGCTCGGAGAAGTGCCCGAAAATATCTCAGAGACCGTGTAACACCCGCGTAAGCGCCCGCGATTCAACGGTAGAGGCCGCCGATGTGTGTACCCCCGAGCACATATCGGCGGCTTCTTTCATGTCTGCGGAGGGCGTCGGCCGCCTGGAAGCGGACATGAATCCTGTTACTTCTTTTTTTGCCCTTATGGGGACAAAATTGTGATCCTCGTTGCCCTCCCGGCGGCCGTGCTCGCCGGAAGGGGGAGCGGCGTCGCCGATCGGCACGTTATATCCGCCTTTACGGCGTGAAACGAGGCGTCTCAGGGGATATCAACCCTTGAGTGCATCGGTGTACCGAGGCTAGGCGGGGTGGCGGGGTCCACCGTATGGGTGGATCCGGGTACCGTTCGGTCTATGGCAGCGCCAACTGGAACCTCCGACGCACCCTTCGGTCGCATGCTGACCGCCATGGTCACGCCGTTCACCGATGACGGCGCGGTCGACTACGAGGGAGCGCAGCGCCTGGCCACCTACCTGGTGGACGAGCAGCGGAACGACGGCCTCGTGGTGAGCGGCACCACGGGCGAGTCCCCGACCACCTCCGACGCCGAGAAGGAGCGCATCCTGCGCGCCGTCGTCGAGGCGGTCGGCGACCGCGCCGCCGTCGTGGCCGGGGCGGGCAGCAACGACACCCACCACAGCGTCGAACTGGCCCGCGACGCCGAACGCGCCGGGGCCCACGGCCTCCTGCTGGTGACGCCGTACTACAGCAAGCCGCCGCAGGAGGGCCTCTACCGCCACTTCACCGCCGTGGCCGACGCCACCGGCCTGCCGGTCATGCTCTACGACATCCCGGGCCGCAGCGGCGTGCCGATCGAGACCGGCACCCTCCTGCGGCTGGCCCGCCACGAGCGGATCGTCGCGGTGAAGGACGCCAAGGCCGACCTGTTCGCCGGATCGCAGGTGATGGCGGCCGCCGACCTGGCGTTCTACTCGGGCGACGACACGCTCAACCTGCCGTGGCTGTCGGTCGGGGCCGTCGGATGCGTCAGCGTCGTCGGGCACGTCGTCGGCGCGGAGATCGCCGCGATGATCGCGCGGTACCGCTCGGGCGACGTCTCGGGCGCGCTCGACGTCCACCGCAGGCTGCTCCCGGTGATCTCCGGGATCATGACGCAGGCCGGTGGTGCGATCATGGCGAAGGCGGCGCTGAACCTGGTGGGGCGGTCCGCGGGACCGGCGCGACTGCCGTTGGTGGAGGCCACCGAAGAGCAGGTCGCGCGGCTGAGAGAAGACTTGATCGCGGGCGGCGTGAAGCTGTCCGACGGGGTTGTGTCATGAGAAGGCATGAGAAAGCACGTAGCGGCCAGTATCGGCCGCAGTGGGGAGGAACGGGAGTTTGAGCGACAGAGGACACAGCGGTCCGCTGGAGACCGGAGTGCTCGGCGAGGGAGCATTCCTGCCGGACAGAGGCTCCGCCGACGCTTGTGAGAGAGGTGTGGCCGCATGAGTCACCCCCACCCCGAACTCGGGCCGCCGCCGGTGCTGCCCGAAGGCGCGCTGCGCATCGTCGCGCTGGGCGGTCTCGGTGAGATCGGCCGCAACATGGCGGTGTTCGAGTACGAAGGCCGCCTACTGATCATCGACTGCGGGGTGCTGTTCCCCGAGCCCGACCAGCCGGGCATCGACCTGATCCTGCCCGACTTCGAATACATCCGGGACCGCCTGGACGACGTCGAGGCCGTGCTGCTGACCCATGGGCACGAGGACCACATCGGCGCCGTGCCGTACCTGCTGCGGGAGCGCCGCGACATCCCGGTCGTGGGGTCGAAGCTGACGCTGGCGCTGGTCGAGGCGAAGCTCACCGAGCACCGCATCCAACCGTCCAAGCTTGAGGTCGTCGAGGGGGAGCGGCACCGGTTCGGGCCGTTCGAGTGCGAGTTCTTCGCGGTCAACCACTCGATCCCGGACGCGCTGGCCGTCGCGGTCCGCACGCCCGCGGGCATCGTGCTGCACACCGGCGACTTCCGGATGGACCAGCTGCCCAGCGACGGGCGGCTGACCGATCTGGGCGGCTTCGCCAGGCTCGGCGCCGAGGGCGTCGACCTGCTGATGTCCGACTCGACGAACGCGGAGGTGCCGGGCTTCGTCACCAGCGAGCGGGAGATCGCGCCGGTCATCGACGAGGTGGTCCGCACCGCCCAGAAGCGCGTGATCGTGGCGAGCTTCGCCTCCCACGTCCACCGCGTCCAGCAGGTCATGGACGCCGCGCACAAGCACGGCCGCAAGGTCGCGCTGGTCGGCCGCTCCATGGTCCGCAACATGGGCATCGCCCGCGACCTCGGCTACCTGAAGGTGCCGACGGGCCTGATCGTCGATTCCAAGGAGATCGAGACCTGGCCGCCGGAGGACGTGGTGCTGATCTGCACCGGGTCCCAGGGCGAGCCGATGGCCGCGCTGTCGCGCATGGCCAACCGCGACCACCCGATCAGGGTCGCCGAGGGCGACACCGTGCTGCTGGCCTCCTCGCTGGTGCCCGGCAACGAGACCTCGGTCAACAAGGTGATCAACGGGCTGGCCCGGTGGGGCGCCCGCGTGGTGCACAAGGGCAACGCGAAGGTGCACGTCTCCGGGCACGCCGCCGCGGGCGAGCTGCTCTACCTGCTCAACGTGACCAGGCCGTCCAACTTCATGCCGGTGCACGGCGAGTGGCGGCACATGCGGGCGCACGCCAAGATCGCCGCGCTGTCCGGGGTGCCCGACGACCACATCGTGATCGCCGAGGACGGCGTCGTGGTCGACCTGCTCGACGGCCGCGCGAAGATCGTGGGTGCGGTCTCGGCCGGCTACGTCTACGTGGACGGCACCTCGGTGGGCGACGTCACCGACTACGCGCTGAAGGACCGACGGATCCTGGGCGAGGAGGGCTTCATCTCCGTCGTCATCGTGGTCGACACCGCCAACGGCAAGCTCGCCGGCGGCCCGGAGATCCACGCCAGGGGATCGGGCATCGACCCCGACCGTCTGGAGGAGGTCATTCCGCAGATCGAGAAGGCCGTGGAGGAGCACACGGCCGACGGGGTGGTGGACGTCCAGCAGATCCGCAGGGTGGTCCGCAGGACCGTCGGGCGCTGGGTGAGCGACACCTACCGTCGCCGACCGATGATCATCCCCGTGGTGATCGAGGTCTGACCCGCCCGCCGTACGGTGGCCCCACCGGCCGCCCACGGCCCGCCGCCGCCCCACCGCGGGCGGCGGCTCGCTCCCCTGTGAGGCCGGTTCCGCCGCCGGCCGGGCCGGAGGCGGAACCGGTGAGACGCCGTCACGGCGAGCCTCCGCGCGATCCACCATCCGTCTCGTTAGCCTCACTATCATGGCCACCCGTACGTCTAAAGGCGCCTCAGGTAAGACCCCCGCCAAGGGGGCCACTGGTAAGGGGTCCGCTGGCCGGTCCGGACCCCGCCCGTCCCGTACGGCCCCCGCCAGGCGGTCCTCCACCGCGCGGGCGAGGACGACGGCCCCGGCCCGCAGGTCCGCCACGCCGAACCAGGACCCGATCGGCTGGGTCTTCACCATGATCGGCAAGCTGTTCATGGGGATCTGGATGCTGCTCGCCGGTGGCATCGGCAGCGCGGCGCGCGCCCTCGGACAGAACGCGCGGGAACTCGACCCGGTGCACCGCCGCGACGGGCTCGGCCTGGCGGTGTTCTCCGGGGCGATCGTGCTGGCCGCGATGACCTGGCGGGAGAGCACGGGCACGGTCTCGGCGGTGGTCAACGCCGTCATGCGCGGGGTGTTCGGATCGCTGGCCTGGCTGATCCCGATCCTGCTGGCGCTGCTGGCCTGGCGGCTGCTGCGCCATCCGGACCAGAACGCCGACACCGGCCGGATGAGCATCGGGTGGTCCGCGCTCACCGTCGGCGTCCTCGGTGTCGTGCACATCGTGCACGACACGCCGTACCCCTCGGGGGGCGGACCCAACGGCATGGACAAGGTGTCGGCCGCCGGCGGCATGATCGGCTTCGTCGTCTCGGCGCCTCCGGCGAGCATCCTGCCGGCTTTCGTCACCATCCCGCTGATGCTGATCCTGTCCGGCTTCGGCGTCCTGGTCATCACCGCCACCCCGGTGCACCGGATCCCGGAGCGGCTGGCCGAGATCAAGCACATGCTCTTCAACCGCGACCTCCCGGCCAAGCCCCGCGAGCCCCGCAAGCGGACCGCGCGCAAGAAGCCGGAGGAGGGGCCGGAGGTCGGCGACAACGTCAAGCCGTACGACACCCCGGTCGTCACCGAACCGCAGGGCAGGCGGCCGGCCGAGCCCCCCGAGCACGCCGACCACTCCCCGGAGATCGTGCCGGGGCTGGTGGGGGAGGACGAGGAGGCTCCGGCCCGCAGGTCCGAGCCGCCCGAGCCGAGCCCGGCGCCGCGCAAGGTGGAGCAGCTCGTCCTGTCGCCGCAGGCCGGCCCCTACACGCTGCCCGACGCGCAGCTGCTGCGCCCGGGCAGCGCGCCCAAGCCGCAGACCAAGGCCAACACCGTCGTGGTCAACGCGCTGACCAGCGTGCTGGAGCAGTTCGCCATCGACGCCCAGGTGATCGGTTTCACCCGCGGGCCGACGGTGACGCGCTACGAGATCGAACTCGGCCCGGCCGTCAAGGTCGAGAAGGTCACGGCGCTCACCAAGAACATCGCCTACACGGTCAAGTCCGCGGACGTGCGCATCCTGAGCCCGATCCCCGGCAAGTCGGCCATCGGCGTCGAGATCCCCAACACCGACAAGGACCTCGTGTCGCTGGGCGACATCCTGCGCTCCCAGGTGGCCCAGGCCGACCAGCACCCCATGATCGTCGGCCTCGGCAAAGACGTCGAGGGCCGCACGATCGTGGCCAACCTCGCCAAGATGCCGCACCTGCTCATCGCGGGCGCCACCGGCGCCGGCAAGTCGGTCTGCGTCAACGGCCTCATCTCCTCGATCCTGATGCGCGCCACCCCGGACGAGGTCCGCATGGTGCTGGTCGACCCCAAGCGGGTCGAGCTCAGCGTCTACGAGGGCATCCCGCACCTCATCACGCCGATCATCACCAACCCCAAGAAGGCCGCCGAGGCCCTGGAGTGGGTGGTGGGCGAGATGGACCGCCGCTACGACGACCTGGCCGCCAGCGGGTTCCGGCACGTCGACGACTTCAACAAGGCGGTGCGCGCGGGCAAGCTCGTGCCGCCGCCGGGCAGCGAGCGGGTCTACCAGCCCTACCCCTACCTGCTGGTGATCGTCGACGAGCTCGCCGACCTGATGATGGTCGCCCCGCGCGACGTCGAGGACTCCATCGTCCGCATCACCCAGCTCGCCCGCGCCGCCGGCATCCACCTGGTGATCGCCACCCAGCGCCCGTCGGTGGACGTCGTCACCGGCCTGATCAAGGCCAACGTGCCCTCCCGGCTCGCCTTCGCCACCTCCAGCCTCGCCGACAGCCGGGTCATCCTCGACCAGCCGGGCGCGGAGAAGCTGGTCGGCCAGGGTGACGCGCTGTTCCTGCCGATGGGCGCCAGCAAGCCCATGCGGCTGCAGAACGCCTTCGTCTCCGAGAAGGAGATCACCGAGGTCGTCGCGCACTGCAAGGCCCAGATGCAGGTCGAATACCGCGACGACGTGGCCGCCGCGGCGACCGCCAAGAAGGAGATCGACGAGGACATCGGCGACGACCTCGACCTGCTGGTCCAGGCGGCCGAGCTGATCGTGACCACCCAGTTCGGCTCGACCTCGATGCTCCAGCGCAAGCTGCGGGTGGGCTTCGCCAAGGCGGGCCGCCTGATGGACCTGCTGGAGAGCCGGAACGTGGTGGGGCCGAGCGAGGGGTCGAAGGCCCGGGAGGTGATGGTCAAACCCGACGAGCTCCCCGGCCTCCTCGCCGACCTGCGCGGCGGTGAATGACCCCCGTCGCGGCTGACCTGCGCGGAGAACGACCCCCACCGCACGAGCCCCTTTCGATTACTGGTTGAATAGGACCCACTACGCAACGTCGGGGGCTGGGGGGCGTGCGCTATGAGCATTGGCAGCGATCTGGCAGAGGCGCGTCGGGCGGCGGGTCTGACCGTCGGACAGTTGAGCGCGCGCACGCGCGTTCGCGAGGCGCTGATCCACGCGATCGAACGGGATGACTTCTCCCAGTGCGGGGGGGACTTCTACGCGCGCGGACACATCCGCAACATCGCCAAGGTCATCGGGCTCGATCCCGAGACCATGGTGCACAGATACGACGAGCTGCACGGGGGTGTGCCGCTGCCGGTGCGGGCGGCCAGCGTCTTCCAGGCCGACACGCCCATCAAGATCCGCGAGAGCCGTTCGCCCAACTGGACGACCGCGATGGCGGTCGCGCTGGCCATCGTCGTGGTGTTCGGCGTGGTGAAGATGATGGGCGGCCAGGACACCCCCACGGCGGAGGTCCGCCCGGCCGCGGTGCCGGCCGTGCCGCCGCCGGCCGCATCGGCCGCGCCCAGCCCGTCGCGCCAGGCGGCGTCGCTGGCGACCGGCAAGAAGGGCGAGGTGGTCGTCTTCCAGGTCAGGGCGGAGCGTTCGTCCTGGATCGACGTGACGGAGGCGGGCGGCCGCAAACTCTTCTCCGGCATGCTGGAGGCGGGTAAAACCTCCGTCTGGAAGGCGAAGAAGGGGGTGAAGGTCACCTTCGGCGACGGCGGAGCCTTCCTCGTGCGGATGAACGGGAAGAACCTCGGCACCGCCGGCCCTTCCGGGCAGGTCCTCACCCGCTCCTACGGGGCCCCCGCGCCCCGGCCGCGCTAGGTCCGCGGCCCGGTCCGCCGCGGCGCTCTCCACAGGATGGTGGCCGCTCCGCAGCGAGCTTGTGATGGGGGAGGTGCATCGGTGGTGGCCAACTCCCGATACCGTAGTGTTCACCATGTCATCCCGCCGAACCGCATCGCTGATAACACTGGGCTGCGCGCGCAACGAGGTCGACTCCGAGGAGCTCGCCGCGCGTCTTGAGGCTGCCGGTTGGCAGGTGGGCGACGACGACCCCGATGTCATCGTCGTCAACACCTGCGGCTTCATCGACTCAGCGAAAAAGGACTCCATCGACACGCTGCTCGCCGCGGCCGACTCCGGGGCCAAGGTGGTCGCCGCGGGCTGCATGGCCGAGCGCTACGGCGATCAGCTCGCCGACGCGCTGCCCGAGGCGTCGGCCGTCATCTCCTTCGACGACTACACCCAGATCGGCACGCGCCTGGACGACGTGCTGGCGGGCAGGCCGCTGGTCCCGCACAGTCCCCGTGACCGCAGGACCCTGCTGCCCATCTCGCCGGTCGAGCGCGCGGCCGTGCCCAAGACCAACATCCCCGGCCACGGCGAGCTGCCCGAGGGGCTGGCCCCGGCCAGCGGCCCCCGGCCGCTGCGCAAGCGCCTGGGCGACGGCCCGGTGGCGTCGCTGAAGCTGGCCTCCGGCTGTGACCGGCGCTGCACGTTCTGCGCCATCCCGGCCTTCCGCGGCGCCTACGTCTCGCGTGCTCCGGAGGAGCTGCTGGGCGAGGCCGCGTGGCTGGCCGGGCAGGGCGTCAAGGAGCTCGTGCTGGTCAGCGAGAACTCCACCTCATACGGCAAGGACTTCGGCGACCTGCGGGCGCTGGAGAAGCTGCTGCCCTCCCTGGCCGCGACCGAGGGCATCGAGCGGGTGCGGGTCAGCTACCTGCAGCCCGCCGAGCTCCGCCCGGGCCTGCTGGAGATGATCGCCTCGACCGAGAGCGTGGCCCCCTACTTCGACCTGTCCTTCCAGCACGCCAGCGGCTCGGTGCTGCGCCGGATGCGCCGCTTCGGCGACCCCAGGCGCTTCCTCGACCTGCTGGAGGCGGTCCGGGCGATCGCCCCCGAGGCGGGTGTGCGCTCCAACTTCATCGTGGGCTTCCCGGGCGAGACCGAGGAGGAGTTCGGCGAGCTGACGTCCTTCCTCCAGGAGGCCAGGCTCGACGTGATCGGCGTCTTCGGCTACTCCGACGAGGATGGCACCGAGGCGGCCGAGCTGCCCGGCAAGCTGGAGCAGGAGGTCGTCGACGCCCGTGTCGCCGCGCTCACCGAGCTGGCCGAGGAGCTCATGGCCCAGCGGGCCGAGGAGCGGATCGGCACCGAGGTGGACGTCCTCATCGAGGAGGACCTCGGTGACGGCGGCTACGAAGGCCGCGCGGCCCACCAGGGGCCGGAGGTCGACGGGTCCGTGACGGTCCAGGGCATCGGCCTGGTCCCCGGCCAGATCGTCCGGGCCGTCGTGGTCGACTCCGAGGGGGTCGACCTGATCGCCCGCATCAAGGTCGCACCATGAGTGCGCCGCCGGGCCGGGAGAGCGTATGACCAACACGCCAGAGACCGGCACTGACGCGACCGCGGCAGCCGCGCGCCCCAAGGTGAGCGCGTGGAACATCGCCAACGTCGTCACAGTGATACGGCTGGCGATGGTCCCGCTCTTCGTGGTCTGCCTGTTCCTGCCGGGGGCCGGCTGGCGGGTCACGGCCCTGGTGGTCTTCCTGGTCGCCTCGCTCACCGACCTGCTCGACGGCGAGCTGGCCCGCCGCTACGGACTGGTCACCGACTTCGGGAAGATCGCCGACCCGATCGCCGACAAGGCCCTGATCGGCGCCGCGCTGATCAGCCTCTCGGTCCTGGACGAGCTGCCCTGGTGGGTCACCGCCGTGATCCTGGGCAGGGAGCTGGGCGTCACCCTCCTGCGGTTCGCCGTCATCAGGCACGGCGTCATCCCCGCCAGCTACGGCGGGAAGGTGAAGACCGTGCTCCAGATCGCGGCGATCGTCTCCTACATGTGGCCGGAGGTGCCCGAGCCGATCCGCTGGGCCGTCATGGGCGCGGCGGTCGTCGTGACCGTGGGCACCGGGCTCGACTACGTGGTCCGCGCGGTCAAACTGCGGCAGGTGGCGAAGCGGGCGCGGGCCTGATGAGTCACCGCCTGCTCGCCGCCACCAACGTGCTCTCCCTGCTCGTCCGCCGGGGCGAGACGGTGGCGGTGGCCGAGTCGTTGACGGCCGGGCTGATCGGCGCCGCGCTCACCGCCCCCTCCGGGGCGTCCGCGGCCTTCGTGGGCGGGGTCCTCTCCTACGCCACCGACCTCAAACACCGCCTGCTGGGGGTCCCCGCCGACCTGCTGGAGCGCGAGGGGGCCGTGCACCCGCGGGTCGCCGCGGCGATGGCGGTCGGCGTGCGCGAGCTCACCGGCTCCACGTACGGCCTGGCCGCCACCGGCGTGGCCGGTCCCGACCCGCAGGACGGCAAGCCGGTCGGCACCGTGCATCTGGCTGTTAGCGGGCCAGATGGGCGGGTATGGCACCGAGACCTCCGTCTTGACGGGACTCGTGAGGAAATTCGGCAATCGACGGTGAACGAGGCTGTGGACCTACTTCAAGGTGTGCTCGAGACGAACTTGGGGGAACATTCCGGGTGATTACCGCGTTACGTCCCCAGCGAACATGCTCATCACGGTCTGCCGCGGTGTTGGTCGATACAGGTACGGTGGAGATGTGAGTGAGGTAAAGGTCAAGCGATGATGACGGCGAGGAGTATGTACCAAGGGTCGAGTTCGAAGAACGGGCGGCACGAACCGATCGCGCGGAGTGTTGTGCAGACGCCCGCGCCGGGGAGGGAGCGACAGATGGTCCTGCTGCGTCAGCTGCTCGGTGACGTGTTGCGGCGGCTGCGCGTGCGGCAGAGCCGCACGCTGCGTGAGGTGTCCACATTGGCCCGTGTCTCCCTTGGATACCTGTCCGAGGTGGAGCGCGGTCAGAAGGAGGCATCTTCTGAGCTACTCGCGTCAATCTGCGGTGCCCTCGGTGTGCCGCTTTCACAGGTGCTCCGTGAGGTTTCCGACCAGTTCGCGCTGGCCGAGCTCCAGCACGCCCCGGTGCTTGCCGGCGATGTCCCCGAACGGGAGCGTCTGCCGATCGCCGAGACCGTGCCCGGCGGCGCCCTTCCGGAATCCGTCTTCCCCGAGGTCAACGACATGGTCGCCGCTTAGCCGGTCGGTTCTCCCGGCTGGCAGTGACGACACCAGAAGACCAGCCGCTCGTGCGGCTGCGCCCCCATCTCCCCGCGACTGATCCGTTGTCCGCAGCGCAGACAAGGCCGTCCTGCCCTGCCGTATACCCAGCTGCCCCGTCCCGGGCGGAGGTCGCCCGTCGTCACGCGTTCAGGTCGCTCCCTGTTGGCGTGCATCAACCGCTGCGCGAGCGTCACCACTCTCCCGACATCCTCGACCGCCCCCACCGGCCGCCACGGCGAGACCCCCGCGAGGAACAACGTCTCGGCCCGATAGATGGTGCCGATCCCCGCCAGATTGCGCTGATCGAGCAGCGCCTCCCCGATGGCCGTCCCCGGTCTCTCCGACAGCCGCCGCACGGCCTCCGCCGGATCCCAGTCCGGCCCCAGCAGATCGGGCCCGAGATGCCCGACGAGCCGGCGCTCCTCATCGGTCGCCACCAGGTCGACCACGCCGAGCCGTACGCCCACCGCCTGCCATTCGGCGTTGGCGAGCACCAGCCGGACCACGTCGCCCGGGGGCGGGCGGCGGCCGGCGGGTGAGATCTGCCAGCTCCCGTCCATGCGCAGATGGGTGTGGACGGTCAGGCCGCCCTCGATCCGGGTGAGCAGGTGTTTGCCGCGCGAGAGGTTCTCCAGCACGGTCCGGCCGGTGAGGTCGGCCGTGGCGAGGCGCGGCACGCGGAAGTCGGAGCGGGTCAGGATCCGGCCGTCGAGTGCCCGGCCGAGCCGTCCGGCAGCGCGGTAGACGACGTCGCCCTCGGGCACGGGAGCCCGCTCAGTCCCAGGCGGAGGGGTCGGCGGCGAGCTGGCGGACCCGCTCGGGGAGCGCGCCGGTGGCCACGTTCTCGAGCGTGACCTCCTCAAGGATCGCCCGCTCGCTGGCCCGCAGCGCGATCCACACCTGCTGCAGGGACTCGGCGGGGCCGCGGTAGTCGACATGCTCGGGCCGCTCGCCCCGCACGTTGGCCAGCGGGCCGTCCACGGCGCGGATCACGTCGGCCAGGGTGATCTCGGTCGCCGGGCGGGCCAGCACGTAACCGCCCTCGGGGCCGCGCTGGCCGCGGACCAGGCCGGCCCGGCGCATCTGCAGGAGGATGTTCTCCAAATACTTGGGCGGCATGTCCTGCTCTTTGGCCAGCTCACCCACAGTGGTTGGTCCGTCGCCGGCGGCGGCGAGTTCGGCGGCGGCACGCAGGGCATAGTCGACACGAGCGGATAGACGCATGTAATCGATTATCCCGCTTGCTATTGACTGCTTATGCGCGCGGTCATGGAGGAACTGAGCCGGCGTCCGTCACCCTCGGTCACCACGGGCCCGTCCAGCCAGCTTTCTCCGGGGGCGGGCCGGTGGACGACGTAGTGGTGGGGTGTCATGGCGGAGGTGCGGCCCGGCAGCAGGGCGAGACAGGCGGCGTGGATCTCCTCCGGGGTCCCGGAGGTGACGTGGCAGGTCAGCCGTCCGTCGGCGCCGTAGGTCACGCGGTGTGGCCGTCCGCCGACGGCCTCGCCGACCAGCCGGTCGACCTCGGCCAGGCTCACCCAGCAGGAGTCGGCGTGGACCCATCCGGGGCCGTGCTCGACGGGCGTGACCCCGGAGACGGCCGGGATCTCCATGGTGGGGATCGTCCGCTCTCCCGCCTCGATCAGCAGTCTGACGAGTCCGGTCCCGAAACCCTCCGCCTCCTCGCGGGACATCACCTGCGGGTCGATCCAGAACGTCAGGTCCACCTCCTCCTCCAGCCGGTTGGCCCAGAGCGCGAGATGCGCGGGGAGCGAGGACTCGGGGAGCCAGCCGTGCTCGATGTCGGTGGCGGGCGGAGCCTCCCGGCCGGCCACGGTGACGCCGCTCATGTCGTTGAAGACGCAGTCGCGGGCGAAGTTCACCCCCCGCTGGGCGTTGACGGCCTCGATGACCTCCCAGAGCGCGGTGGAGTCGAACCGGCTGTGCTGGTATCCGGCCAGGGAGGCGGCGCGGAAGCGGCGGACCGCCTCGTCGAAGGTGGGGACGTCGAGGTCGGCGGCCATCAGCGCGTCCTGGGCCAGCGGCCCGACGTAGTCGCGCAGCCCGGGGCGGACCCGGTTGCTCGACAGCGAGGCGATCACGCAGGTCCGCTGCGCGCTGCGCAGGCCGATCAGCACGCCCAGCGCGGCGAGCGTCACCACCGAGCGGCTCGCCCCGGTGCGGCTCGCGACGGCGCCCAGCGCGCTGCCCGCCACGGCCGAACGGACCCTGAGCCGCGGGCGGATCGCGCCGGCGTCGGCTGCCTCGGAGACCGCGAACATGGCCTGCGGCGCCCGTCTGAGCTGGGCCTCCCAGTGCCGTAGCGCCGCCGTGCTGCGGCGCTGGGCGAGCGGGGTGGCCTCGGCGGCCGCCAGGTCGAGTGGCTGCGTCGGGCACGGGGCGGGCACGGTGTCGCCCCGGACCAGGCGCTCCCACTCGCGCATGACGGTGGCCAGGCCGATCGCGTCCACCGAGGTGTGGGGCAGGACGAAGACCACCCGGCGGGGCGCGTCCCGGTCGGTGATCACCGCGATCCGGATGGGGAGTTCGGCCTCCACGTCGAAGCGGGTGCCCTGCATCCGCAGGCCGACCTCCTCGGCGAGCCCGTCCAGGTCGTGCTCGGTGGCGTCCGCCCCGGCGCCGTGCACCTCGATGGGGCAGACACCCGAACCGGGCACGACCTGGACGCCGGCGTGGATGGTGGCCCGGAGGCTCTCGTGCCGGGAGAGCAGCCGGCCGACCGCCTCGGAGACGGTGGCGAAGGTCGTCTGCGCCGGGAGGCGCTTGGTGACGCGGAAGTTCATGTGCAGCGGCGGGTCGCGGAGCACGCAGCGCGCCATGTTGGCCTGCCCCATGGTGACGGGCCCGCTCCGGGTCGGTCGCCCCGCGTAGTCGGCGGCGATCCTGGTGATGGTGTCCATGTCGAGACCTGCCTCGCACACGCGGAAGGGCTTTTACTGAAAAGAACCTTTACCGTTTCCGGGAGTGTTCCACGCGGCGGGCGGGCATCGCAAGCCTCGATTTCCCGGCGCCTGCGGGGATCCGGGCGGAGAGCGCCTGCGGGGATCCGGGTGGGGGGCGGGGAGGGGGCGGCGCGGCGCGGGCACCCGGGGCCCCCGGGAGGTCCCTATGGGGCTAAACTGTCAGGAAGCTTTATTAATGAATAGAACCGCTATTCTTGGCTGAATGTAAAAGCGACGGGGAAACGGCGAACAAGAGAGCATGCATATGGAGCGACGTCCTGGCGTGCCCAGGCTATTGAGGGAGATCAACGACCGGGCCGCGCTGGAGCTGTTGCTTGACTCGGGACCGCTGACACGGGGCCAGATCGGGGAGCTCACCGGCCTTTCCAAGGTGACGGCGTCGCAGACACTCGCCCGCCTGGAGGAGCGCGGCCTGGTCGAGGTGGCGGGAGAGCAGGCCGGCGGGAGAGGGCCGAATGCGGCGCTTTATGGAATTATCCCGTCCTCTGCCTATGTCGCGGGACTGGACGTCGGCCCGGAATTCGTCACCACCGCCATCGCGGATATCCACGGTGAGATCGTCGCGGAGGTGACGGTCGCGCCGAACGGACACGACGATCCGGTCGCCCTGGTGCACAGCGCGGTCGTCAAGGCGTGCCGGTCGGCCAAGGTCGCGCTCTCCAAGCTGCGGGCGGTCGTCATCGGCACCCCGGGCGTGGTCGACCCCCGGACCGGCGACGTGCGCTTCTCCTTCGACCTGCCGGGCTGGCACGAGGGCATCCACGAGGCGCTCGCCCGTGACCTCCGTCGCGACATCAAGATCGAAAACGACGTGAACCTGGTCGCCGTCGCCGAGCGCACCCTGGGTGCGGCGCGCGGCGTCGACGACTTCGTGCTGCTCTGGGTGGGCCGCGGCATCGGCCTCGGCGTCGTGCTCGGCGGCCGGCTGCACCGCGGCCGGTCCGGCAGCGCGGGCGAGATCGGCTACCTCCCGGTGCCCGGCGTGCCGCTGGCCGCCGACGTGCGGGCGGTGCCCGGACGGCTGCCGTCGCTGGCGGGCGGTCTGCAGTCGCTGGTCAGCGCGGAGGCGGTGGCCGAGCTCGCCGCCACCCACGGTTTCGAGGGGGGCGGCGCCGCCGAGTGCGTGGCGGCGGCCGTCGAGGCGGGGGGGCGGGGAGAGCCCCTGCTGGATGAGATCGCCGGACGGCTGGCGCTGGGCGTGGCCTCGGTCTCGGTCGTGCTCGACCCCGGGCTCGTGGTGCTGGCCGGAGAGGTCAGCCAGGCGGGCGGAGGTGCGCTGACCTCCCGGATAGAGGAGGCGGTGGCCCGGATCTGCCCGGTCCGCCCGCAGGTGGTGGCCAGCGAGGTGGAGGGGAACCCGGTGCTGCGCGGCGCCGTCCTCGCCGCTCTGGAGCAGGCGCGGGAGGAGATCTTCGCGTCCTGAGAGCCCGATGAGACGGGCGATCCTTCTCGGTCCGCACCCGTTGCGGCGCCGGGAAGATCGTCTATGCTGGCGCGGAAATGTCATGGAAAAGACATCCTTCTGTGATCAGGGATCGGGGATCTATGGCAGTTGTCATCGCCGTTCTGCATGCCGAGGACGTCGCTCTCGAGTTCGTGTCCGTTCTGAGGCGCCACGCCGATCGGGACATCCGGGTGATCGTCGGGCAGTCGGGGGCCGGGGTGACCCTGCCGGCGGGGCTGTCCCCGCGGGAGCGGCTGCGGCTGCTGGCCCCCTTCGTCGAGCCCGGCGGCAACACCGCCGCGCTGCCGTCCCCGGAGGAGGTGGCCGGCTGGCTGGAGGGGCCGCCCGCCGAGGTCTGGACCCACTCGCCGGCCGACCACCGGATCCGCCGGGCCCGGTTCGGCTGGACCGTCTCCCGCGCCGTCCCCGGCCTGACCGTGACGTATTCGGTCGGGGACAACCCGTTCCTGCAGACGGTCCCCGGCGAGGTGGCCGCGCTCACCGGGGCCGAGGCCGACATCAAGATCGACTTCATCAACCGGCACGCCGGGGAGCTGCTGCGCAGCAGGGTGGCCGACCGGCTCGTCACCACCGACCGGGTCCCGGCGGTCGAGCGCTTCTTCGCCGCCGATGTGACGCAGGCCAACCGGCTGTACGCGCTGATCTCCAGCCTGGGCGACGACGCCGCGGTGGCCGACGACCCGTGGGAGTTCGGCCGGTCGGCGTACGAGGCCGACCGGCTCGACGCGACGGCGGCCTGGGTCGCCCGGTGGTGCTCGCCGGACGACGGGCCGATCGTGGAGGTGGGGGCCTGCGAGGGCGAGCTGACCCGGCGGCTGGCCGGCAAGGGCTACGCGGTCCACGCCACCGAGCCCAACGCCGGATTCCGGGCCCGGCTGGTCGGGCGGATGAGGACGGGCACGGGCTCCGGTACCGGGGTGGAGGCGGGCGCGGGCTCCGCTCCGGATACGGCGGGGCCGGTGGAGGCGGGCGCGGGTTCCGGTGCCGGTACGGCCGGATGGGTGGAGGTGGGCGCGGGCTCCGCTCCGGATACGGCGGGGCCGGTGGAGACGGGCGCGGGCTTCCCGGGTACGGCGGGGCCGGCGGGGGCTGCCTCCGGAGTGGCGGGGTGGCCCGGGGCGGAGGTGTCGCCGGACAGCCTGGAGGACCTGGCCGCCCGCCGGGACCGCCCGGCGGTGGCGTACCTGCTGATCGAGATGCTCTACTACGACCAGGACCTGGCGCTGCTCGACGCCCTGCCGACCGACCGCGTCCTCATCGCCCTGGAGAGCGGCCGGCTCAACGACCTGGTCTGGCCGTGGCTCCGCGGGCAGTCGGTCTGGCGGGTGGCCGAACGCCTCGAACTCGCCCCGCCGACGCTGGAGTCCGTCTGCGACGGCCTGGCCTACCTGCGTAAACGGGGCAGCCGCGGGCTCGTGCTGACCAGGGCCGGAGCCGCCGGGTGAGCCGGCGGACGGTCGTGGTCTCGCCGCACTTCGACGACGCGGCCCTGTCGGTGGCGGGAGTGCTCGCGCGGGACGGGGGGCCGGCGGTGATCGTCACGGCGCTGGGCGGGGTGCCGGGCGGGCAGGTCTCGGCATGGGACCGGCTGTGCGGGTTCGCCTCCGCCGAGGAGACGGCGCGGGAGCGGCGAGCGGAGGACGCCCGCGCGTGCGAGATCCTCGGGGTGGACCAGGTGGCGCTGGCCCATCCCGACGTCCCGGCGGCCGGGCTCCGGCTGCGGGAGCTGGAGGACTTCCTCGCCGCGCACGTCACGGCGGATACGCGGGTGCTGGTCCCGATGGGGATCGGCAACGCCGACCACGAGGCGGTCCGGGACCAGGCGCTTGAGGCGCTGTGGCAGGCCGGCGTCCAGGAGCCGTGGGTCTACGCCGACCTTCCGTACGCCGCCGCGGCGCGTGAGTGGGGCACCGCCTCGGCGGATCGGGCACTGGCCGCCACGCCGCCGGTCCGGGCCCTCGCGGAGCGGCACCGGATCCGCCCCGTGCTGCGGATCCGGCTGGAGGGGGCCGAGTGGACGGTCAAACGGCGCGCCGTGCTGGCCTACGCCTCCCAGCTCGCGCCGCTCGCCTGCGACTACGGGGAGTTCCTCGCCGTGCCCGGGCCGCTCCAGCACGAGCTGGTGTGGGCCGTCGAGAGGTGACCCGGCCGCTCCGGCGTAGGTCCGCGGGGGCCGCCGGGTGATCGGGCCGGCTCGGCGCGGTCCGGCGGGAGCTCCGTGGAGCGGTGGCCGGGCCCACTGGCCCGCGGGGTCCGTCGAGAGGTGACCCGGCCGCTCCGGCGCGGGGCCGCGGGGACCCCGGCGGGCGGCCGGGCCCCTGCGGGGACTCCGGCGGGGTGGCCGGGTCAGTGTGTGGCCGCGGGGACCCCGGCGGGCCGGCCGGCCAGGAGTTCGGCCGCCGCCTGGCCGCACGCGCTCGTCGCGCCGTAGGTGGTGATGTGCGTGCCGCCGGGCGTCGCGGGGCCCGGCAGGCCCATCTCCACCACGACCGCGTCGGGCCGCCGGGACAGCAGCGCGTCGAGCCGGGCCGAGACCCAGGCGTGCCGGTGGGCGTCCCGGACCACGACCACCAGCGGGCGTCCGCCGGTCAGCGGCGGGTCCGGGTCCTCGGCGCCGAGCCGTACGGCGCTCGTCCCGGGGAGCAGCGCGGCCAGCGGGGCGGCGACGCCCCAGGGGGTGGCCCGGTCGATGGCGATGTTCGTCTCCGACACGAACTCGATCACCTGCGGCGCCGAGGTCAGCGGCAGGCCCTCGCCGTGGACCCGGAGGGCGCGCCGGGCCGCCGCGAGACCGGCCGGCGCCGGCGCCGGCCGGCCCGTCGCCCAGGAGGCCCGGCGCTGCCCGGCCGACCAGGCCGCCAGGCGGCGCACCCGGGCGGCGGCCTCGGCCAGGCGCTCCTCGGGGAGGGTGCCGTCGATCACGGCGTTCATGATGGCGTTGCGCATGAACCCGACCACGCCGGCGCCCTTGCGCTCGCCGCCCACGCAGACGGCGTCGGCCCCGGCGGCCAGGGCGCGGACGGCCGCGCCGGTCACGCCGTACCGCTCGGCGACCGAGGGCATCTCCACACCGTCGGTCACGATCAGGCCGTCGAAGCCGAGCTCCTCGCGCAGCAGCCCGACGAGGAGGCGGCTGCTCATCGTGGCGGGGGCGGTGGGGTCGTAGGCGGGGACGAGCAGGTGGCCGGTCATCACGGCCTGGACGCCGGCCTCGATGGCGGCCCGGTACGGCGGGAGCGTCGTGGCGGCGAGCTCCTCGGCGGAGTAGGACACGGTCGGCAGGTCGTTGTGGGAGTCCACGGCGGTGGCCCCGTGGCCGGGGAAGTGCTTGGCGCAGGCGGCCACCCCGGCCGACTGCAGGCCGGTGACCCAGGCGCGGGCGTGCCGGGCCACCAGCCAGGGGTCGGAGCCGAACGCGCGGGTGCCGACGACGGGGTTGTCCAGGTCGGAGTTGACGTCGACCACGGGGGCGTAGTTCAGGGTGATGCCGGCCTCGGCCATGTCGTGGCCGATCCCGCGGGCGACCTCCTCGGTCAGCTCGGCGTCGTCCACCGCGCCGAGCGCGAGGTTGCCCGGCCGGGAGCTGCCGGTGAGCGCCTCCAGCCGGGTGACGTCGCCCGCCTCCTCGTCGGTGGCGATCACCACGTCCGGGTTCTCCGCCCGCAGGGCCGCGGTCAGCGCTCTGACCTGCGCGCCGTCCACGATGTTCCGGGAGTAGAGCGCGACCCCGCCGAGCCCCTCGGCCAGGCGCCTGCGCAGCCAGTCGGGCACCTCCACTCCCACGAACCCGGGTTGCAGGACGGTGTCGGCAAGCCCGGCCAGCTCGGGGCTCATACCCGCCGGCCCGCCGCGAACGATCATCAAATGCCTCCAGCTCGGTTCATCACGAGTCGCTTGTTTCAGACGTACCACATGTGTACCATTCGGGTTGCGTAAATAGACAGGAAACTTTCCTAATAAATGTCTGTCCGGGGTGACCCATGCCCCCCGTCACCTGCCCGAAGAGAAGTCACCCACGAGGGAGACGGACAGGATGTCGCACGCCTCTTTCGACCTGCGGGGGATCCCGCTGGTGCTCCACCTGAACGGCCCCCTGGACGTCCCGGCGCTCCTCGGCGCGTGCGCCGCCGTCGCCGCGCGGCATCCGGTCCTCGGCCCGGTCCGGGTCGCCCGGGCCGAGGCGTCCGCCCGGCGCTGTCCGGAGGTCGTCGCCGCCGAGGTCACCCGCCCGTTCGACCTGGACCAGGGCCCGCTCGCCCGGTTCACGCTGGTCACGCTGGGACGCCGGAGCAGCAGGCTGATCTTCACGGCGCACGGCCGGGTGTTCGACGGCGGCTCCAAGGACCTCCTGCTCCACGACCTGGCCGACGCCTACTTCTCGCGGGCCGCGCTGCCCCCGCTGGCCGTGCCGTACGGCGAGCGGCCTCCGGTCGACGGCGCCGAGGCGTTCTGGGCCGAGCGCGGCCACCGGCCCGCCGGGCTCGTCCTGCCCGGCCTGCGCGCCGGCCCCGGCGGCACCGGCACCGGCCCCGGCGAGATCGTCGAGATGGTGCTCGGCGGAGCGGAGTTCGCGGCCTTCGCCGCCGCCGCCACCGCCCTCGGCGCGACCAGGTTCGAACTGCTCGTGGCCGCGCTGGGCATGCTGCTGCGCCGCTACGGCGCCACCGGCTCGCCGCTCGCCCTCGACCTCGGCACCCGGACCGGCCAGACGCGGCACCACATCGGGAACTTCGTCGCGCGGGTGCCGTTCGTCCCGCATCCGGGGCCCGGCGAGGACCTCCCCGCCCACCTGCGCGCGGTCCGGGCCGAGCTGCGCGAGCTGTACCGCTTCCGGCACGCGCCACCGCCGGCGACCTCCGCCCCCGTGCTGCTCAGCTACCGCAGGAGGGCGCCCGCACCGAGCTTCCCCGGCCTCGGCACCGGCGTGGAGTGGACGGTCTTCAACGGCGCCGCCCGCCGCACGCTGCACGTCCAGGCCGTGGACGGCGACCTGAGCCTCACCCTCGGCCTCCGCTTCGACCCCACGGTGATCGGCCACGACGACGTGGCCCGCGTCGCGGGATACCTGCGCGCCCTGCTGCGCGCCATCGCCGGCGAGCCGTACGCGAAGGTCGCGGACCTTCCGGCGCCGCCTCACCACGAATCCGACGAGGAGCTCCAGTGACCGACCTGTCCCCTCCGGCCCCGGACCCCGTGCTCGACAGCCCGGAGCGGGAGGACCCCGTGATCACCCAGGTGCGCGAGATCTGGCAGGAGATCCTCCGGCTCGACGACATCGACCTGGAGGAGGACCTCTACGACCTCGGCGGCCACTCGCTGACCATCACCCAGATCATCGCCAGGACCCGGCGCAGGCTGGGCGTGGAGGTCTCCCTCGACGTCTTCTTCGACAACCCCACCATCGCCGGCCTGGCCGAGGAGGTCACGCGGCTGCGAGGGGGGCTCGCGTGAGCGCGCTCTCCTACGCCCAGGAGCGGCTGTGGTTCCTGGACCGGCTCACCCCCGGGGACGGGACCTACAACATGGTCGTCTGCGAGCGGCTCATCGGGCCGCTCGACCCCGGCGCGCTGGCCCGGGCGCTGAGCGAGATCGTCGCCAGGCACGAGTCGCTGCGGACCGTCTTCCCCGAGGCCGGCGGCGCCCCCGCCGCGGTGGTCCTGGACCCGGCCCCGGTGGAGATCGAACGGCTCGACCTGACCGGCGGGGACGGGGACCACCCCGCCGGGACGGCCGGGGAGCGGCTGCGGGAGCTGCTCGCCGAACGGAGCAACCGGCCCTTCGACCTGGCCGAGGGGCCCCTGTTCCGGGCCGCCCTGCTGCGCACCGGACCCGGCGAGCACGTCTTCCTGCTGGTCGTGCACCACATCGCCGGGGACGCCTGGTCGATCGAACAGGTGCTGTTCGCCGAGCTGGCCGCGCTGTACGCGGCCTTCACCGCCGGGCTGCCGTCGCCGCTGCCGCCCCCCGCCCTGCAGTACCGCGACTACGCGCGCCTGCAGCGCGAGCGGCCGGCCGAGCTCGACGGCCTGCTCCGGGAGCTCGACGGGGTGCCGGTGCTGGAGCTGCCCACCGACCGGCCGCGCCCCGCCGTGCGGACCACCGGCGGAGACCTGTCCGTCCACCGGATCCCGCTGGAGCTGTGGCAGGAGGTCACCGCGCTGGCCAGGGCCGAGCGGTGCACGCCGTTCATGACCCTCCTGGCCGCCTACCAGGCGCTGCTGTCCCGCTACACCGGGCAGGAGGACTTCTGCGTCGGCACCCCCGTCGCGGGCCGTGACCACGAGGAGTACGAGTCGGTCTTCGGCATCTTCATCAACACCCTCGCCCTGCGCGCGGACCTGGCGGGCGACCCCACCTTCCGCGAGACGCTCAAGCGGGTGCGGCGGCGCGCCTTCACCGTGTACGGCCACGCCGCGGTGCCGTTCGAGCGGGTGGTGGGCGAGCTGCGGCTCGACCGGGATCCGGCCAGGACCCCGCTGTTCCAGACGATGCTCATGCTGGGCAACCCCGACGGCGGGACGCTCACCCTCGACGGCCTGCGCACCGAGCCGGTGCTGTCGGGCCTGACCGGCGCCAAGTTCGACCTCGCCCTGGAGGTGATCGTCTACCCCACCCACGTCCAGCTCATGTTCACCTACAGCACCGACCTGTTCGACCGGTCCACGGTGGAGCGGATGGGCGCCCACTTCGAGACGTTGCTGCGGTCGGTCGTCGCCGATCCGGGCCGTCGCCTGTCGGAGCTGGAGATCCTGCCCGCCGGCGAGCTCGCCGCCGTCCTCGGCGAGCCCCCCGAGGAGCTCGCCTGGGAGGCCGGGGCGCTGCTGCTCGACCACCTGATCGCCCGGCAGGCCGCCCGGACCCCCCACGCCCCCGCCGTCATCGTCCCCGGTACGGCCGGCGGTCCCGGCGGCACGGTCCTCACCTACGGCGGACTCGACCGGGCCGCCACCGCCGTCGCCGACCGGCTCCGCCTGCTGCTGGCCCGGACGGCGCCGTCCGGGCCGGCCGGCCAGGGCGCGCGGGTCGCGCTGGCGCTGGCCGCCGGGCCCGAGGCCGTCGTGGCGCTGCTGGGCATCCTGAAGGCGGGCGCCGCCTACGTGCCGCTGGACCCGGCGCAGCCCGCCGAGCGGCTGGCCCACCTGCTGGCGGACTCCGGCGCGGCGGTGGCGATCGCGGAGCAGGCCGGGTTCGCCGGGTTCACCGGGCCGATCGTGACCCGGGCCGACCTCGCCTTCTGGACGACGGAGCGGGCGGCGGTCCCGGAGCCGGACGTCAGGCATCCCGACCAGGCCGCCTACGTGATCTACACCTCCGGATCCACCGGACGGCCCAAAGGCGTGGTCGTCGGCCATCGCACGCTCTCCCACCTGGCCAGGTCGTTCCGGGACCTGCACGGGTTCGGGCCGGGGGAGCGGGTCCTCATGGTCCCGCCGCTCAGCTTCGACGCCTCGGCCGGAGACGTCTTCCCCGCGCTGATCAGCGGCGCGGCGCTGGTGCTGCACCCGGACCCCGCCTCGCTCACCGGGCCCGCGCTCGTCGACCTGTGCGCCGAGCACTCGATCACCATGGTCGACACCGCCTCGGCGCTGTGGCAGCAGTGGGTCGAGCACCTGGAGGAGGCCGGTGACGGCGGAGCGCGGGCCGGCGGCGCGGGGTTCCCGCTCACCACGATGATGGTCGGCGGCGAGGGCGTCCCGCTGGAGCGCCTGCGGGCCTGGGCCGGGCTGACCGGCGGCCGGGTCGCCTTCCACAACCACTACGGCCCCACCGAGGCGACCGTCTGCGCCACCGCCTACCGGACGGTCGACGGGGCGGAGCTGGGCGCGGCCACGCACCTGCCGATCGGGACCGCGCTGCCGCACACCCGCGTCTACGTGCTCGACCGGCACGGCAACCCGGCCCCGATCGGCGTGCCGGGCGAGGTGCACATCGGCGGCGAGTGCCTGGCCCACGGCTATCTCGGCCGCCCGGGCCTGACCGCCGGACGCTTCCTGCCCGACCCCTTCTCGCCCCGCCCGGGGGCCAGAATGTACGCCACCGGCGACCTGGCCAGGGTCCGGCCCGGCGGGAACCTGGAGTTCCTCGGCCGGACCGACCGGCAGGTGAAGGTCAACGGCAACCGGATCGAGCCGGGCGAGGTCGAGGCGGCCTGCCTGGCCCATCCCGGCGTCCGCGAGGCCGTGGTCGTCGCCGGGGCCCGGCGGCTGGTCGCCTACCTGGTGGGCGAGCCGCTCACCACGGCGGCCCTGCGGGCCTTCCTCGCCGACCGGCTCCCCGGCTACATGATCCCCGGCGCCGCCGTCATGCTCGCGGCCCTGCCCCTCACCTCGCACGGGAAGATCGACTTCCGAGCCCTGCCGGAGCCGGACCGGGACGGCGACGCCCCGCCGTACGAGCCGCCGAGGGAGGGCACCGAGCGGGCGCTCGCGGCGGTCTGGGCCGAGGTGCTCAAGGTCGAGCCGGGCCGCCGGGACAACTTCTTCGACCTGGGCGGCCACTCGCTGCTGGCGCCGCGGATCGTCTCCGGGATCGCCGCCGGGCTGGGGGTCACGGTCCCGATGACCGCGCTGTTCGCCACCGCGGACCTAGCCGAGCTGGCCGCCGTCGTGGACGGCCGGCCGGACGAGGCGGTGGACCTGCGCGCCGAGGCGGTCCTGCCCGGCGACATCGCCCGCACCGGCGCGCCGGTCCCGGACGGGCCGCCGGGACGGGTGCTGCTCACCGGCGCCTCCGGGTTCCTCGGCGCCTACCTCCTGGCCGGTCTGCTGCGCGCCACCGAGGCCGAGATCCACTGCCTGGTCAGGGGCGACGATCCGGCCGGGCGGCTGCGCGGCAACCTTGAACGCCACGGCCTCTGGGAGGACCGCTTCGCCGGCCGGATCGTCCCGGAGCGCGGCGACCTCGGCGCCCCCGGGCTCGGCCTGCCGCCCGGACGCTCCGCCGAGCTGGCCGACTCGGCCGACCTCATCGTGCACAACGGCGCCCTGGTCAACTTCGCCCTGCCCTACCGGCGGCTGCGGGCGGCCAACGTGGACGGCGTCCTGGAGATCCTGCGCCTGGCGGCGCGCGGCCGGATCACCACCCCGGTCCACCTGGTCTCGACGCTCGGCGTCCACCTGACCCCGGGCGAGCGCACGGTCAGGGAGGGCGACCCGCTGCCCGACCCGGACCTGCTCCACCTCGGCTACGACCAGAGCAAATGGGTGGCCGACCGGCTGGCCAGCGCCGCCCGGCGGACCGGGCTCCCGATCGCGATCCACCGGCCCGCCCGCGTCTCCGCCGACAGCCGCACCGGCCGGTCCGCGCCCGGCGACTTCCTCGGCAGACTCTTCGCCACCTGCGCGCTCCTGGGCTCGGTGCCCGACGGGGAACGGCTCGACATGGCACCGGTCGACCACGTCGCCGCGGCGATCGTGCACCTGGCCCGGAGCCGCGCCACCGGGGACTTCCACTACTACAATCCGCGCGTCCTGGACTCGGCGGAGCTGGCCGAGGGCCTGCGCGAGCGGGGTTTCCCGGTGCGGCTCGTGCCCGGCGGGCGGTGGCGTCGGCTGGTCCGCGACCGGCTGGCGGTCGGGGACGACCTGCCGATCGCCCTCTACCCGGCGTTCGTCGCCGACCACGAGGGGCCCGGCGGGCCGTCCTTCGACTGTTCGGCCACCGAGGAGACGCTCGCCGGGGCGGGGCTCGTCTGCCCGCCCGCCGACGGCGCCCTGCTCGGCCGGTATCTCGACCACTACATCGGCGCCGGAGTCCTCGCGGGGGCCCGCCGTGCGTGATGGGATCCGCCGGTTCGTAGTGATCTGGGCGGCGCAGCTCCTGTCCATCATCGGGTCGAGCCTGACCGGGTTCGTGCTGGGCGTCTGGGTCTACCAGAAGAACGGCTCGGCCACCGAGTTCGTGCTGATCATGCTCTGCGCGGTCCTGCCCGAGGTGCTGCTGTCGCCGGTGGCCGGGGCGGCGGCCGACCGGTGGGACCGCCGGCGGCTGCTGATGGCGGCCGACGCCGGGGCCGCCGCGGTGACCGGGGTGCTGGCGGTGCTGCTGGCCTCCGGCGCGCTGGAGGTCTGGCACGTCTACGCGATCACGGTGGCCGGTTCGGTCTTCGGCACCTTCCACATGGCCGCCTACCACTCGATGATGCCGCTGATCATGCCGCAGCGGCACCTCGGCCGGGCCAACGGTCTGATGCAGGTGGCCGACTCGGTCAAGATCGCCGCCCCGCTGCTGGCGGGGACGCTGCTGGTGACGGTCGGGGTCACCGGCGTGGTCGTGGTCGACCTGGCGACGTTCCTGGTCACCCGGGTGGTCATGTTCGCCGTACGGCTGCCGCCGGAGGTCACCCGGCCGGGCGCCGCCACCCCGCCCGAGCCGCTCCGCCGGGACCTACTCCACGGCTGGCGGCACCTGCGGGCCAGGCCCGGACTGTTCCAGCTCGTCATGGTGCTGGCGGCCTACAACCTGTTCTTCGGGATGTCCGGGGTGCTGGTCCAGCCGCTGATCCTGTCGTTCGGGTCGCCCGCGGTGCTGGGCGCGCTGATGTTCGCCGGCGGCGCGGGCGTCTTCGCCGGGGGGCTCGTGCTGAGCGCCTGGGGCGGACCCCGGCGCCGGATGCGCGGCATCGCGGTGTCGGTGGCCCTCGGCGGGGTGCTGCTGACCCTGCACAGCCTCGCCCCGTCGCCGTGGTTGATCGCGGTGGTGGCGCCGGCGTTCCTGTTCACGCTCCCGTTCGTGCAGGGCGTCGGGATGACCGTGCTGCAGCTCAAGACGGACCCGGCGGCGCTGGGCCGCGTCCTCAGCACGGCCCGCACGCTCACCCAGGCCGCCACCGTCCTGACCTACCTGGCCGCCGGCCCCCTCGCCGACCACGTCCTCGAACCGATGATGGCCCCCGACGGGGCGCTCGCCGGCACCCTCGGCAGCGTGATCGGCACCGGCACCGGCCGGGGTCTGGCGGCCGTCTTCCTCCTCACCGGGCTGGGCCTGCTCCTGCTCGCCCCGCTCGCCTACCTCCGGCCCCGGTTCCGCAACGTGGAGTCCGAGCTCCCCGACGCCGAGGACGTGCACCCGCCGGAGCCCGTCCCCGCCGAGACCGATCCCGCACGTTCACCGCCGGACGACGACGCCGCCACCGCCCGCCCCCCGGGGCCGGACGGGGGCGCGGGTCCGGAGGCCGAGACCGAGCACCCCGACGTCGCGCAAGGCGTTCACATCGCGCAAGGAGACAGCGATGCCGTTGTATCTCGACCCTGACGAACTCCGTGACCAGGCACCCGGGCCACATCTCGATCTGATCGGGACGATGGCGTTCCGGGCGGCCGGCGCCGCCCAGCGGCTGGGGGTCTTCGAGGCGCTCCTGGACGGGCCGCTGCCCGTGACCGAGCTGGCGGCCGGGACGGGCACGGACGCCGGCGCCCTGCCCGTCCTGCTGGACGCGCTCGTCTCCTTCGGCTACCTCGACCGGCTGCCCGACCGGCGCTACGCCGCCAGCCCGATGGCGGCCGCGCTGGACCGGCGGAGCCCGTGGAGCTACGCCCCGGCGCTGGCCTTCTGGCAGGACCTGCTGGGCGAGCTCTGGGACGGGCTGGAGGAGACCGTCCGCACCGGCCGGCCCCAGGCCGACTTCTACGGATGGCTGGAGAGCCGGCCGCAGACGCTGCGCGAGTTCCAGGCCATGCTGGACGGGATGGCCACCGGGCTCGCGCCGCTGGTCGCCGCGGCCGCGCCCGACCCGGGGGAGCGGCTGCTCGACGTCGGCGGCGGCCACGCCCGCTACAGCATCGCCTTCTGCCAGGCCCATCCCCGGCTCACCGCGACGATCGTGGACCTGCCGGAGGCGCTGCGGGGCGGCCGGGCCAGGATCGAGCGGGCCGGGCTGGGCGGTCGCGTCACGGCGGTCCCGGGCGACGTGGCCGGGGCCGACCTCGGCGCCGGGCACGACACGGCGCTGCTGTTCAACCTCTGCCACGGCTTCGACGGGCCGGGCAACCGCGCGCTGCTGGCGCGGGTCGCCGCCGCGCTGCGTCCCGGCGGCACGGTGCTGGTCCTGGAGTCCTTCGCGGATCTGCCCGAGGGCACGCCACCGGTGGCCGAGGCGTTCACCCGGGCCTTCAGCCTCAACCTCGCCGTCACCCAGGGCGGCCGGATCTACTCCTTCGACGAGGTCGCCGGATGGCTGGCCGAGGCCGGGTTCGGCCGGATCGAGCGGCACGCGATCGACGGCCCCAGCGAACTGCTCGTCGCCCGCCTGCCCGGGGCGGAGCGGACCCCGGACTCAGGGGCGGAGCGGGCCCTGCGGTCCGGGGCGGACGCGGCCCGGACCCGTGGGGAGGACGGATGAGGCGCCGGATCGTTATCGTCGGGGCCGGCCCGGCGGGGACGCTGCTGGCCTGTCACCTCGCCGGGCGCGGCTTCCAGGTGGACGTCTACGAGCGGCGGGCCGATCCCCGCCTGCTCGACGAGGACGAGAGCAGGTCGATCAACCTCGGCCTGTCCGCCCGGGGGATCAAGGCGCTCGACGGCATCGGGCTGATGGAGACGTTGTGGCCGCTCACCGTGCCGATGCGGGGCCGGGCCATCCACCTGCCCGGCGGTGGGGCGCCGTTCCAGCCCTACGGCGCGCACGAGGGGGAGATCCTCCACTCGGTGCTGCGCCGAGACCTGATCACCACGCTGATCGACCACGCCGAGACCCTGCCCGGGGTGAGCTTCCACTTCCGGCACCGGCTGGTCGGCCTCGACCGCGAGGCGGCGGTCGTCCGTCTCACCGAGGAGGACACCGGGGCCGCGCTCACCGTCCCCGGCACCGCGGTGATCGGCGCGGACGGCGCGTTCTCGCAGGTCCGCGCCCATATGCAGCAGGGGCTCAGGGTGGACCACCACCAGGAGTTCCTGGAGTGGGGGTACAAGGAGCTGACGATCCCCGCCGCCGACGACGGGTCGGCCAGGGCCAGGCTGGAGGCCCTGCACGTATGGCCCGGCCAGGACGCCCTCATCGTGGCCCACCCCAACCGGGACAACTCCCTCACCGGCACGCTCTTCCTGCCGGCCGGACGGTTCGCGGAGATCGCCGACCCGGAGGCGTTCTTCCGGGAGCGCTTCCCCGACGCGATCGAGCTCATGCCTCATCTGGCCAAGGAGTACGCCGAGCATCCCGTCGGGCATCTGGTGTCGATCCGCACCTCGCTCTGGCACTACCGGGACAGGGTCGCCCTCATCGGCGACGCCTGTCACGCGGTCTACCCCTTCTACGGCCAGGGCATGAACGCGGCGCTGGAGGACTGCACGGTCCTCGACCGCTGCGTCGGCGCCCACCCCGATGACCTCGGCAGGGCCTTCGCCGAGTACCAGCGCCTGCGCAAGCCGCACACCGACGTGCTGGACGAGCTGTCCAGGCAGAACTTCGTGGAGCTGCGCGAGCGGCTCCGCTCCCCGCTCCACCTCGCGCGCAAGAAGGCGGACCTGCTGCTCGCCCGGCTGCTGCCCGGCCGCTGGGTCCCGCTCTACACGATGATCTCGCACACGACCATCCCGTACGCGGACGCCCTCACCCGCGCCCGGCGCCAGGACGCGATCCTGCGCTGGGCCGGGACCGCGGCGGGCGCCGCGGCGCTGGCCGCCGTACGGCGGAGCACCCGGAAGGGCGGAGCACGATGCTGACCGATCCCGCGGACCCCACCCGCCTGCTGGTCGAGACCTCCGACCTGGACGGCGGCCACGAGCTGGTCAGGCGGTACGGCGCGGCCCTCGGGGAGATCGTCGCCTGGGCGCGGGAGTATCTGTGCCGTCCCCACGGCGACCTCGGCAGGAAGGGGCCGGTCTGCCCGTACGCCCAGACGTCGCTGGAGCGGGGCACCTTCTACCTGGGCGTCCATCCCGGAACGCCGGACGGCGCCGAGGCGGCCGAGGCGCTCGACGGCTACCGGGACTGGTTCCTCCGGCTGGTCTCGCCGCCCGGGGTGTCCCCGCAGTACCGGACCATCCTGGTGCTCTTCCCCGACCTGCCCGAGGCCGGGGCGGCCGAGGTGATCGACGCCGCCCAGGAGACGCTCAAGTCGCGTTACGTCTCCGAGGGGCTGATGATCGGGGAGTTCTACCCCGGCCCGCCGCCCAAGGCCGGGCTCTGGAACCCCGGGTTCCGGCCGCTGGGCAGCCCGGTCCCGCTGCTGGCGGTCCGGCACATGGTCGCCACCGACTTCCCGTTCCTGCGCGAGGACCCCGCACACCTGGCCGCCTACCTGGAGCGGTTCGGCCACCGCCCGCCCGCCGCGCTCAGGGAGGAGATCCAGGCGGCCGCCCGCCACCACGGCCTGCTGGCCGCGACCTGACCGCGCAACAGTACGGCCCGCGCCCGGGGGGGTCCTCCCGGGTGCGGGCCGTACCGGCATGTGACCGGAGGGTCAGACGCCGAGCAGCTCGGCGGCGGCCTGGGCGTTGGCGCGGGCGGCGCCGTACGTGGCGAGATAGGTGACGCCCTCGGGCCGCCAGATCGGCAGGCCCATCTCGACCACCGTGGCGT
Source organism: Streptosporangium sp. NPDC048886 (assembly GCF_055586905.1). Classification (NCBI taxonomy): domain Bacteria; kingdom Bacillati; phylum Actinomycetota; class Actinomycetes; order Streptosporangiales; family Streptosporangiaceae; genus Streptosporangium; species Streptosporangium sp. NPDC048886. The sequence continues at coordinate 265,434 of NZ_JBVJHH010000001.1, forward strand.
CGGGGCGGGCGCTCAGCAGCGCGGAGACCACCGACTTGCTGGACTCGTAGCGGTGGGCGTCCTTGACCACGACGACCAGGGAGCGGCCGATGGCACGCTCCAGGATGCCCGGGACGTCCGCGGCCTCGGGCTTGACCCGGAGGATCTCCGCCTGCGGCAGCAGGGGCGCGAACCCCCACGGGACGTCGCCGACGGCGATGGTCGGCGGGGTGTCCACCTCCACCACCAGCGGGTCGACCAGTGGGGACGCCGAGCCGGTGAGGCTGACCGCGCGGCGGGCGGCGGCCAGGCCGATCAGGTTCTCCTCCACCTGAGCCGCGCGGGGCATGCCGAACCAGGCGCGCAGGCGCTCCACCCGCTCGGCCGCCGCCTCCAGCCGGGCCCGCGGCAGCCGGCCGTCCCCGACCGCGGCGACGATCTCGGCGATGATCCGGTGGACGTCCTCCTCGGTCGGCTGCGGGCCGAGGCAGAGCAGGTCGGCCCCGGCGGCCAGGGAGAGCACCGAGCCGCCGGCCAGGCCGTAGGCGTCGGTGACGGCCTTCATGTCGAGGGCGTCGGAGACGATCACGCCGTCGTAGCCCAGCTCACCGCGGAGCAGGCCGGTCAGGGCGGCGGTCGACAGCGTGGCCGGGGCGGTGCCGGTCAGGGCCGGGACGCGGACGTGCGCGGTCATGATGGACCTGGTCCCGGCGTCGATCGCGGCGCGGAAGGGCACGAGCTCGCGCTCCCGCAGCAGTTCGAGGGAGGCATCGACGAGCGGGACCTCCAGGTGGGAGTCCTGGCGGGTGGCGCCGTGGCCGGGGAAGTGCTTGACGCAGGCGGCCACGCCGGCCGCCTGGAGGCCGTGGACCGCGGCGACGGTGTGCCGGGCGACCAGCGCGGTGTCCGGCCCGAACGAGCGGGTGCCGATCACCGGGTTGTCGTCGGCGGTGTTCACGTCGGCGGACGGCGCCATGTCGAGGTTGACGCCGCACCGGGCCAGGTCGTCGCCGATGGAGCGGTAGACGCGCCGGGTCAGCTCGACGTCGTCGACGGCGCCGAGGGCGGCGTTGCCGGGGTAGGGGCTGCCCACGTGGTAGTCGAGGCGGGTGACGTCGCCGCCCTCCTCGTCCAGTGAGATGACCGGGTCGCCGGTCTCGCGCAGGCGGGCGGTCAGCCCGGACAGCTGGGCGGGGTCCGCGACGTTGAAACCGAAGAGGGTGACGCCGCCGAGACCGTTCTGCAGGTCCCGGAGCACCCATTCAGGGGCGGTGGTGCCCTGGAAGGCGACGAGCAACGTGCCGGCCGCGAGACGACGCAGCCCCTGATCGCTGGAGTCCGCGATGAGCTCAGACATGGCGCTACCTGATTCCTTACCTGAGGTTAGGGGGTGTCGAATATGAGACAGGGCTGGTACGGCTCGCGCCTTGTGGGTGCGGAGCCGTACCAGCCCCAGGAGGGGTTAGCCCTTGACGGCGCCCGAGACGAGGCCGGTGACCATCCGTCGCTGCACCAGGAGGAAGAAGACGACGACGGGGATCGTCATCATCGTGGAGCCGGCCATGATGGCGCCCCAGTCGGTGCCCCGCTGCCCGAAGAAGAACTGCAGCGCGACGGGCATCGTGTAGCCCGAGGAGTCCGACATCAGGATGAGCGCGAAGATCAGCTCGTTCCAGGCGGTGATGAACGAGAAGATGCTCGTCGCCACCAGGCCGGGGGCCACCAGCGGGAACAGGACCTTCCAGAAGGTCGTGAACCGGCTGGCGCCGTCGATCCAGGCGGCCTCCTCCAGGGACTTGGGCACCGCGGCGACGAACGTGCGCAGCATCCAGATGCCGAAGGGGAGGGTCAGGCCGACGTTGATGACGATCAGGCCCAGCAGCTGGTCGTAGAGGCCGAGCCGCTTGACGTTGAGGAAGAGCGGGATGAGCAGGGCCTCGGCCGGGATCATCTGGACGATGAGCAGCAGGACCAGGAAGCCGGCGCGGCCCCTGAACCTGAAGCGGGCGATGGCGGTGGCCGCCAGCAGCGCGAAGACGGCGCCGATGAGCACGGTCCCCAGGGCCACGATCGCGCTGTTGCGCATGTAGAGCCAGATGGAGTTGCCGGCCACGCCCTCGGTGAGGATCCGGTCCAGGTGTTCGAGGGTGAACTCCGTGGGGAACGGGATGAAGTCCGTCGTGAAGATCTGGTCGTTGGTCTTGAAGGAGGTCGAGACCATCCAGTAGACGGGGAAGACCGCGAATATGAAGACCAGGACGCCGGCGGTGTTGAGCGCGGCCTTCGTGAGGCGCTTGCGTGCGATCGGAGTCATCACATCTCCTCCGTCTTCACGATCTGCCGGACGTAGACGGCGGTGACGACCAGCAGCAGCAGGGTGAGGACCACCGCGATCGCCGCACCGGTGCCCATCTTCGGCGGGCTGCGGAAGGCCTCGGCGAAGGAGAACATGGACAGGTTGAACGCCTCACGGTTGGTCGGACCGTTCATCAGCACGTAGAGCTGGCTGAAGACCTTGAAGTTCCAGATGATGGACAGGATCGTCAGCACCGAGAACACCGGCTTGAGCAGCGGCAGGGTGATCTTCCTGAAGGTCCGCCAGGGGCCGGAGCCGTCGACCCTGGCCGCTTCATAGAGCTCGGTGGGGATGCCCTTGAGACCGGCCAGCACCGACACCGCGATGAACGGGAACGAGGCCCAGACCACGCAGACGATCAGCACGAGGTAGATGGTGACCGCGTCGTTGAGCCAGGGCTCGCCGGTCCAGTCGGACCGCCCGAACAGCAGGCTGGACAGCCAGTCCGGGAGCAGGTTGAGCACCCAGTTGATCATTCCGGCGTCGGCGTCGAAGAGCCAGCGCCAGATGACGCCCTGGGCGACCGGCGGTACCGCCCAGGCGGACATGATGCCGACGACCACGAACGTGGACATCTTCTTGCCGAGTTTGTTGAGCAGCGTGCCCACCGCGGTCCCGAGGACCAGCGTCAGGGTCACCGTGATGGCGGCGAACACGACGGTGTTGCGGAGCGAGGACCAGAAGATCTCGTTGTCCAGGACCTTGGTGTAGTTGTCCCAGCCCACCCAGTCGGCCGGCTTCTTGCCGTTGATCTGGGGGATGCCCACCTTCTGGAACGAGATGACGATCATCTGGAACAGCGGGTAGAGCAGCAGTCCGGCGATCACCACGAGGCCGGGTACGAGCAGGACGTACGGGATGACCCACGGAGGGAGCCCGCTGGCCTTGGCGGGGCGCTGCGGGCTGTGACGGCGCCGCCCCGGGGCGGGGGGGTTGCCCCCGCCCCGGGCGATCGTAGACGTGTTCGTCATGTGACTACTGGTTCAGGATCTCTTCGATTTCCCCGTTGGCCTTGCTGAGCGCCTCGTCAGCGGTGGCCTTGCCCTCGATGACGGAGCGCGCGGCGTTCTGCAGCACGGCCTTGGTCTCGTTGGCCTCGGTCCAGTTGGAGTCGGCCGGGAAGGCCTTGGCCTTGGCGAAGGCCGCCGCGAACGGGGCCAGCGCCGGGTCCGAGCTCAGCTTCGCCAGCGCCTCGGGGTAGATCGGCAGCAGGCCGCCCTCGGTGGCGTAACGGCCCGCCCACTCCTTGTTGGTGGCCATCTTCAGATATTCGGCCGCGAGTTCCTTGTTCTTGGCGCTGTCCCAGATGGCGATGTCGTTGCCGCCGAAGAAGGACGGGGCCTCGCCGCCGGACTTGGCCGGCAGCGGGAAGAAGGCCAGCTTGTCGGCCTTCAGCTTGCCCTTGCTGTCCACCTCGATGCCGGGCAGGTCCCAGCCGGCGGTCAGGTACATGCCGACCTTGTTGTTGGCGAAGCGCTTGCGGATGTCCACAGTGTTCTGGGTGAGACGCGACTTACCGGACAGGCCGTCGGTGACCAGGCCCGTGTAGGTGGCGAAGCCGGCCTTGAACTTGGGGTCGGTCACCTTGCCGACCCACTTGTCGCCCTCCTTGAGGGCGTACTCGCCGCCCTCGGACCAGGCGAACGCGCCGAGCAGGTGGTTGGCGTCGGAGCCGCCGTTGAAGGCGAAGCCGTCGACGTCCTTGCCCTTCTCCGCCTGGATCTTCTTGGCCGCGGCGACCAGCTCGTCCCAGGTCTTGGGGACCTCGATGTCGAGCTCCTTGAACCAGTCCTTGCGGTAGAGCACCGCGCGGGAGCCGGCGCCCCAGGGCAGGGCGTAGACCTCGTTGTCGATGGTCTCCAGGCCGAGCAGGTTCTTCGGGATCTCGGCCTGGTCGCCGGCCTCGGCCAGCGGGGTGACCGGGGCGAGGGCCTCCTGGCTCTGCCAGAGCGGTACCTGGTCGTTGCCGATCTCGGTGACGTCCGGGCCGGCGCCGCCCGCGGCGGCGGCGGTGAACTTGTCGTTCACCTGGGGCCACGGGATCCACTCAAGCTTGATCTTGGCGCCGGACTCCTTCTCGAAGGCCGCGTTCAGGTCGTCCATGTATTTCTGGGCGGCCGGGTTGCTGTCACCGAGACGCCACACGGTCAGGGTCTGGCCGGCGTACTTCGGGCCGGAGGCCGCGGTGGAGGCGCCGGCCTGCGGGTCGGCGCTCTTGGCGGGCTCGCTGGCGGAGCCACACGCGGCGAGGCCCAGGGCCAGGGCGGCGGTGGTAGCAGTCGTAACCGCGATCTTCGTGATTTTCACTTCGGGGTTCTCCCTTCCCGGCTTCGCGTCGGGGTCGCGCTTCGGGTGCCGGCGCGGTCCCCATGCCCCGCCACACCTGGTCGAAGGCGCCTCCTCACGGTCGGCGCTCTGACATCCCGCAGCCTGCTGTCACTCTTGCCTGCGGGCTGACTACGGTTAAACTAACAAGAAACTTTCTTAAAAGAAACGATCGTTAGCGGATCGTGACGGGGGGAGCAGATCTTGTCCAGACGCCCGGGGACGCCCCGGCTGCTGCGCCAGCTCAATGACCGCGCGGCGCTGGAGCTCCTGCTGTCCAGCGGCCCGCTCACCCGGGCTGAGCTGGGAGAACACACGGGTCTCTCCAAGGTGACGGCGGGCCAGCTGCTGGCCAGGCTGGAGGACCGCGACCTCGTCGCCGTGGTCGGCGAGCAGGCCGGCGGGCGCGGGCCCAACGCCGCCCTGTACGGCGTCGTGCCCTCGTGCGCCTACGTCGTGGGACTCGACGTGCTGCCGGACCGGATCAGCGCCGGGGTGGCCGACATCACCGGCGAGACCGTCGCCGAGATCTCGGTGGACCCCAACGGCCACGACGACCCGGTCCGGCTCGTGCACGGCGCCGTGGAGAAGGCGTGCGCGTCGGCGGGCATCCCGATGACCGGCCTGCGCGCCTTCGTGATCGGCACCCGGGGCGTCGTCGACCCCCGGACCGGCGACGTCCGCTTCTCCTTCGACCTGCCCTCCTGGCACGAGGGCGTGCTCGCCGGGCTCCGCCACGACCTCAACGTCCCCGTGACGATCGAGAACGACGTGAACCTGGCCGCGCTGGCCGAGCGCTGCCACGGCGCGGCGCAGGACATGGACGACTTCGTGCTCGTGTGGGCGGGAGTCGGCCAGGGACTGGGAGTCATGCTCGGCGGGCGCCTGCACCGCGGCTTCACCGGCGGCGCGGGGGAGATCGGCTGGCTCCCGGTCCCCGGGGAGCCGCTCCCCACCGACGTGGGCGAACCCCAGTCCGGCTCGTTCCAGCGCCTGGTCGGCGGCGACGCCGTGGCCGGCCTGGCGGGCGCGCACGGCGTCGCCGGCGACTCACCCGGCGACCACGTCCGTATGGCCGTCGCCGGCGGATCGGACGGCTTCCTCGACGAGCTGGCCGGGCGGCTCGCGGTCGGCGTGGCGGCGGTGGCCGTGGTCCTGGACCCCGCGCTGATCGTGCTCGGCGGCGACGTCGGCCGGGCCGGCGGGAGCGCGCTCGCGGCCAGGGTCGAGGAGGCCGTGGCCAGGGTCTGCCCCAGCCAGCCGAGGGTCGTGACGACGCGGGTCCAGGGCAACCCGGTGCTGCGCGGCGCCCTGGTCTCGGCCCTGGAGCAGGCCCGCGAACAGGTATTCTCGCAAACGGTGTGAGAATTACCGCTATGCGAGACATCGTGCTGATCTCCGACCCCCGGGTCGCCGCGATCCCCGTCGAAGAGTCCGGGGAGCGGCTGGCCGACGTGCGCGGACGGCTGCGGGTGGACAGGCGGCTGGCCGACTCCGAGGGGGCCTTCGCCCACCTGCGGCAGGGGCTGCTGACCCGGCTGGAGGGCGCGCAGGCGCAGCTCCCGCCGGGCTACCGGCTGCTGGTCGTGGAGGGCTACCGGCCGCTGGTGATGCAGCAGCGGATCTTCGAGGAATACTCGGCGGAGCTGCGGGTGGTCTTCCCGGAGATGTCGCCCGAGGAGATCTGCGTGGCGGCGAGCCGCTACGTCTCGCCGGTCGAGGTCGCCCCGCACACCGCGGGAGCTGCGGTGGACCTGACCCTGTGCACCGACGACGGGGACGAGCTCGACATGGGCACCCCGCTCAACGCCACCCCCGAGCAGAGCGGGGGCGCCTGCTACACCGACGCCCCCGGCCTGTCGTCCGAGGCCCGCCACCACCGCCGGCTCCTCGGCGCCGCCCTGACGACGGCCGGCCTGGTCAACTACCCCACCGAGTGGTGGCACTGGTCCTACGGCGACCGCTACTGGGCCATGACCACCGGGGCCGCCTCCGCCGTGTACGGCCCCACCTCCCTCTGAGCTGCCGAGCCGCGCCCTCCCTCCGGGCCCTGGCCCCCGCCGGGTGCTGGGCCCCGCCTTCCGGACCTTGAGCCGCGCCTTCCGCTACAGGTCGGGGACCGGGACGCGCCAGCGGAGGGGGTGGCCCGGGGCGGTGCCGATCAGCCGGCCGGCGTGGGCGGTGAGGACGGTGCAGCCGCCCGCCTCGCACAGGTCGCTCCACTCGGCGGGCGCCGCCACCGGCAGGCGCGTGCGGACGCGGCCCGCCGCGTCGGCGATGTAGAGGCGGCCGTTCATGGAGGTGAGCGCGGTGGCGTCGGTGCCGCCGCCGACCAGGGACCACTCGGAGGTCTCCGGAGGCAGCCGCCACAGGCCGCCGTCGGCGGTGGCGGCCCACAGGTCGCCGTCCACCAGGGCCAGCCCGACCCCGCCGGAAGGCGCCAGGCCGAGCACGGTCCAGGGGGAGGTGAGATCGGAGTCGCGGTAGACGAGCCGGCCGTCGCCGGTCAGGCCGTACAGGCCGATGGGCCTGGTGGTGGACGCCTCACGCGGGGTGGCCATGGCGACGACGCCGCCGCCGGAGCCCGCCCGGCGCCAGCGCAGGTTCTGGCCGGAGACCTCCCTGCGGTACAGCGAGCCGTCCTCGCCCACGCCGTAGAGCTGGGAGTCACACGCGGTCAGCGCCCGCAGGGAGCATTCGGGGCCGATGACCTCCCACCTGGCGGACGGGCGGGACAGCCGGTCCAGCACGTTGCGGGTGATCCGGTCCACGGCGGGGTCGTGCAGGGTGTTGCCCCAGTTCACGGTGGAGGCGGTGAACACCGTCCCGGCGCCGAGGCCGAAGACGCCCATGGTGGCCATGCCGCCCTGGCCGTAGCGGTGCCAGTGGCGCAGGTCGGCGGTGGCGAGGACGACGAAGGACGGCGGGGTGCCGTCGCGGCCGGTGGCCACCGGGACGCCGTCCACCTCGGTGAAGTCGCAGGCGTCGGTCTCGTAGCCGATGGCGCCCCGGCCGAACCTGTCGCCCTCGCCCAGCCCGGTCCCGTCGAAGACCCAGTGTTCGGGGAACCGGGTGGTGTAGGACTCCTCGTGCATCAGCTTCATGTACGGACCCCAGGTCCCGGCGCCGCGCCGGAAGCTGACCCCCGTCAGCGTGTTCTCCGGCCGGTTCACCGGCGCGCTGGACCACTCGACCGTGGTGAGCCCGGGCTCCACGGCGGCCATCGGGTCGGTGACCGCGTCGCGGTAGCAGACCATGGTCCGCCCGCCGTCCTCCAGCCGGAACTGCCACCAGCAGGTGTTGCCGGAGAACACCGCCAGGTTGCCGCCCCGGCGGACGAACTCCTCGACGCTGTCACGCATCCCCGCGGTCCAGTATTCGTCGTGGCCGTTGACCACCAGCAGCCGGTAGCCCGACAGGAGCGCCGAGCCGTCGTGCAGGTCCAGCCCCGAGCAGTAGTCCACCTCGTATCCGGCCGGGCCGAGCCAGCGCAGCATCCCCTCCTCCCAGCGCTCGGGCGGCGGGCCGCCGCCGGGCCGGTCGAAGGAGACCCGCGAGGCCCGGCCGGCCTGCTCGGTCCAGTAGATGGACTCGCCGGGGATGCCCGCCCGGTTGTACGCCTGCCAGGTCGGGAACGGGATCGACAGCAGGATCGGGGAGCGCGGGCGGGCGGCCCGCACCGCGAAGTAGACCTCGGAGACGTCGTCGTCGGCGGTGAACACCGCCCGGTAGAGCGAGCTCGGCAGGTCCGCGGGGACGTCGAGCGTCCACAGCGGCCCGCCGAACTCCGCGTCGAACACGGCCGTGTCCGCGCAGACGTCCTCCACCAGGACCGAGCCGCGCAGCGGGGCCCGGGAGGCGCGGGCGAGGTGGAAGCCGAGCGTGCCGCCCTGGACGCAGGAGGTGGCCTCGGCGTAGGCGTAGACCGTCATCCCACCGGCTCCAGCACCTCGCGGAACGCCGCCTCCACCAGCAGCGACTCCATGTCGCGCAGGTAGCGTTCCATGGCCGGCCGGGGCAGGTAGCGGGTGTCGGCGGTCAGCGAGACGCCCAGCCCGCCGGGCTCGCCGGTCACGTGCAGGCAGAAGCGGCAGTTGAGCCGCTCCTGGCTGAGCGGCCAGGTCAGGGCCGTCTCGTCCATCGCCTGCCGTACCGTCCGCTCGTCGTGGGAGGCGTCCACCCGGTCGATGAAGCGCATGTCGTTGAAGCAGCAGTAGGGGTGGATCCCGGTGCCCCGTTCCCGGCTGATCCGGGCGGTCAGCCGGTCCCGGTCGCCCGGGTCGTGGTAGGCGGAGCGGTAGGCGCGCAGCGCGGCCGGCTTGGCCGCCCGCAGCAGGTCGGCGAAGGCGGCGCCGCCGCGCAGGTCCAGCACGAACAGGCCCTCCTGGGAGAGGGTGGTGACCGCGTTCGCGGTGTCGCCGCGGAAGCGGTTGCCCACGATCGGCAGCATCGCGCACACGTCGTGCCCGGTCACGGCCCCGACCAGCACGGACGCGCCGGCCAGCAGCACGGTCGAGGTGCTCACGCCGTGTACGGCGGCGATCCGCTGGACGGCCAGGTCCATCGCCCGGGAGACGATCCGCGCCCGCCAGATGGGCGGGCCCTCCGGCACGGCCACGGGCCGGTCGAACATGGTCGGCGGGATCCGCCGGTAGCCGTCCTCCCAGTGCTCGGCGGCGGTCCGGGCGACCTTCAGCCCCCGCTCCGACCGCTGCCAGCGGGCCAGGTCCAGCGGCGAGGGCGGCGGCGGCCCGGCCACGGCCCCGCGGAGCAGCAGCAGCCGCAGGTCCGTGACCGCCGCCTCGGCGCCGAGGCCGTCGGCCGCCAGGTGGCAGAAGACGAGCACGATGTGGGTGACGGCCCCGTCGGCGACCACGAGGCCGACCCGGAGCGGCCACTCGTCCCCGTAGTCGAAGGCCCTGGCCGCCAGCGCCTCCAGCAGCCGGTCCGGATCACCGGCCGACACGGTGGCCGGGATGGCGCCGGAGGTCCCCAGCACCTGGGACGGCCCCGCCCCCAGCCTGGTCCGCAGCGACTCGTGCCGCTCCACCAGCGCGCCCAGAGCCGCGGCGGCCCGCTCCACGGTGAGCGGCCGGGCCCGCCTGGGCACGGCGAGCACGCGGCCGAAGTTGAAGTAGTGGTCGTCCGGCGCCGTCTTCTGGATCGTGTCCCAGATGGCCCGCTGCCCCCAGGTCAGCGGCGCCGTGTCCGATCGGCTCCCCGAGAACCGGATGTCCATGTGCCTCTCCTGTTCGAGACGTGCCGAGCACGTCCGCGAGGTGTTCAGGAGCCGGTGCGTCCGGCCCCGGCGATGTAGCGCTCCAGCGCGTCCAGGTCGTCCAGCAGGTCGAACCCGTCGCCCGACAGGTCGATCTCGACCCCGAACTCGGTCTCCACCGCGTCGATCAACCGCATCTGCGCCAGGGAGGTGACCCCCAGCGCCGACAGCGGGACCGTCGCGGCGAGCGCCTCCTTGGCCGTCACCGCGCCGTCCGACGCCGTGGCCACCATCGCGGCCAGCCGTTCCCTAACCACCATTGCGGGCTCCTGTCGTGTGCCGCGGGCCGTCGTCATTGGAGATCCAGATCCACTCGTGACACACCGCCGGCCTCCCTGGCGCTGCGCGGGCGCATGTCAGTCCAGACCTGGTCGATGTGGGCCAGGCACTCGTCCCGGCTCCCGGTGGCGCCCTCCTCCCGCCAGCCGTCCGGTAGCTCCCGGCCGGTGGGCCAGATCGAATACTGCTCCTCGTGGTTGACCACGACGCGGTGACTCATCCCAGCTCCCCTTCTCCTTGAGGCGTTTGCATGAGACGGGCGGCCTCCTCCTCCGACAGCCCGTCGAGCTCGGCGATCAGCAGCTCCTCCACCGCCGCCGCGAGACCGGCCACGGTGCTCCGCGCGAACAGGGTCCGGATCGGCACGTCCACCTCGACGAGGGCGCGCAGCCTGGCGATGACGCGGGTGGCCAGCAGCGAGTGGCCGCCCAGGGCGAAGAAGTCGTCGAAGGCGCCGATCTCCCCGATCCCCAGCACCTCGCCGAAGACGTCGGCCACCAGCAGCTCGGCGTCGCCGCGCGGGGCGGTCGCCGCCCCAGTCCTGGCCTCGGGCGCGGGCAGCGCGGCCCGGTCGAGCTTGCCGCTGCGGGTCAGCGGGAGGGCGTCGAGGCCGACCCAGAGCGCCGGGACCATGTAGGCGGGCAGCGCGCCGGCCAGGTGTCTGCCCAGCTCCTCGCCCGTGGCGGCGCCCACGACGTAGCCGACCAGGGTCTCCTGGTGTACGGCCACCGCCGCCTGGCCGACGCCGGGATGCGCCAGGATCCTGGCCTCGATCTCACCCAGCTCGACCCGGAAGCCTCTGACCTTGACCTGGTCGTCGTCGCGGCCGAGGAACTCCAGCCGCCCGTCGCTCCGCCAGCGGGCCCGGTCGCCGGTCCGGTAGATCCGTGAACCGCCGGGGCCGGGGACGAAGCGCCGCGCGGTCAGCGCGGGCCTGCCGAGGTAGCCCCGGGCGACCCCGGCCCCGGTCACGCACAGCTCGCCCGGCGCGCCCGGCGGCACGGGCTCGCCGTGGCCGTCCAGGACCATGACCCGGGTGCCGCCGATCGGGGTGCCGATCGGCGGCCTGCCGGGGGAGCCGTCCAGCTCGGCGGCCGTGGCGATGATCGTGGCCTCGGTCGGGCCGTAGGTGTTGACCAGCCGCACCCGGTCGCCGAAGCGCTCCCGCCAGCGGGCCACCGCCGCCTCGTGGACCTGCTCGCCGCCCAGGATCACCAGGCGCAGCGTCGGGGGCCAGGCGATCTCGTCGATCTGGTCGACCAGCGCGTGCCAGTAGGCCGTCGGCAGGTCCAGGACGGTGACCTGGTCCAGGTGGTCGGGCAGGGTGACGCCGCCGTCGGGCAGCAGCTCCAGCCGGGCCCCGGCGGCGAGGGTGGGGTAGATCTCCTCGGCGTGGGTGTCGAAGCTCAGCGAGGCGAACTGCACCACCCGGTCGCCGGGGCCCAGGCCGTACGCCTCACGCATCCACGTCACCCGCGCCGCGAGCCCCTCGTGCTCGACCACGACGCCCTTGGGCGTGCCGGTGGAGCCCGAGGTGTAGATCACGTAGGCGGCGGCGTCGCGCGGCGCGGGCTCCGGGACCCCCTGGTACGGCCCGGCCTCGGCCAGCACGTGGGAGGCCCCGCTGTCGGCCACCAGGAAGGCGAGCCGGTCCTCGGGGTAGTCGGGGTCGAGCGGGAGGTAGACGGCTCCGACCCGCCAGACGGCCAGCAGCGCGGCGACGGTGTCCGGGGTCCGGCCCAGGCGGACGCCGACCACGTCGCCGGGGGCGACGCCGCGCGCCTGCAGGAGCGCGGCCAGCCCGTCGGCGCGCGCGTCCAGCTCGGCGTAGGTGAGCAGGGTCTGCCCGCACCCGACGGCCACCGCGTCCGGCGTGCGCCGCACGGCCGCCGCGAACAGGTCCGGCACGGCGGTCGCCGGAGGCTGGGCCGGGCCCTCGGACAGGCGGCGGAGCAGGGCGTCGTCGTCCCCGGTGCGCAGTGGGAGGGCGGAGACCCGCTCGCCGGCGGCCCCGGGCAGCGCGGTCAGGAGCAGGCGGAAGCGGCCGGCCAGCCCCTCGACGGTGGCCCGGTCGAACAGCTCGGCGTCGTAGACCAGGGTGATCAGCAGCTCGTGCTCGTCCTGCCAGGCCTCCAGCATCAGTTCGAGCTTGGCCTGCCGCATGCCGTGCTCGAAGGCCGTGGTGGTCAGCCCGGCGAAGGCGTCGCGGGCGTGCCCGGAGTCCTGCGTGTGCAGGATGATCATCGTCTGGAACAGGGGCGTGCGGGTGAGGTCCCGCTCGGTCCGCAGGGCCGTCACCAGCTCCTCGAACGGGACGCCCTGGTGGGAGAAGGCGTCCAGGACGCCGATCTGGGTCTCGCGCAGCAGGTCGGCGAAGGTGGGGTCGCCCGACAGGTCGCCGCGCAGGACCAGGGTGTCGCTGAGGTAGCCGACGACCGGTTCGAGCTGGACCCGGTCCCGGCCCGCGGTGGCCGTGCCGACCAGGATGTCGCTCTGGCCGGTGTGCCGGGCCAGGAGCACCTGGTAGGCGGCGAGCAGGACCATGAACATCGTGGCGCCGTGCTCCCTGCCCAGCCGGGTCAGCGCGTCGGCCTCGCCGGAGCTCAGCCGGACCGTCACCACGTCGCCGCGCCGGGCGGCGCCCGCGGTGCGCGGCCGGTCGGTCGGCAGCTCCAGCGGGGTCGGGTCGGCGAGCCGGTCCCGCCAGTAGGCGAGCAGGCCGCCGGTGTCGCGCTCACGCTGCCAGCGGGCGACGTCGCCGAACTGGAGCGGCACCGGGGGCAGCTCCGCCCGGCCGGAGTAGAGATCCGACAGCTCGTCGAAGACGAGGTTGAGCGACCAGCCGTCGCCGAGGATGTGGTGCAGGACGAGGCACAGGACATGGTCGTCCTCGCCGATCCCGACCAGCGTGACCCGCAGGGGCGGCCGGGAGGCCAGGTCCGGGAAGGGCCTGTTGGTCAGCGCCGCGACGAGCTCCAGGGCCCCGGCCTCGCCCTCGGCGCCCACCCGGTCGACGGCGACCGGGCCGGGCGGGTCGACGACCGCGACGGGGGCGCCGTCCATCTCGGGGAAGCGGGTGCGCAGGCTCTCGTGGCGGGCCACCGTGCCGTCCAGGGCCCTGCCCAGGGCGTCCAGGTCCAGCGGGCCCCGCAACCGCCTGACCAGGCACATGTTGTAGGAGGCGTCGTCCGGGTCGAGCCGGTTGAGGAACCAGAGCCGCTCCTGGCCGGCCGAGAGCGGCGCGGTGGTCCCCGCCGGCCGCGGCCGGGGCCCGTCGGCCGGCCCGCCCCCGAGACGGCCCTCCCGTCCCGCCGGCCCGTCCCCGGAGCCGGCGGCATGCCCGGCCGGCCCGTCCCCGGTGCCGTCGGTCCGCCCGTCCGTCCCGTCCCCGGCGGCGTGTCCCGCCCGTCCTTCTCCGGGGCCGGCGGGCTCCGCGCCGTCGCCGACCAGCTCCGCCAGCGCGGCGACCGTCGGCCGCAGGAACACCTCACGGACGGGCACCTCCGTGCCGGACAGCGCCGACAGCCGCGCGGTGACCATGGTCGCCAGCAGCGAGTGGCCGCCGAGCGTGAAGAAGTCGTCGTCCGCGCCGACCTCGGCCACCCCGAGCACCTCGGCGAAGACCTGTGCGACCAGCCGCTCGCCCGGAGTGCGGGGGGCCCTCGCGTCCCGCCGGGACCCGCCCTCCGCGTCCGGCAGCGCGCCGCGGTCGATCTTCCCGTTCGGCGTCAGCGGCAACGCCTCCACCTCGACGAACACGCTGGGCACCATGTATCCCGGCAGTTCCCGCCTGGCGTGCTCGCCGATCTCGTCGAGGAGCCCGCGGGCGTCCGGAGCCGGTACGGCGAAGGCGACCAGCCGGTCCCCGCGCACGGCGACGACCGCCTGCCGTACGGCGGGATGGGCGTCGAGCACGGCCTCGATCTCGCCGAGCTCGATGCGGTGGCCCCGGAGCTTGACCTGGTTGTCGGTGCGGCCGAGGAACTCCAGGGCGCCGTCGCCCCGCAGCCGGGCGCGGTCCCCCGTGCGGTAGACGCGGGAGCCGCCGGGGCCGGGGACGAAGCGCTCGGCGGTCAGGGCGGGGCGGCCGAGATAGCCGGTCGCGACTCCCGCGCCGCCGATGAGCAGCTCGCCCGGGACCCCGATCGGGGCGGGAGCGCCGGTGGGGTCCAGGACGTGGACGGTGGTGTTGGCGATCGGGCGGCCGATGACGATCTCGCCGGGGTCCTCGGGGACCTCCCAGGCCGTGGACCAGATCGTGGTCTCGGTCGGGCCGTAGACGTTGACGAGCCGGTCCACCCGGGGACGCAGCTCGCGGGCGAGCTGCGCCGGCAGCGGCTCGCCGCCGGTCAGGCCCGTCACCCGGGGCAGGTCCCCGGTGAGCAGGACCCGCCACCCCGACGGCGTCGCCTGGACGTGGGTCACGCCCGCGTCCCGGACGAGCCGGGCGAGCCGGGCGCCGTCGCGGGCCGTCTCGGCGTCGGCGACGACCACCCGGCCGCCGGTCACCAGCGGCAGGTACAGCTCCAGGGCGGAGATGTCGAACGACAGCGAGGTCAGCGCCAGCCACGCGTCCCGCGGCGAGGACCCGACGAGTCCCCGCATCGCCAGCAGGAAGTTGGTCAGCGCCCGGTGCGGCACCACCACGCCCTTCGGGCGCCCGGTGGACCCGGAGGTGTACAGGACGTAGGCGGTGTCGCCGGGGCCGGGCCGCGGGAGCGCGGCGGTCGCGGGGGGAAGGTCGTCGAGGCCGGTCAGCACCAGCGCGGCCGCGGAGTCCTCGATCACGTACGAGACGCGGGCCTGGGGGTAGTCGGGGTCGACCGGCAGGTAGGCGGCGCCGCTCATCGCCACGCCCAGCAGCGCGACGACCATGTCCGCGCCGCGCTCCATCCGGACCGCGACCAGCGAGCCACGGCCGATGCCGGCGGCGCCCAGCCGGCCGGCCAGCTCCGCGGCCCGCCGTACCAGCTCCGCGTAGGTCACGGTGTTCACCACGGCGCGGCCGGGGGCGGCGGCCGGCCGGCCGGCGTGAGCAGGGGCCGGTTCCGCGGCGGCGTCCGGGGCCGGCTGTCCGGGGTGGGTCAGGGTCTGCACCGCGACGGCGTCCGGGGTCGCGGCGGCCTGCTCCAGCACCAGGTCGACCAGCGTCACGCCGGGCAGCTCGGCGCCGGTCCCGTTCCACTTCTCCAGCAGTGCGAGCTCGGCCTCCGGCAGCATCCGCAGCGAGCCCACCGGCGCCTCGGGGTCGGCCACGGCGGCCGCGAGCAGCTCCTGGAAGCGGGCGACCATCCGCTCCACGCTCTCGCGGTCGAACAGGTCGGTGCTGTAGACCACGCTGCCGAGCAGGTGGCCGTCGTGGGCGGGGGAGATGTCCACCGACAGGTCGAGCCGGGCCCGGGACCAGCCGTGCGGGAAGGGCGTGGCGGTCAGGCCGGGCAGCGGGTCGACCCACTCGCCGTGGGTGTGGAAGGCGAACAGGGTCGCGAACAGCGGGGTGCGGCTGAGGTCCCGCTCCACGTCCAGCTCCGCCACGAGCCGTTCGAAGGGGACGTCCTGCCGGGAGAGCGCGTCCAGCACGACCCGCCTGGTGCGCTTGAGCAGCTCGCCGAAGGTGGGGTCGCCGGACAGGTCGCAGCGGAGGGCCAGCGTGGTCGACAGGAAACCGATCATGGTCTCCAGCTCGGTGCTGTCGCGGCCGGCCGACGGGGTGCCCACGCAGAAGTCGCTCTGGCCGGTGTGCCGGGCGAGCAGGACCTGGTAGGCGGCGAGCAGCACCATGTACGGCGTGCAGCGGGCGCGGCGGGCCAGGTCCCGGACGGCGTCGGCCAGGTCGGCGTCGATCCGGAAGTCCACCTCGCCGCCGGCGCCGCTGCGCTGGACGGGACGTGGCCGGTCGGTGGGCAGTTCGAGGGGCGGCACCCCGGTCAGCCGCTCGACCCACCACTGGAGGCCGGAGTCCGCCGCGTGCCGGCGGCGGGCGTGCTCGCCGTACTGGAGGGGCAGCTCGGGCAGCGGGGCGGTGCCGCCGCTGCCGTAGTGGAGGGCCACCTCGGAGCGGAGCACGTTCAGTGACCAGCCGTCGCCGTTGATGTGGTGCAGGACGACGCAGAGCACGTGCTCGTCGGGTCCGAGACCGATCAGCGCGACCCGGAACGGGGGCGCGGCGGACAGGTCGAAGGCCGTGTTGGTGAGCATGGAGACCAGGCCCAGCGCCTCCTGCTCGTCCCCGGCCGTCAGCCGCTCCAGCGTCACGGGCGCGGGCGGGTCGACGATCGCCAGCGGCTCTCCGGACACCTCCCGGAACCGGGTCCGCAGGCTCTCGTGCCGGGCCGCCACGGCGGTGAACGCGGCCTCCAACGCGACCGTGTCAAGACGGCCTTTCAACCTGTAAACATAGGATGTGTTGTAGGCCGAGTCGCTTGGATCGAGCCGGTGGAGAAACCACAGCCGTTGCTGTCCGTACGACAGCGGGTATTCCGTCGCAGGTCGGCCGGGGGAAACGGTCTCTGGCTGAGGCACGCAGAGCTCCTTCGTCGGCCGCGGGCCCGCATTCGCGCGATGGCGCCTGAAAATGGGTATGCGGAGGCCCGCTCCGCGCATATTTGCCGAGTTGAGCACGTAATGGGAAAAGTTTCTTTCTGGAAAGAAACCTTTCAGTTAGTTCCGGGTGGTTAGTGTTACACCTCCGACCGGGGTGCGCAAGGCCCTGTGTGGCAGGGGTTTCCGGCGTTCTCGCGAACCTCGGCAAAGGGCTTGCGCTGCTGTGGCGATCATGTAAGACTGACGCTCGTTTTAGAATAGTAAAGATTCTTTCCTGTTGTGACTCAGGCGCCCGCATGCGCTGAGTTCATATACATCCGATCTTTATTGGGAGGTTCACATGGTGAACCTGACCGTCCCCCAATTGCTCAGAGACCGAGCCTCCACCGACCCCGACGGGGTCGCGCTGATCGTGCACGGCTCGGATCCGCTCACCTATCGCCAGTGGCACGAGCGGTCCGCCGTGATCGCGAACAGCCTGGTGGCGCGGGGTGTCACCAGGGGCGATCGGGTGGGCCTGGTCTTCGGGAGCGCCGACTGGGCGGACTACGCCGTGGCGTTCTGCGGGGTGCTGGCGGCCGGGGCGGCCGCCGTGCCGCTGTCGGACCGCCTCGCCCCCGCTGATCTGCGCTTCATGCTGGAGCACTGCCGTGCGAGCGGAACCGTCCACGCCGGCGGGCTCACCGTGCCCGAGGCCGGCTGGAGCGCCACGGTCGCCGAGCTGCGGGCCGAAACGTCCTATGAGCAGAGCGGGGCGGCCCACGAGATGACCCGTCCCGCCCCCGGAGACCTCGCCCAGATCCTCTACACCTCCGGGACCACGGGCCGCCCCAAGGGCGTGTCGGCCACCCACGCCAACCTGGCCTACGGCTGCGGTGCCAAGCGGCGTCCGTTCGCGCACTCCAGGCATCTGCTCCACGCCTTCCCGATCGGCACGAACGCCGGTCAGGCCATGCTGATCAACGCGCTCGACGCCCACCCGGCCGTGGTGACGCTGCCGCGCTTCACCCCGGGCCGGTTCGCCGCGCTGGTCGAGTCCTACCGGGCCGGGACGGTCTTCCTCGTCCCCGCGATGGCCATCGAGCTGATCAACGCCGGGGTCGGCGAACGCTACGACCTGTCCAGCGTGCTGCTGCTCGGCTCGGCCGCCGCGCCGCTGCCCTCGGCCGTCGCCCAGGCCCTCGCCACCGCCTTCCCCAAGGCGACGATCACCAACTACTACACCTCGACCGAGGCCGCCCCCGCTCAGACGATCATGATGTTCGACCCGGACCGGCCGGGGAGCGTCGGCCGCGCGGTGGCCGGGGGACAGGTCAGGATCGCCACCGCCGAAGGCGCTCCGCTCCCCCAAGGGGAGACCGGTGAGGTCTGGATGCGGTCCCCGGCGGCGCCGCGCGCCTACTACGGCGACCCGGAGAGCGGGACCTTCCGCGACGGATGGGTGCGGATGGGGGACCTCGGCCGCATCGACGCCGACGGCTACCTCTACCTCGTCGACCGGGAGGGCGACGTGGTGAAGTCCGGCGCCTACAAGGTCTCCACGATCCACGTCGAGGAGGCCGTCTACCAGCACCCGGCCGTGGTCGAGGCGGCCGCCTTCGGGGTCCCGCACCCCGTGCTCGGCACCGTCGTCGCCGTCACCATGGTGACCCGCGTCCCCCTCACGCCCGAGGATCTGCGGATCTTCCTCAAGGACCGGCTCGCCCCGCACGAGCTGCCCGCCCACGTGACCACCGCCGACGCGCTGCCCCGCAACAACGGCGGCAAGGTCGACAAGCGGGCCCTGCGCCGGACCCTGGAGGACGCCCGATGACCGGCGGCGCGGCCTCCGCCGGGCAGGGGACGGCCGAGGTCACCTTCACCCAGCAGGGGATGTGGGTCACCGAGCAGACCGTGAAGGTAGGCACCGCCTACCACATGCCGCTGCTCGTCCATCTACGCGGCGAGCTCGACACCGCGGCGCTGCTGGCCGCCTGCGCGGCCGTCGTGGAGAGGCATCCGGTGCTGCGCGGCGTGGTGGCGGAGGTGGGCGACGAGCTGCGGCTCGTGCCCGGCGCCGAGGTCCCCGTACGGCGGGCGGCCGGCTCCCCGGCAGGTCCGGCGGACGGTCTCCGGGACGGTCCGCTCACCGGTCCGGGAGGTCCGGCGGGTGGCCCGCCGGACGGGCCGTCCAGCGGTCCGGCGGGCGGGGAGGGCGTGGACGCGGCGGTGCGGGAGGAGATCCTGCGCCCCTTCGACCTGGAACGCGGTCCCCTGGCCAGGTTCACCCTGTTCGAGACCGGCCCCGGGCGGCACCTGCTCGTCTTCGTCGCCCACCACCTGGTCTTCGACGGCCAGTCCAAGGACATCCTGGTCAGCGACCTGGCCGCCTTCTACAACGGCGAGCGGCCGCCCCCGCTGCCCGCGATCGACCACGGCCGCGCCGAGCGCGACCGGGTGGCGGCCCTGCTCCCGGCCGCGAAGGAGTTCTGGAAGCCCCGGTGGCGCGATCCGGGCGAGACCGTGCTGCTCGGCCGGGCGCTGCGGTCCCGGCGGGCGGGGGAGGGGCGGGTGCTGCGGATCACCGCCGACCCGTCGGTCCCCGGGCTCACCCGGTTCGAGGTGCTGCTGGCCGCCCTGCACGTCCTGCTCTCCGGGTACGGCAACGCCGAGGTGACCACCGCCGTCGACCTGTCCACCCGGCCCGCCGAGGCGGCCGGCCACATCGGCCTGTTCGTCAACGAGCTCCCGGTCGCCTCCGCCCCCTCACCGGAGACGACCTTCCGGGCGTTCGCCACCGCGCTCCGCGCCGAGCTGCGCGAGGTCTACCGGTTCCGGCAGGTGCCGCTGACCCGAGCGATGCCCCGCATCCGGCCGCACGCCGCGCTGGTCCCCGTCTCGGTCAGCTACCGCACCCGGCACGGCGCCGACCCGGTGTTCGCCGGCCTCGACGCCTCGGTGGAGTGGACGGTCTTCAACCACGCGGTCCGCGGAGCGCTGCACCTGCAGTGCGTGGACGGTCCCGGCGGCCTCACGATCAGCCTGCGTCACGACCCCGAGGCGGTCCCGGACGCCGCGAAGGCGGCCGCCGACCTGCGTCTCCTCCTGGAACGCGCCACACACGACCCCGACCTGACGCTGAACGAAATACTGAACGAAATTCTGGAGTAAGAGATGGGTTCCGTCACCACCCTCACCGACCAGGTACGCGAGATCTGGGAGGAAGTCCTGGGCATCTCCCCGATCGACGACCACGACGACATCTTCGACCTGGGCGGCCACTCCCTGACCATCACGCAGATCATCGCCCGGATGCGCAAGCGCCTGGACGTCGAGGTCTCCCTGGACGCCTTCTTCGACAACCCCACCATCGCCGGGATCGTGGAGTCACTCGGCGATGACTGAGACCCTCGACCGGCTCCGCCTGTCCCGTCTGGACGACGACGACCTGGAACTGCTGCTGCTGGTCCGGCACTTCGAGCTGAAACTCCTGGAACTGTACGGCAGGGGCGAGCTCAACGGCACCACGCACACCTGTCTCGGCCAGGAGTACGTCCCGGTGGCGCTGCGCCCGCTGCTCGGCCCGGACGACCACGTCTTCAGCAACCACCGGGGCCACGGCCACTACCTGTCCGCCTTCCGCGACCCGCACGGCCTGCTCGCCGAGATCATGGGCAGGGAGGGCGCGGTCTGCGGGGGCGTCGGCGGCAGCCAGCACATCCACCGCGACCGCTACCTGTCCACCGGCGTGCAGGGCGAGAGCCTGCCCGTGGCCGCCGGGGTCGCCCTCCACCTCAAGCGGTCCGAGCCCGGCGCGCTGGCCTGCGTCTACATCGGCGACGGCACCTGGGGCGAGGGCGCGGTCTACGAGGCGCTGAACCTCGCCGCGCTCTGGGAGCTCCCGCTGCTGCTGGTGGTGGAGAACAACGGCATCGCCCAGTCCACCCCGACCGCGTCGCACATGGCGGGCACCGTCGGGAGCCGGGCGGCGGCCTTCGGCATCCGGCACCACCTGGTCGTCTCCGGCGACGTCAACGAGATCCGGGCCTCACTCGGCCCGCTGGTCACCGAGGTGCGCGGGTCGCGGCCGCTGGTGGTGGAGTTCGTCACCCACCGGCTCGGCCCGCACAGCAAGGGCGACGACATCCGCCCGGCCGGCGCCGTGCGGGCCGCCAGGGACAACGACTGGTACGACCGCTACGCCCACGACCACCCCGACCAGTTCCACCGGCTCGACGGGCTGGTCAGAGCCGAGGTCCAGGCGATCGCCGACGAGGTCGCCGCCCGCCCGCCCGTCCGCTGGGAGGGGGCGTGAGAGTAGCCGAGAACCTGAACGCGGCCCTGCACGGACTGCTGGACGACGACCCCACCGCCTACGTGCTCGGCGAGGACATCACCGACCCGTACGGCGGCGCCTTCAAGGTCACCAGGGGCCTGTCGACCCGGTTCCCCGGCCGGGTGATCGGCACCCCGATCAGCGAGGGCGCCCTGACCGGCGTCGCGGCGGGCCTGGCGCTGACCGGCAACACCGCGGTGGCCGAGATCATGTTCGGCGACTTCGTGGCGCTCGCCTTCGACCAGCTCTGCAACTTCGCCAGCAAGTCGGTCTCCATGTACGGCCGGCGGTTGCCGCTGCGGATGGTGGTGCGCTGCCCGACCGGCGGCGGCCGGGGCTACGGGCCCACGCACAGCCAGAGCCTGCAGAAGCACTTCGTCGGGATGCCGGGGCTGTCGCTGTATGAGATGTCCCCCTTCCACGACAACCGCGCCGTGCTCGGCGCGATGCTGGAGCGGGGCGAGCCGTGTGTGTTCTTCGAGGACAAGGTCCTCTACACCCGGCAGATGGACCAGGTCGACCCGCTGTTCACGGTGCGCCGGGACGGGGATCCGGCCGTGGTCGAGCTCCGCGACCCGGGCGACCGGCCGGACTACGTGATCATCGCGCCGGGCGGGGTGGCGCACCGGGCCCTGGCCGCCATGCGGTCGCTGCTGGTGGAGCAGGAGGTCTCCGGCCGGCTGCTGGTCCCCTCCCGGCTCTACCCGCTGGACGTCGAGGCGCTGCTGCCGTACCTGGGGGAGGTCGTCCTCGTCGCCGAGGAGAGCACGGCGGGCGGCACCTGGGGCAGCGAGGTCGCCCATCTCCTGCACGGCCGCCTCTGGGACCGCCTGCGCGGCCCCGTCCGCCTCGTCCACTCCCGGGCCGGCGTGATCCCCACCGCCGCCCACCTCGAGAACGAGGTCCTGGTGGGGGAGTCCACGATCCACCACGCCGTACGAGAGGCCCTGCGTGGCTGACATCCGCGTACCCAAGCTCAACAACAACGACACCGAGTATCTGGTCGTGGAGTGGCTCGTCGAAGACGGCAAGCCCGTCCAGGCCGGAGACCCCGTCGCCGTCCTGGAGACCTCCAAGGCGGCCGACGAGCTGGAGGCCGCCGAGCCCGGCCACCTCCACCACGTGGCCGCGGCCGGCACCTGGGTCGCCCCCGGCGCCGTCCTCGCCCGGATCGCCCCCGAGGCCGCCCCCGCCCCGCCCGCCGGCGCCTCCGCCCCGCCCGCCGGCGCCTCCGCCCCGCCCGCCGGCGCGGACGTCCCGGCCGGGGGACCGGTCGTCACCGACCCCGCCCGGGCCCGGATGGCGGAGCTCGGCGTCACCTCCGCCCAGGTCGCCGCCCTGGGACTGTCCGTCGTCCGGCGCGCCGACGTGGAACGCCTGGCCGACTCCGGCTCCGGCCCCGCCGGCGGCGCCTCCGGGCGGGGCGGCGGGACGGCCTCCGGCGGGACGGTCTCCGACACCACGGCGGGCACGCACCGGCTCTCCCGGGTGCAGCGGGCCGTCGCGCGGGCGGTCACCACCTCGCACGGCACGATCCCCGCCGCCTACACCGTGGTGAAGTTCGACGTCGGGCCGCTGCTGGCGCGGACCAGGGGGCTGAGCAGGGAGGTCCGCAGGCCGGTCGGGCTGGCGGAGCTGACCGTCCAGGCCGTGGCCGCGCTGCATCCGGCCTTCCCGCTGTTCTTCGCCTCGGTCGACGGGGACCGGGCCGTGCTGGCGCGGGCTCCGCGCGTCGGGATCACCTTCGACATGGGCGAGGGCCTCTACGTGCCCGTCGTCCACGACACCGGATCGCTCAGGGAGATCGCCGACACGCTCATGCGCTACCGGCTGGCGGCCACCGAGGGCGGCTTCCGGGAGCGGGACCTCACCGGCGCGAACATCGCCGTCACCCTGCACACCGACGCCGACGTGACCCTCGCGATCCCCTTCGTCTTCCCCGGGACGGTCTGCGCGCTCGCGGTCACCTCGCCGCAGCCGGAGCTCGTCCTCGGCGAGGACGGTGCCGTGACGGCGAGGACCGTCGCGAACATCGGCCTCGCCTACGACCACCGGCTGATCAACGGCCGGGACGCCGCGCTCTTCCTCGCGGCCCTCCGGACGGAGCTGTGTTGACCTCCTGCCCGGTCCCCTCCCCGCGGCCACGGCCCGGGGACTCCACGCCTAAGGAATAAGGAATCCCGATGACCGAGACCGCGCTGTCGGACGCCAAGCGGGCGCTGCTCGCCCAGCGGCTCCGGCGCCGGGAGGAGTCCCGGACCGTCACGGCCCGGGCTCCGGGGACCGCCCCGCCCCTGTCCCACGCCCAGGAGCGCCTGTGGTTCCTGGAGCAGTACCGCCCGGGCACGACCACCTACACGGTCCCCGTCGCGGCGCGCCTACGCGGCGAACTGGACGCCGGCGCGCTGCGCCGGGCGCTGGACGAGATCGTCACGCGCCACGAGGCCCTGCGGACGCGCTTCCTCACCACCGAGGACGGCACCCCCGAACTCGTGGTCGACGACCCCCGGCCGGCGGAGCTGCGCGTCACCGAGGCGGCCGACCTGGACGCCGCGATCGAGCTGCTCGACGCCGACCTCGCCACCCCTTTCGACCTGGAGCACGGTCCGCTCTTCCGGACCGTGCTGGTCCGGCTCGCACCGGACGACCACGTGCTTCTCATCGCCGCGCACCACGCCGTCATCGACGGCTGGTCCACCGATGTGATCATCCGTGAGCTGCTCGCCCTGCACGACGGCGCGGTCCCGCCGCCCGCCCCGGTCGGCTACGGCGACTACGCCCTCTGGCAGCGCGGGCTCGACCACCGCCGGGAGATCGACCACTGGCGGGACCGGCTCGCCGGCCTGCCGGCCATCGAGCTCCCCACCGACCGGCCACGCCCGGCCGAGCAGGGCCACGCCGGGGCCGCCCTCGACGTCCGGCTGGACGCCGACCTCACCCGGCGGCTCACCGAGCTGGGCCAGGCCGCCGGCGCCACGCCGTACATGACGCTGCTGGCCGCCTTCCAGGTGCTGCTGGCCCGCTACTCGGGGCAGTCGGACTTCGCGGTCGGCTCCCCGGTCGCGGGCCGTGGCCTGCCGGAGCTGGACGGCGTCGTCGGCATGTTCGTCAACACGCTCGTGCTCCGCGCGGACCTGGCCGACGACCCGCCGTTCAGCGTGTTCCTGGAGCGCACCCGCGAGACCGCGCTGGACGCGTTCGCCCACCAGGAGCTCCCGTTCGACCGGCTCGTCAACGAGCTGAACGTGGTCCGCGACGTGAGCCGGTCACCGCTCGTCCAGGTCACGTTCGCGCTGCAGAACTTCAAGGCCGGCGAGGAGGACGGCCGGGTCTCCTACCTCGCCCTGCCGGCCAGGACCACCCGCTTCGACCTGGGCCTCTACCTGTTCGAGAGCCCCGACGGGCTGGTGGGGAACCTCACCTACAGCACGGCCCTGTTCGACCCGGAGAGCATGGAGCTGCTGGCGTCCCGGTTCGAGACGCTGCTGCGGTCGATCGTGGCGGACCCGCGGACGCGGGTCGGGGAGCTGTCCCTGCTCTCCGAGGAGGAGCGGGAGCGGGTCCTGGGCTTCGGGTCGAGCACCGCCCCCGCCCCCGCCGGCCACGACCTGCTCCACGACCTCGTCACCGCGCAGGCCGCGCTGACCCCCGGCGCCACCGCCGTGGTCTGCGGCGAGGAGTCCCTCACCTACGCCGGGCTCGACGACCGCTCCACCCGGATCGCCGCCCTGCTGAGGAGCCGGTACGGCGTCGGCCCCGACACCCGGGTCGGCGTCTTCCTGGAGCAGTCCACCGACCTGGCCGCGGCCGTCATCGGCGTCATGAAGGCGGGCGGCTCCTACGTCCCCCTCGACCCCAAGCAGCCCCGCGACCGGCTGGCCCACATGCTCGGCGACGCCGGAGCCGTCGCCGTCGTCACCACCTCCTCCCTCCGCGACCTGGTCCCGGGGACGCCGGTCGTCTGCCTGGACGAGGAGACTCTGCGGCACAGCGCGTTCGAGGCGCCCGCGGTCACGGCGGACCACCTGGCGTATGTGATCTACACCTCGGGAACGACCGGGCGGCCCAAGGGCGTCGGGGTGCAGCACCGGCAGGTGCTGAACTACCTGGCCGGGGTCAGGGAGCGGTTCGAGGTCGAGCCCGCGGCGGTCTACACGCTGCTGCAGTCGCTCTCGTTCGACTTCGGGGTGACGATCTTCTACCTGTCGCTCATGACCGGCGGCGAGCTGCACCTGGCCGACCCGCAGTCGCCGGTCGAGGAGCTGGCCGGGCAGCTCGGCCGTACCGACTACCTGAAGATGACCCCCTCCCACCTCGCCTCGCTGCTGGCCGACCCCGACGTCACCGACCCCGCCGAGCTGCTCCCGCGCAAGCTGCTCGTCCTCGGCGGCGAGGCGTCCAGGTGGAGCTGGGCGCGGGAGCTGAGCGCGCACACCACCGTGGTCAACCACTACGGCCCCACCGAGGCCACGGTCGGCATCTCCACCCACGCCGTCACCGGCGAGGCCGAGCGGGCGCTGAACCTCCCGATCGGCCGGCCGCTGCCCGGCGCCAGGGTCTACGTGCTGGACGAGTACCTGCGGCTGGTCCCGCCCGGCATGACCGGCGAGATCTACCTCGGCGGCGACCGGCTCGCCCGGGGCTACCTCGGGCAGCCCGGCCTGACGGCCGACAGGTTCCTGCCCGACCCGTACGGCGGGCCCAGCGCGCGCATGTACCGGACCGGCGACCTCGGCCGCTGGCTGCCCTCGGGAGACCTGTGCTTCCTCGGCCGCCGTGACCTCCAGGTGAAGGTCCGGGGCTACCGGGTGGAGCTGTCGGAGATCGAGTCGGTCCTCACCGGCCGGCCCGGTGTCGCGCAGGCCGTCGTCGAGCTGCGGGGGGACCGGCTGATCGGCTATCTCGTCGGAGAGCGGACCAGCGTGAGCGAGCTGCGCGCGGCACTCGGCGAGCGGCTCCCCGAATACATGATCCCTGGGCGGTTCGTCTGGCTGGACGAGCTGCCGCTGAAGTCGCACGGCAAGGTCGACCGGGCCCGACTGCCCGAGCCCGACGAGGAGCGGCCCGACCAGGAGGCCGGGTTCGTCCCGCCGGAGACGCCGGTGGAAGAGGCGATCGCGGCGGTGTGGGCCCAGGTGCTCGGCCTGGTCCAGGTCGGCGTGCTGGACGACTTCTTCGACCTGGGCGGACATTCGCTGCTCGCCGCACAGGTGGTCGCCCGCCTGCGGAAAGCTCTTCCCGCAGGCGGGCGCCAGGTCAGCATCCTGGACCTGTTCAAGCACCGGACCGTCCGCGAGCTGGCCCGGCTCGTCGAGGCCGGTGACGACGGCCCACGCATGCTCCTGCACCGGCTCACCCCGGCCCGCACCGCCACCTCGACCCTGGTCTGCGTGCCGTACGGCGGCGGCAGCGCGGCCATCTACCAGCCGCTGGCCGACGCCATGCCCGCGGGCTGGGCGCTGCACGCGGTCGCCGTCCCCGGTCAGGAGATGGGCCTGGTCGAGGAGACCCGGCCGGTGGCCGAGGTCGCGCAGGGCTGCGTGGAGGAGATCCTCGACGGGATCCGGGGGCCGCTGGCGCTGTACGGCCACTGCGGGCTCGGCGTCATGCTGACCGTGGAGATCGCCCGGCGTCTGGAGGCGGCGGGCCGGCCGGTCGAGGCCATCTACCTCGGCGGCATCTTCCCCTTCGCCCGGCCCGCCTCGACGCTGGCCTGGCTGTCGAACCTGACCGACCGCCTCCGCAGCGACCAGGTCTGGGCCAACGCCCTCCAGGCCGCCGGTCTCGACGTCGAGGACCTCGACCGCGACCAGCTCAAGCTGATGATCGACAACCGGCGCAAGGGCACTAAGGAGGCCGAGCGCTACTTCACCAGTCTGTTCGCCGAAGGCGTCGAGCCGCTCAGGGCGCCGATCATATCCGTGGCGGGCGAGCGCGACCCGGCCACCGAGTTCTACCAGGAGCGCTACCGTGAGTGGCATCTCCTCACCGACTCCACCGCCGTGGTCGTCCTGGACGAGGCCGGTCACTTCTTCCTGAAATACCGGGCCGAGGAGCTCTCCGCCATCGTCACCGGCACGCACCGGGCCATCGCCTCCGGCGAGACCGCCGCGCTGGGCCGTACGGACCGGTCCACCTGGTGGCTCGGCGGGGTCTCCGACCAGAGCGCGACCGGCCGGGCCACGTCCGTCCCGGACACCCCCGAGCAGACCACGTCGGAGATCCCCGAGCGGGCCGGGTCTGTCCCGGACGTCCCCGAGCAGGCCGGACCCGAGCGGGCCGGGCCGGGAGGCGGGGCGGTCCCGGCCGGGGGGCGGGGGCCGGAGCCCAGCATGAAGCGGTTCGCCACGGTGGCCGCGGGGCAGCTCGTCTCGATCGTCGGGTCGTCGCTGACCGAGTTCGCGGTCCCGCTGTGGATCTACGTCACCACCGGCTCACTCGCCAGGTTCGCCCTGTTCTCGGTCCTCGCGCTGGTCCCCGGCATGTTGGTCTCCCCGATCGCGGGCGCCCTCGTCGACCGCTACGACCGGCGCAAGGTCATGCTCGCCGGAGACGCCGGCGCGTTCGGCACCCAGCTCGCCCTCGGGATCCTGCTGTGGACCGGCAACCTGGAGGTCTGGCACATCTACCCGCTGCTGGTGCTGCTGTCGGTCGCGCTCACCTTCCAGCGCCTGGCCTACAACTCGGCCGTCCCCCAGCTCGTCCCCAAACGCTTCCTCGGCCACGCCAACGGCGTCGTCCAGATGGTGACCGGCACCGCCCAGCTCGTCGTCCCGCTGGTCGCGGTCGGCCTGATGGCCGTGATCGGTCTGGAGGGCATCCTCGTCCTGGACGTCGTCTCCTACGCCTTCGCCATCGCGGTGCTGCTGCTGGTCCGCTTCCCGAAGACGATGGCCTGGAAGCGCAGGGAGTCCCTGGTCTCCGAGATGGTGGAGGGGTGGAGGTTCTCCTGGGGCAGCCGGGGCTTCCGCGGCATGCTCTTCTTCTTCGCGGTGCTGAACGTCTTCCTGTCCCCGCTGTTCCTGCTCATCTCCCCGCTGGTCCTGGGCTTCGCCACGCTGCAGGACGTCGGCCGGATCTCCTTCGCCGGTGGCCTGGGCGTCTTCCTCGGCGGCCTGACCATGACCGTCTGGGGCGGCCCGCGCCGGCGGCGACTGCGCGGCGTGCTGCTGTCCACCGTGATCCTCGCCGTCTTCTGCCTGGTCACCGGCCTCCAGCAGAACCTGGTCGTGATCGCGGTCGGCGCGTTCGGCATGTCGTTCTGGCTGACCATGCTCAACGGCGTCTACGCCACGATCATCCAGGTCAAGGTGCCGCAGCGCTTCCACGGCCGGGTCATCGCGCTCAACACGCTGATCGCCTGGTCCACGCTGCCCATCGGCTTCGGCCTGGTCGCGCCGTACGGCAGCGCCCTGTTCGAGCCGCTGCTGCTGCCCGGCGGCCCGCTGGCCGACACGGTCGGCCTCGTGCTCGGCACCGGCGAGGGCCGGGGCGTCGGCCTGATGTACGTGCTGTTCGCGGTCGCCATCGCCGTAACCGCGCTGGTCGCGATGCGCACCCGGACGCTGTCGCGGTTCGACGTGGACGTGCCGGACGCGCTCCCGGACGACCTGGTCGGCTTCCAGACCCTGCAGCAGCGCCACGGACCGGCCGCGGAGCCGGCCGTCGAGGCGGTCGCCGTACGGAGGTGAGCCGCCCGCGCCCGCCGGCCCGGTCGTAGTACGGGGTCCGCGCCCGCCGTCCTGGTCAGATGTGATGTCCGCGCCCGCCGGCCCGGTCTCCATGGGCCGGGCCGGCGGGCGTGCGCGTCACAGGGACGCGGGCTCCCCCGGCGGCGCGGTGGTCCCGCCGGTCGGGCGACACCACCAGCCGCTACTCGCCCGGCAGCGTCCGGCCCAGCTTGCGCAGCAGATCGGTCAGGGTGCTCCGCTCGTCGGCGGTCAGCCCGGCCAGTAGTCGCGTCTCGTTCCGGACGTGCTGCTCGACCGCCTCGTCGATGAGCTCCCGACCCCGGTGGGTGAGCCGGATCAGCCGGCCCCGCGCGTCATCCTCGGCCGCTCGGCGACTGACCAGCCCGGCGCGTTCCAGCCGGTCGATCCGCTTGGTCACCGCCCCCGAGGTGACCATCGCCGAATCGCGCAGCTCGCCGGCGGTCAGCTCGAAGGGAGGGCCGGAGCGGCGCAGCGTGGCGAGCATGTCGAACTCGCCCCTGCCCAGGTCGTAGCGCTCGAAGACCCGGCACAGCCGCTCGTCCAGCGCCCAGTGCAGGCGGGCGATGCGTCCGATCACGTGCATCGGACTGGGGTCGAGGTCGGGCCGCTCCCGGCGCCACTGACCGACGATGCGATCAACCGCGTCGGCGTCGGTGCGCGAGGCGAAGGGGTCGATGTCCTGAGGCATGGTTTGACTATACCTTCCGCGGAAAGTAATGTATCTTCCACGGAAACTAACCGTCTGTCGCCTGGCGCCGGCGACTTCGGTGACCGGTGATTCGACACGGAGGGCGGTGTGGCATGAACAGCGGCCGGCAACTCCTTGCCGCGGGTGTGACGGCGCTGGCGCCGGCGATCTGGGGAAGCACCTATCTGGTGACGACGGAGTGGTTGCCGCCGGACCGTCCCCTGCTGGCCGCCACCGTGCGGGCGCTTCCCGCGGGCCTGGTCCTGCTGGCCGCCGCCCGCACGCTGCCGGCCGGGATATGGCTGTGGCGCGCCCTGGCGCTCGGAACGCTCAACATCGGCGCGTTCAACTTCCTGTTGTTCGTCGCGGCCTACCGCCTGCCGGGTGGTGTCGCGGCAATGATCATGGCGGTGCAGCCGATGCTCGTGCTGGTCCTTGCGGCGCTGCTCATCGGGGACAGGATTCGGTATACGCACGTGGCGGCCTGTGTCCTCGGCGCGGGCGGCGTCGTGTTGCTCGTGCTCAAGGGGGCGGCGGCACTGGACGCCGTCGGTGTGGCGGCGGCGCTGGCCGGAGCGGCCAGCATGGCGGCCGGCATCACGCTGACCAAACTGTGGGGACGCCCGGACGGGGTGGGGCTGCTTCCCTACACCGGCTGGCAGCTCACCGCGGGCGGACTCGTGCTGTTGCCCTTCACGCTGTCCGTCGAAGGGCTGCCGACCGCCATCAGCGGAACCAACATCATCGGGTTCGGCTATCTCATCTCCCTGGGCGCCGTCGTCAGCTATGCGATCTGGTTCCGCGGGATAGAGAGGTTGCCGGCACTGGCGGTCTCCTTCCTTGCCCTGGGCAGCCCGATCGTCGCGACCCTCCTCGGATATCTGTTCCTCCACCAGACGTTGTCGATTCTGCAGCTGGCCGGGATCGTGGTGATCATCGGTGCCGTGCTGCTCGCGCAACCCCGACCGGTCGGCCCGCGAGAGCTCCACCCGGTGACCACCTGACGGCGACAGCCCCGCGGCACCCGGAGCGGAACCACCGTGGACGGCGGGGGCGCTCATGATGACACCTGGGCGACACCCCGAGCGGGTCCATCGGTGTCCGGCGAAGAGATCCCGGACGTCATCGCCGCCGGCCGACCATTGGTGGCGACGGAATTCGACGTCATCATCCACGGCTCCTTCAACCCCATCACGCGTTCGCGTGCAGAGCTCGATGAACGCGGCCTGAAACACCGTGCTTCACCCTTCATCTGTTCATCTATTCATCTGTTCATCCGTAAGTCTGAAACCTGAGACAACCAGAGAGAAGAAATGGCCACACACGATGAACACCCGCACTCGACCCTGAGGTCGTGGCTGGGTGTCTCTATCATCACAGCCAGTCTGTTCGTCTTCGTCACCACTGAGCTGATGCCCGTCGGTCTGCTTACTCCGGTAAGCGTGAACCTGGGGATATCGGTGGGGGTCGCCGGGCTGATGGTCACTCTGTACGGCATCTCGGCCGGGCTGGGCGTCCCGTTCATCGTGGCCTGGACCAGGCGCGTCAACCGGCGCGTGCTGCTGTCCGCGCTACTGGCGATATTGGCCCTGGGAAACCTGATCACCGCCGTCTCGCCGAACTTTCCGCTCGTCCTGACAACACGGCTCATCATGGGATTCGCCAACGGGGTTTTCTGGGCCATAGGCGTGAGCATGGCGATGCGCCTGGTTCCGGAACGCCACGCGAGCAGGGCGGCCGCGGTCGCGCTGTCCGGCATCTCGATCGCCACGGTGGTGGGCATGCCGCTGGGAACGTTCCTTGAAAGCCTCGCCGGCTGGCGGACCACGTTCCTCATCTGGAGCGGCCTCAGTGTGCTGGTGTTCCTCGCGGTCGCCGCCGTAGTCCCGTCACTGCCGTCGGAGAACGCGGTCTCGGTCCGGGAGGTCTTCGGGCTCCCCCTCAGAAACGTGCGGCTACGTCTGGTGATCTTTGCCGTCGCGCTGTACGTGCTCGGCCATTTCGGGGCGTACACGTTCATACGACCCTTCGCCGAGAACAATTCATCCGCCGGGCCCGCCTTCATCACCGCGTTGCTGGTGATCTATGGCGTCGGAGGCGCGGCCGGAAACTTCATCGCCGGATACACCGTGACCAAAAACTTGAGGGCCAGCTTCGTCGCCGCCTGCGCGGGGCTCGTGGCGTCCTTGCTGTTGCTGCTCACGATCGGTCACGGACAGGTCGGCCTGATCGTCTCGGTGGCCCTCTGGGGAGTCTCCTTCGGCGCCCTGAACCTGTGCCAGATCAACATGACGCTGGCCGCCGCGCCCGACACCTTTGAAGCCGCCATGTCACTCAACACCTTGGGATACAACACATCCATTGCGCTCGGAGCGCTTTTCGGCGGACTGTTCGCCGATCATTTCGGTGTCAGGAGTGCCTTCTGGTTCGGTGCGGCGCTGATAGCGGCCTCGCTGCTCGTCACGCTCAGCACTCGCCGCAAGACCTCACGCGCCGTCTCCGATGACGCGTTGGCCGTCAGTGGATGAGCCGGCCCTCCGGTCCCGATGAGGGAGCGGGGGCATACACGGAGCCCTTCCGCTCCCGGCAGCCCTGGGGTGCCGGGCCCTGACCGCCCGCGCCCCCGGCGAGCGCCCGCGGTCTCCGCGGCGAGGCCCCTCAGAGATGGCGTGAGCTGCATTGATATCCAAATCAATATTGATATTTTACTTATATCGATATTGGACATCATTCAATCCCGTCTGGTTGGCTCCCTACATCTGCTGATCAAGAGCAAGGACATGGAATGCGACACCTTGACGCCCGCCGCCTCCCCGCGAGCCTGAAGGCGACCGGGCTGGCGATCTCCATCCTGGTGGGTGGCACCGCCTATGGCGTGGACGCCGCCTCGGCCGACAGCCAGGCGGTCCCGCAGGCCGCGACGGCCCTGGCCGGGACGGGGAGCGGGCAGGCAGTCCTCGAAGACCTGCGGGGGCCGTCCCACCAGGCGGACGCGCGCGCCCGGCTGCGCGCGCTGGAAGCCTCCTCCCAGAGCCGCATCGGCGCCTACGTCCTCGACACGGCCACCGGCGAGACGGTCACCTACCGGTCCGGCGAGCGCTTCCCGTTGCTCTCCACCTTCAAGGCGCTGGCGGCCGCCGCGGTGCTGCACAAGGCCCGCACCTCCGACCCCGAGCTGATGGACCGGGTCGTCCACTGGAAGGCCGGTGAGGTGAAGGAGAACTCGCCGGTGACCGAGAAGCACGTGGAGGACGGGATGACCGTCGCCCAACTGTGCGAGGCCGCCATCACCCTCAGCGACAACACCGCGGGCAACATGCTGCTGAAGCAGATCGGCGGGCCGGCGGGACTGACGAAATACCTCCGCACGCTGAAGGACCCGATCTCCCGTCTGGACCGCTGGGAGACCGAGCTCAACGACTGGGACCCCAAGGAGAAGCGGGACACCACCACCCCCGCCGCCATGGCCCGGAGCCTGCGGGAAGTCACCCTCGGCAACGCGCTCGACGCCAGGGACCGGGCGCGGCTGAACGCGTGGCTGCGCGCGAACAAGACCGGCGACGAGCGCATCCGCGCCGGACTGCCCAAGACCTGGATCATCGGCGACAAGACCGGCGCCTCCTCGCACTACGGATCCACCAACGACATCGCCGTCATCCGGACCTCCGAGTCCGCCTCCCCGCTGATCATGGCCATCTACACCACCCACCGCGCCGCCGACGCCCCCAACGACAACAAGGTCATCGCCGACACCGCCACCATCCTCGCCCGCGCCCTCGGCAAGCTCGGCTAGGAGCCCACGCGTGGTCCGGCCCCGCGCCGGACGACACGGGGCCCGGCGGCCCAGACCGAGCTCCTCAGCGGACCGCTAGGCCCGCAGGCGCAGGCCCCGGGGGGTCGGGTGGAAACCGGCGGCCTCCAGCGCGGCGCCCAGCGGGGAGTCGTTGATGGCGGCGCCGTCCGCGCGTTCCACGGTCAGCTTGCCGAGGGCGCCGTCGCGTACGGCCAGCGCCAGGGCGTCCACGGCGGGCTGGAGGCGGTCGTCGTCGGAGAAGGACAGCAGGGTCTTGCCGCCGCGCTCGACGTAGAGCACCAGGTGCCCGTCGACGAGCACCACCAGCGAGCCCGCCTTCCGGCCCGGCTTGTGGGAGGCCTCCCCGGGACGGCCGGGCCACGGCAGGGCCGCGCCGTAGGGGTTGGCCGGGTCGGCCGCCGCCAGCACCACCGCCCGCCGGCCGTTGCCCTCCGGCCTGCGGGTGCTCCACGGGTCGGGCGCGGCCGGCGCGGGCGGCGCCGAGGCGGCGCGCATGCGGTCGACGGCTCCGGGGAGGGCGAACTGGGCACCGCCCAGCCCCTCGACGAAGTAGCCCCGGCGGCACCGGCCGCTCTCCTCGAAGGCGCGGAGCACCTGGTAGACGGCGGCGAACCCGCCGGGCAGCCGCTCGGCGGCGACCGCGCCCCGGGTCACCACGCCGTGCCGCTCCAAAAGCACCTCGGCCTGGGCCTGCGCCCGCTGGGTCGGCTCGCCCGCCGTCGCGGGCAGCAGCCACCAGCGCCCGCCGACGGTCGGCGGCCCGCTCCGGGTGGGCAGCACCGGCCGCCGCCTGCGCGTCGTGGCCGGCCGGTGGGCGGGACGGCCGGTGCCGAGCGTGGCCCGCAGCGGCGCGAGCGTGTCACCGGTGATCCGCCCGGCCCACACCAGGTCCCACACCGCCGCCGCCAGCACCATGTCGTCCGGGACCGCGCCGGCCGTCAGCGCGCCGACCCGGCCCGCCAGGTCGCGGAAGAACAGCGCGCCCCCGCCGCCGAGGACCGACAGGACGGCCTCGTGCAGCGGGGTCATGGTGATCTCGGACGGCTCGGGCATCAGCAGGGGGGCGGTGTCGGCGAAATACAGGGCCACCCAGCCGTCCCCGCCCGGCAGCGAGCCCTGCCCGGCCCAGACGACCTCGCCGGAGGAGGTCAGCTCATCCAGCAGCGACGGGTCGTATCCGGGCACCCGGGAGGGCAGGATCAGGGTCTCCAGCGCCGAGGCGGGCACCGCCGCGCCCTGCAACTGCTCGACCGCGCTCACCAGCGCGTCGATCGGCGGCCTGCCCCGCTGCGGGGCGCCGGTGATGCCGTGCCAGGCGGGGGCGAAGGCGGCCAGCGTCTCGGCGGAGACCGGCTCCACCTCCTTGCGGAGCCTGGCCAGGGACCTGCGGCGCAGCATCCGCAGCACCCCGGAGTCGCACCACTCCTCGCCCCGGCCGCCCGGCCTGAACTCCCCGCTCACCACCCGGCCCGCGACGGCCAGACGGCGCAGGGCGTCGGTGACGACCGCCGGGCCGAGGCCGAACCTGGCGGCGGCCGTGCCCGCCGAGAACGGGGTCCGCGTGCGGGCGTGCCTGGCGACCAGGTCGCCCAGCGGGTCGTCCACCGGCTCCAGGAAGGCGTGCGGCACCCCCACCGGGAGCGGCACGCCGAGCGCGTCGCGCAGCCGGGCGGCGTCCTCGATCGCCGCCCACTGCTCCTGCCCGGCCACCCGCACCCTGATCGCCCGCCGGGAGCTCTCCAGGCCGGTCAGCCAGGCCGGGTCACCCCCGCGCAGGCTCACGTCGGCCTCGACCAGGGGGCCCTGGGCGCGGAGCAGGTCGGCCAGGTCCTCGGCGTCGCGGAGCGGCCGGTCCAGCCGGGCCAGCTCGCGCTCGGTCTCGGCGATCACCTCCGGGTCGAGCAGCTCGCGCAGGTCGGCCTGGCCCAGCAGCTCGGCCAGCAGGTTGGTGTCGAGCGCGAGCGCCTGGGCGCGGCGCTCGGCCAGGGGGGCGTCCCCCTCGTACATGAACGCGCCGACGTAGTTGAACAGCAGGGACGCCGCGAACGGCGACGCCTGGGAGGTCTCGACCTCCACCAGCCGCACGCGCCGCGCCGAGATGTCCCGCATGAGCCGGACCAGCCCCGGCACGTCGAAGACGTCCTGCAGGCACTCGCGCATCGTCTCCAGCACCACCGGGAACGAGCCGTAGCGGCCTGCCACGTCGAGCAGGTGCGAGGCCCGCTGCCGCTGCTGCCACAGCG
Organism: Streptosporangium sp. NPDC048886; assembly: GCF_055586905.1. Lineage (NCBI taxonomy): Bacteria > Bacillati > Actinomycetota > Actinomycetes > Streptosporangiales > Streptosporangiaceae > Streptosporangium > Streptosporangium sp. NPDC048886. The sequence goes on from NZ_JBVJHH010000001.1 coordinate 300,966, forward strand.
GGGTGCGCTTGCCGGGGGTGCGGCGCGGCAGCAGCAGCGACCGTCCCGCGCACTCCCGGAACCGCGCGGCGAACAGCGCCGAGCCGCCGAGCTCCTCGGTGACGATCTGCTCGATCTCCTCCGCGTCGAAGATCGCGACCTCCGTCGGGGGGCCGGAGAGCGTGTCGGGGATGCGCAGCACGATCCCGTCGTCGGAGTGCACGGCCTGGACGTCGACGCCGTAGCGCTCCCGCAGCCGCCGCCCGATCGCCAGAGCCCACGGCGCGTGGATCCGCGCCCCGTACGGCGAGTGCACCACGACCCGCCAGTCGCCCAGCTCGTCGTGGAAGCGCTCGGCCACCAGCGTCCGGTCGTCGGGCACGTATCCGGTGGCCTCCCGCTGCTCGGCCAGGTAGGACAGCAGGTTGGCCGTGGCCGACCCGTCGAGCCCCGCCGCCCTGATCCGCTCCGTGGCGCCGGAGCCGGCGTCCGCGCCGGACATCTCGCGCAGGAACGCGCCGATCGCCCGGCCCAGCTCCGCCGGGCGCCCCGCGCTGTCGCCGTGCCAGAACGGCAGCTTGCCCGGCTGCCCGGGCGCGGGGGAGACCAGCACCCGGTCGGCCGTGATGTCCTCGATCCGCCAGGAGGTCGCGCCCAGCACGAACACGTCGCCGGCCCGGGACTCGTAGACCATCTCCTCGTCGAGCTCGCCCACCCGCGAGGCCCGCTCCCCGACCAGGAACACGCCGAACAGCCCGCGGTCGGGGATCGTGCCGCCGTTGGTCACGGCCAGCCGCTGGGTGCCGGGCCGGCCCTGCAGGACGCCGGTGACCCGGTCCCAGACGATGCGCGGGCGCAGCTCGGCGAACTCCTCGCTCGGGTAGCGCCCGGCGAGCATGTCGAGCGTCGCCTCCAGCGCGCTGCGGGGCAGGGTCCGGTACGGCGCGGCGCGCCGTACGACGGTCTCCAGCTCGTCGACCGTCCACTCCTCCAGCGCGGTCATCGCCACGATCTGCTGGGCGAGCACGTCGAGCGGGTTGCGCGGGTAGCGGAGCTCCTCGATCTCCCCGCTCTTCATCCGCTCGGCCACCACGGCCGTCTGCACCAGGTCGCCGCGGTATTTGGGGAAGATCACGCCACGTGAGACGGCCCCCACCTGGTGCCCGGCCCGGCCGATCCGCTGCAGGCCGCTGGCCACGCTCGGCGGCGACTCCACGCAGGCGACCAGGTCCACCGAGCCCATATCGATGCCGAGCTCCAGGCTGGAGGTCGCGACCACGGCGGGCAGCCGCCCGGACTTGAGCGCCTCCTCGATCTGGGAGCGCTCCTCCTTCGACACCGACCCGTGGTGGGCCCGCACGATCTCCGGGACCGCGCCCTTGGAGGCGCCGGCCTGCGCCATCATCGCGGCCGGGGTGGACAGGGACGCCGGCGGCGAGGGGAACCCCTCGGCCCAGTGCGCCGGCTCCGCCGGCTGCGCGGCCCCGGCCCCGCCCGCCTCCCGCTCCCACGCCAGCTCGTTGAGGCGGGTGCACAGCCGCTCGGCCAGCCGCCGGGAGTTGGCGAACACGATCGTCGAGCGGTGACCCCCGATCAGGTCGAGCAGCCGCTCCTCCACGTGCGGCCAGATGGAGCGCCGGGCCGGGGGCTCGATCAGCCACTGGTCGTCGTCGCCGGAGCGGGCCGGGCGCGGGGCGCCGTCGAGCTCCGTCATGTCCTCGACGGGGACGACCACCTCGACCTCGATCACCTTCTCCGAGGGCGGCTGGACCACCGCCGCCGGGCGGGGGCCGCCGAGGAAGGCGGCCACCTCGCTCACCGGCCGCACCGTCGCCGACAGGCCGACACGCTGCGCGGGGTGGGGCAGCAGGGCGTCGAGCCGCTCCAGGCTGAGGGCCAGGTGGGCGCCGCGCTTGGTGGCCGCCACGGCGTGCACCTCGTCGACGATGACCGTCTCCACGCCCCTCAGTGCCTCGCGGGCCTGGCTCGTCAGCAGCAGGAACAGCGACTCGGGGGTCGTGATGAGGATGTCCGAGGGCTTGGCCGCGAAACGGCGCCGCTCCTCCGGCGAGGTGTCGCCCGACCGGATCGCCACCGAGATCTCCGGCACGGTGAGCCCGAGCCGCCGCGCGGTCTGCCGCATCCCGGCCAGCGGCGCCCGGAGGTTGCGCTCGACGTCCACGGCCAGGGCTTTGAGCGGTGACACGTAGAGCACCCGGCACAGCCGGGCCGGGCCGCCGTCCTTGCCCGCCCGCCCGCGCCCGCCCACGGTGCCCGGGGCGTCACCGGAGGCCGGGGCGGCGGGCCCGCCACCGGCGGCCGGGGCCATCCGCTCGGCGGCCAGCCGGTCGAGCGACCACAGGAACGCGGCCAGCGTCTTGCCGGACCCGGTGGGCGCGACCACGAGCGTGTTGTCCCCCCGGGCGATCGAGGACCACGCCCCCTCCTGGGCGGCGGTGGGCGCGGCGAAGGCTCCGGCGAACCACTCCCTGGTCACGGGGCTGAAGTGGTCGAGCGCTGATCCGGTCATCGCTCCATAGTGCATCGCCCCACCGACAGAACCGGCCGCCGGGACGCGGCCGTACGGGTGGGAGAAAAATGATGTTAAGTGATCTTAGGTATCTATTACCCGTTTTAGCTGTTTTGTCCGCATAATTCTCGGGTGCACAGCTATGACGAGCGCCTGACCGACCTGGTCTTCTCCTACATGAGGGAGCGGCTCGCCCTCGATCCCGTCCCCCTCGACAACCCCGGCGTGAAGGACAAGCTCGACGCCGCCCTGGCCGGACTCATCACCCCCGGGGGCACCGACCCGGAGAAGGTCCTGGACGTCTACGCGACCCAGCTGGCCCCGGCGGTCATCTCCGCCGACAGCCCCCGGTTCCTGTCGTTCGTCCCGGCCGCGCCGACCAAGGCCGCCCTGCTGTTCGACATGGTCGTCTCCTGTGCCTCGCTGCAGGGCATCTCCTGGCTGGAGGCCTCCGGCGCGATCGCCGCGGAGAACCAGGTGCTCCGCCTGCTCGCCGACAGGGCGGGGCTGCCGGCCGGCGCGGGCGGCTGCTTCGTCTCCGGCGGCTCGGCCGGCAACCTGTCCGCACTCGTCGTGGCCCGCGACACCGCCCGGCGCGCGCGTCCGGAGGGCCGCCTGCGCGTCGCGGTCAGCGACCAGGCGCACTCCTCGATCTCCAACACCCTGCGCATCATCGACGTGGACGCCCTCGTCGTGCCCTCCTCCGACCACCGCCTCACCGGCGAGGCCCTGCGCGCGGCGCTGGCGGCCGACCCCGACCCCTCCACCGTGGTCGCGGTGGTCGCCACCTCGGGCACCACCAACGCGGGCATCATCGACGACCTCGCCGGGATCGCCGAGGTCGCCCGCGAGCGCGGCCTCTGGTTCCACGTGGACGGCGCGTACGGCGGCGCCGGACTGTTCGCCCCCTCGATCCGCCACCGCTACGCGGGCGTCGAGCACGCCGACTCCTTCGTCGTCGACCCGCACAAGTGGCTGTTCGCGCCCTTCGACTGCGCGGCCCTGCTCTACCGCGACCCCCGCCTGGCCCGCGCCGTGCACACCCAGGACGCCTCCTATCTCGACGTCCTGCACACCGAGGGCGACGAGTGGAATCCCACCGACTACGCCTACCACCTGACCCGGCGCGCCCGCGGCCTGCCGCTCTGGTTCTCCCTCGCGGTCAACGGCACCGACGCCTACACCGAGGCGATCGAGAAGGGGCTGACGCTCGCCCGCGAGACCGCCGCGCTGATCGACGGCTCCGGGCACCTGGAGCTGATCCGGGAGCCCGAGCTGTCGGCCGTGCTGTTCCGGCGCACCGGCTGGACGGCCCGGGACTACTACGAGTGGTCCGAGCGGCTGCTCGCCGGGCAGATCGGCTTCGTCACGCCGACCGGCTGGGAGGGCGAGACCGTGGCCAGGTTCGCGTTCCTGCACCCCGGCACGTCCATGGAGATCGTGGAGGAGATCCTCGCCACCATGGCGTGACGGCTGGGGAAGGTTCATCGCGTCCCGTCACGGAGATAGAGACCAGACGAGCATCCGACGCATTGAGCGGTGAGCCAGCGATGAGCATCGACCAGCCGGCCGTGGAGACGGCGCGTGAGCGGATCAAGGCGGAACGTCTGCGGGAGCACCGCCCGCCGAGCAGCGCGAGGGGTCTGCACCACTTCGCGCTGATCTCCTCCGACGTCGAGGCGACGATCGCGTTCTACCAGGACCTCCTGGAGTTCCCCCTCACGGAGATCTTCGAAAACCGCGACCACCGGGGGTCGAACCACTTCTTCTTCGACGTCGGCAACGGCAACCTGCTGGCCTTCTTCGACTTCCCGGGCCTGGACCTCGGTCCCTACAAGGAGGTCCTCGGCGGGCTCCACCACATCGCCATCTCGGTGGACCCGTCGACCTGGGAGCGGCTGCGGGGCAAGCTGGAGGCGGAGGGCGTGCCGCACCGGATCGAGAGCGGCGCGTCGATCTACTTCAGGGACCCCGACGGAGCCCGCCTGGAGCTGCTCGCCGACCCGCTCGGCGAGATGTACGGCTTCCGCGTCATCTGAGGCCCCGGCGGGACGGGGCGGCGCTCCGGAGGAGGAACCGGCGGTCATGGGCGCGGCCGGGAGGGGCCACACTTGGAGGATGCGCCTGTCGGAGTTCTGGAACCGGATGAAACTACACTTCGGCGACTCTTATGCCGAGTCATGGGCCCGTGACTACGTCATCGCCGACCTCGGCGGCCGGACGGTGAACCAGGCGCTGGCCGACGGCATCGCCGCCAAGGAGGTCTGGCGGGCCGTGTGCGGGGTGTCCGACGTCTCCGCACGGCTCCACTGAAGGGCTGCTGAAGGGCTGCGCCGGTCGGTCGTGCTGAAGGGCCGTGCCGGCCGGCTGTGTCGAAGGGCTGTGTGGGGCCCGAGAGCGCGACCGGTGGAAGGCGCCGGAGCTCTCCCCGGGGAGTGCGGTCAGGAGGCGCGGTCCAGCAGCTTCCGCACCAGCTCGGCCACGTGGCCGGGGGCCTCGGCGCTCTCCTGTCCGTCCGGCGACCACAGGAAGAGCCAGCCCTCCCTGGCCGGGCTGGCGAAGACGATCGTCTGTCTCCCGCTGCCCGGATGCCACACCCAGAGCACGGGAGCGGTGGCCCCGACGATGCGTCCCACCAGCCCCCGGCCGGACAGCTCGGCGGCCAGGGCCTCAAGGCGGGCCAGGCGTTGCTGGGCGAACGCAGCGGTCACGTCGGGCACCTCGGAGTCGTTTGCCTCCAGCATCACCCCAGGTCAGCCCGGTGGCAACAGGTCCGAGCCAATGCCCGGAAATGTCGCCCCAAGGATGGGGTCACCCTCTGCTGTGACCTGCGGCGCCCCCGGAGCGTCCGGCGCCGTTGAGCCACGATCGAACAATCGTTCGGCTATATTGGACACGCCGCCACCCGTGGCGTGCTCTCCAGAAAATGTCGGTGGCACCCCGTAGCTTTCTGGCAACCGATTCAACCCGCGACCCTTCAGGGGGCTCCCATGGCGGCTAACGACCGCGAGAAGGCGCTCGAGACCGCGCTCGCTCAGATCGAGCGTCAGTTCGGCAAGGGCTCTGTCATGCGCCTCGGCGATGAGACCCGCGCGCCCATCGAAGTGATCCCGACCAGTTCCATCGCCCTCGACGTCGCGCTCGGCATCGGCGGGTTCCCGCGTGGCCGCATCATCGAGGTCTACGGTCCGGAGTCCTCCGGTAAGACCACCGTCGCCCTGCACGCGGTGGCCAACGCCCAGCGGGCGGGCGGCATCGCGGCGTTCATCGACGCCGAGCACGCCCTCGACCCGGAATACGCCAAGAAGCTGGGCGTCGACACCGACGCGCTGCTGGTCTCCCAGCCCGACACCGGTGAGCAGGCGCTGGAGATCGCCGACATGCTGATCCGGTCGGGCGCCGTCGACCTGCTGGTCATCGACTCGGTCGCGGCCCTGGTGCCCAAGGCCGAGATCGAGGGCGAGATGGGCGACAGCCACGTCGGCCTCCAGGCCCGGCTGATGTCCCAGGCGCTGCGCAAGGTCGCCGGCGCGCTCAACAACACGGGCACCACCGCGATCTTCATCAACCAGCTCCGCGAGAAGATCGGCGTCATGTTCGGCTCGCCCGAGACCACGACGGGTGGAAAGGCGCTGAAGTTCTACGCCTCGGTCCGGCTCGACATCCGCCGCATCGAGACGCTGAAGGACGGCACCGAGGCGGTCGGCAACCGCACCCGGGTGAAGGTCGTCAAGAACAAGATGGCCCCGCCCTTCCGGGTGGCCGACTTCGACATCCTCTACGGCGTCGGCATCTCCCGCGAGGGCGGCCTGATCGACATGGGCGTCGAGCACGGCTTCGTCCGCAAGTCCGGCGCCTGGTACACCTACGAGGGCGACCAGCTGGGGCAGGGCAAGGAGAACGCCCGTAACTTCCTGAAGAACCACCCCGACATGGCCAACGAGATCGAGAAGAAGATCAAGGAGAAGCTCGGCATCGGCCCGCGCCTCGACAGCCCGGCCACTCCGCCGGCCGCCGCTGCCGCCCCGGCCCCGGCCCCGACCGCGTCCGGCCGTGGCTCCAAGGCGGCCACTCCCAAGCCGGGTGACGTCTGAGCCGGGTTGATCGATGACGACGGGACCTGACTCCGGTCCGGCCGGCGCGGCCGGGCCGCGAGACTGGGGCGCCTGGCCGGACGTGCCGGAGGCCGGCTCCTCCGGGACGGGCAGGCGGGCAGGCGGCCGGTCGCGGCGCTCCCGCCGGGGTCAGCCGGGCGCATGGGAGGCGTCCGGCCCCGACTGGGAGGACGGCTCCGCCCTGGACGACGGCCCCGCTCCAGAAGGCGGCCCAGCAGAAGACGCGGCGGGCCGCTCCGGAGGGGAGAGCCGGGGCGGTCGTGGGTCCCGGCGTGGTGGGAAGCGCTCCCGGGGTGCCTCCCGGGAGATCCTGCCGGACGGGCCGGTCGAGGGGTCTCCGGCGAGCCAGGGGCCCGCCGCGGATCCGCAGGCCGTGGCCCGGGCGATCTGCCTGCGGCTGCTGACCATGGCGCCGCGCACCCGCGCCCAGCTCGCCGAGGCGCTGCGCAAGCGCGAGGTGCCCGAGGAGGCGGCGGAGGCCGTCCTCGAAAGGTTCTCCGAGGTCGGGCTCATCGACGACGAGGCGTTCGCCGCGGCCTGGGTGAGCTCACGCCACGCCGGGCGGGGTCTCGCCCGCAGGGCCCTCGCCTCGGAGCTGCGCCACCGCGGGGTCGACGAGGACACCGTCAAGGAGGCGGTGGAGCAGCTCGACCCCGAGCAGGAGGTGGAGACGGCCCGCAGGCTCGTGGCGCGCAAGCTCGCCTCGACGCGCGGGCTGGAGCCGGCGGTCCGGACCCGCAGGCTGGCCGGCATGCTCGCCCGGAAGGGATACGGCCCCGGGCTGGCCTTCCGTGTGGTCCGTGAGGCACTTGAGAGTGAAGAGGCGGAAAATCCCGCATTTTCCGCCGAGTTGGATTACCCACCCGACTAGCGAAAGCACGCTGAGTTGTTTGCCGCCGGAATTTCCCGGCGGCGGGGTCCGCTCCGTGGCCGGGTGCCGTCACCCCCGGCGCCGCCGGGGATCCGGCGATGTCACCGGGCCGGGCGGGGATGTTGGGGAAAGAAACATCGGCTTCTCATGTTTGAACGGTCCCCAACCGGGCTTTGCCTTGCCCGTGACTTGTTTGACGCTTAATCTCGACGGCAGTGAGGAGTTACTCCGCGCAGTGCGGATTGTCATAACGGCGAATTTACGGACGAGCAGGCTTGGCGGATGTGGGCGGACGGCGTGTCGGCGGGAGTGACCGGCGCAGCGTCGGCCTTGGGTTGATATCTGTTCCGGTGGCGTCGGCGCCTGGGCTCTCCGTGCCGTGCGTGTGACCCTCGCGTGCTTGATATTTGCGACGCGAGGAGGGCGGGGCGCGCATGGATCCGGTTGTGATCGTCATATTGGCGGGGGCGGTCGCGGTTCTTGCCGTGGTGACGATAGCCGCGCTGATCGTGTTGCTGCGCCGCACCGGGGCGGGCGGCGGGACGGGCGGTCCCTCCCCCGAGCAGGAGGCCGAGATCCAGACCGCGCTGGAAGACGCCAGGCGCGAGGCGGCCGACATCCGCACCAAGGCCCAGCACGACGCCGAAGAGATCCTGCGCAGGTCCGAAGCCGCCGTCGAGACCGCCGCCGAGCTGCGCAAGGAGGCCGAGGCGGAGAGCCAGGTGCTGAAATACGAGCTGAAGGAGCTCCGCTCCGACCTTGAGCGCCGGGAGAACCGGCTGGCCGAGCGGGAGCAGCGCCTCGACGAGGAGGCCAGGCGCCAGGCCGAGCGGGCGCGCAAGCTCGCCGAGACGGAGACCAAGCTCGCCGACCGCCGTGAGGACCTCGACCGGGTCGCGCAGGAGCGCAGGGCCATCCTGGAGCGGGTGGCCGGGCTCACCAGCGACCAGGCGAGGTCCGAGCTGGTCAGGGAGATCGAGAACCAGGCCAAGCGTGAGGCCGCGCTGATCGTCAGGGAGATCGAGAGCGAGGCCCGCAGGGAGGGCGAGAAGCGGGCGACCAAGATCGTGACGTTGGCGGTCCAGCGCGTGGCCACTGAGCAGACCGCCGAGTCCGTCGTCAGCGTCCTGCATCTGCCCGGCGACGAGATGAAGGGCCGCATCATCGGCCGCGAGGGCCGTAACATCCGCGCCTTCGAGTCGACCACCGGGGTCAACCTGATCATCGACGACACGCCCGAGGCGGTGCTGCTGTCGTGCTTCGACCCGGTCCGCCGGGAGACCGCCCGGCTGACGCTGGAGAAGCTCGTCCTCGACGGCCGCATCCACCCCCAGCGCATCGAGGAGGCGCACGAGCGCAGCAAGGCCGAGGTCCAGGAGCTGTGCGTGCGCGCCGGCGAGGACGCCCTGGTGGAGCTCGGCATCACCGAGATGCACCCCGAGCTGATCACCCTGCTGGGCCAGCTCCGCTACCGCACCTCCTACGGCCAGAACGTGCTCGGCCACCTCGTGGAGTCCGCCCACATCGCCGGGATCATGGCGGCTGAGCTGAGGCTCGACCCGATGCTGCTCAAGCGCTGCACGGTCCTGCACGACATCGGCAAGGCCCTCACCCACGAGGTCGAGGGCAGCCACGCGCTCATCGGCGCCGAGATCGCCAGGCGCTACGGCGAGCACGAGGACGTGGTCCACGCGATCGAGGCCCACCACAACGAGGTCGAGGTCAAGACGGTCGAGGCCGTCCTCACCCAGGCCGCCGACGCGATCAGCGGGGGCCGTCCGGGGGCCCGGCGGGAGTCCCTGGAGGCCTACGTCAAACGGCTGGAACGCCTGGAGGAGATCGCCACCTCCTACGACGGCGTCGACAAGGTCTTCGCCATGCAGGCGGGCCGGGAGATCCGGGTCATGGTGAAACCCGACTCGGTCGACGACATCCAGGCCCAGGTGATCGCCCGTGACGTCGCCAAGCAGGTCGAGGAGGAGCTCGCCTACCCCGGGCAGATCCGCATCACGGTGGTCCGCGAGTCGAGGGCCACGGAGTTCGCGCGCTGAGTCAGCTCCGGAAGATCTGCTGGTAGAAGGCGAGTTCGGTGGCCAGCGCCGCGCTGCGGGTCTCGGCGCGGCGGAAGCCGTGGGCCTCGCCTTCGAAGGTGAGATAGGTGCAGGGGACGCCACGTTCGGCGAGGGCGTCGGCGAAGGCCTGAGACTGGGCGGGGGGGACCACCGGGTCCGACAGCCCCTGCAGGAGCAGCATGGGGCAGCTCACCCCGGCGACCCGGCCGAGGGGCTCGCGCGAGCCGTACAGGACGGGGTCGGCGGGGCCCACCAGCCATTCGATGTAGCGGGACTCGAAGTCGTGGGTGGTCGCGACGAACGGGGCGAGCGCGCTGACGCCGTAGTAGGAGACCCCGCCGGCGAACGCGCCGGAGGTGCAGCAGGCCACCATGACCGTCCAGCCGCCCGCGCTCCCGCCCCGGATCGCGATCCGTCCCGGGTCTGCCAGGCCCTCGGCCGCCAGCCACTCCGCGGCGGCGATCGAGTCATCCACGTCGACCACGCCCCACTGACCGCGCAGCCGGTCTCGATAGGCCCGGCCGTAGCCCGTGGAGCCGCCGTAGTTGAGGTCGAGCACGCCGATGCCGCGGCTGGTGAAGAACGCCTTCTCCAGGTCGAGGGCGCCGCTGGCGCGCCCGGTGGGGCCACCGTGGACGAACACCACGTAGGGCGGGGCGCCGTCGCCGCGGGCCCGCGGGTTCGACGGCGGGTAGACGAACGCGTGGACCCGGCGGCCGGACCGGCCTTCGATCTCCACGGCCCGCGCGAGCGGCAGGTAGGCGGGGTCGGGCAGCTCGTCGATGTCGCGGCGGAGCTCCTCGGCCCGCCCGGTCGCGGTGTCGACCCGGACGATCGACCGGGGCGCCGTCGCGCCGTATCCGATCCCGGCCAGGACGCGCCCGTCCGAGGCGAGGACCTGCTCCCAGCCGTCGTAGGGCACCTCCAGGTCGGCCAGCACGCCGCTGTCCGGGTCGAGGACGCCCAGCCGCGGGTCCCCCCGTCCGTGCAGGACCGCGATCCGCCCGTCGGCCAGCACCTGGTACGGCGGGCCGCCGAGCTGCCACAGCGGTCCGGCGAACTCCTCCTCCAGCGGGTGGAGCGCCTGGAGCGAGGTGCCGTGCATCCCGACCCGGTAGAGGTTCCACCAGCCGGAGCAGTCGGAGATCAGGTAGAGGTGCCGGTCGTCGCGCCACTGCGGGGCGAGCACCGATTCGGAGGGCCCTCCTCTGACCGTCCAGGAGGCGCCGTCGGCCAGCCGGGTGACCCGCAGCTCGGTGCCGTTCCACGGCATGCGGGGGTGGTCCCAGCAGATGTAGGCCAGGTGCTCGCCGTCGGGGGAGAGGGCGAGGCAGGCGTAGAAGTCGCTCCCGCCGACCCGCTCGCGCGGCGCGTCCTCGCCGTGCAGTGGGACGGACACGATGGAGCGGCTGATCCCGCCGCCGTGGTGCCGCTCCTGGACGCACCAGATCTGCCCGTCGTGGACGACCATGTCCGCGTAGCGGAGCCCGGACTCCTGGCCGGGGACCGGTGTGACCGGCCGCGGCTCGGCGCCGGGGAGCAGCAGGTAGAGGCGCTGGTCGGCGAGGTTGGCGAACACCACGCCCCCGCCGGGGACCACCGCGTAGGAGCGCCCGCCGTACTCGTGGACGCGGGTCCTGGCGCTCCACGGGGCGGCCAGCAGCTCGCGGCACGCGCCGTCGGCGGCCCGGTGCACGATCGTGGTCCGGCCGCCCTCCGCGGGGCGGTCCTCGGTCCACCACACCTCTCCGCCGAGCACCGTCGGGAACCCCAGGCGCAGCCCGGACCGGGCCACCCCGGTGCTGGAGATCGGGGAAGGCCAGGTGGCGTACGGCAGGACGGCCTGCTCGGGGGACATGGCGTAATCCTGCCCGATAACCCGCCGCCTGTCGCCGGTATGGCGCGCATCCCGCGCGACATGCGGTGATTCTGTGTTCCGGAACGCCGGAGGGCGGCCACCGCGACCGGTGACCGCCCTCGGCGGAACCTGGACAAGCTCCCCGGAACCGGGGCTGCCCGTATGCGGAGCCGCCTCAGTCCACCGCGGACACCTCGCCCGATCCGGGCGCCACGACCGCTCCGGGCGGGGCGACCGGCTGGGCCGTCGTCTTACGGCTGCGGCGGCTGCGCCTCTCCAGCCAGGTGGCGACGGCCCCGACGATCAGGTTGATGATGATGTAGACGATCGCGATGACGATCACTGCCGGGATGATGTTGTTGAAGTTGGACGGCAGCACGCGCGCCCCCGCGTTCAACAGGTCCTCGAACGAGACGATGAACCCCAGGGCCGTGTCCTTGAGGAGCACGACGAGCTGCGCGACGATCGCCGGCATCATGGCCGTGACCCCCTGCGGCAGCAGGATCATCCGCATGACCTGGCCCTTGCGCAGCCCGATCGCGAGTGCCGCCTCCGACTGGCCGCGCGGGATGGACAGGATGCCCGCCCGCACGATCTCGGCCAGCACCGACCCGTTGTACAGGACCAGGCCGGTCACCACCGCCATGAACGGGGTCACGGTCAGTCCGAAGACCGCGCTCCCGCCGTACATCACCGCGAAGATCATGATGAGCAGCGGGATGGCCCGGAAGAACTCGACCACCGCTCCCGCCGGGACGCGGATCCAGGCGTGGTCGGACAGCCGGCCGATGCCGAAGACGAACCCGAACGGCACCGCGATCACCGCGGCGACCGCCGCCGCGCTGAGCGTGTTGAACAGGCCGGGCAGGATCAGGTTGACCCACACGTCGCCCCGGAGGAACGGGGTCCACAGGTCGGCGTTGAGCTGGTTCTTCTCATCCAGCTTGGTCACCATCACGTAGACGGCGAACAGCGCGACGAGGACGACCAGCACCGTGAGCACGGTGTTGCGCATCTGGGCGCGCGGGCCGGGAACGTCGTAGAGGACGCTGGCCCGATCCGGCGCGGACGCGCGCTTACGCGTTTTTCTCGGTTCCGCGGTCAGCGTGCTCATCGAACCACCGCCATGCGCTTGGACAGCCAGGTGAACAGCAGTCCGGTGGGCAGAGTCAGGATCAGGAAGCCGAGCGCGAAGCCGAAGAAGATCGGGACGACCGCGTCGCCGTGCGACTCGAAGAGCGTCTTCATCGTCAGGGAGGCCTCACCCACCCCGATGGCGGCGGCGATCGTGGTGTTCTTGATCAGCGCGATCAGGACGCTGCCCAGCGGGGCGACCACCGCGCGGAGCGCCTGGGGCAGCACGATCATCCGCAGGTTCTGGAAGAAGGTCAGGCCGATGGCGCGGGCCGCCTCGGCCTGGCCGAGCGGCACCGTGTTGATCCCGGCCCGGATCGCCTCGCAGACGAACGCCGCCGTGTAGGCCGACAGGCCGATGATGGACAGCCAGAGATAGTTCGTGGACAGGCTCGTGGAGAACGAGATGTCCAGCACCAGGCCGAGACCCAGTCCACAGAACACGATCACCAGCGTCAACGGGGTGTTCCGCACGATGTTCACGTACGCCGTGCCGATCCCGCGAAGGACGGGCAGCGGGCTGACGCGCATCCCGGCGAGGACCGTCCCGAGGACCAGCGCCATGAATCCGCTGGTGAGCGCGAGCCGGATCGTCAGCCAGAACGCGCTCAGGATGACCGGGAATTCGTCGAAGAGTGCCTGCACTCATCCCTCCAATAGCGGTCGGCCGGGGCGTTCGCACACCCCGGCCGATTCGGGGCCGATCAGTAGCGCTCGACGGTCGGCGGGGTGGTGAAGAACTTCCCGAACTCGCCGAAGTTGGCGTCGACGGCCTTCTTCCAGCTGCCGTCCTTGAACATCTTCTCCACGGCCGCGTTGAGCTTCTCGCGGGTGTCCTTGTCGTCCAGCTTCACGCCGATGCCGTACTTCTCCTCGGAGAAGGGCTTGCCGACGAGGCGGAACTTGCCGGGCGACTGGGTGGCGAACCCGGCCAGGATCGTCGCGTCGGTGGAGATCGCGTCGACCTGCTTGTTCTCCAGCAGGGGCAGGCAGGCGCCGTAGCCCTGCTGCTCGGTGAGGTACTGGCCCTTCCAGGCCTCGCCGAACTTCTCGACCAGACGCTTGGGCGAGGACGAGCCCTGGGCGCCGCAGACCTTCTTGGTCTTCAGGTCGTCGACACCGTTGATCGTCGTGTCGTCGGCGCGGGTCAGGATGTCCTGACCGGTCACCAGGTACGGCCCGGCGAAACCGATCTTCTTCTTGCGGTCGTCGGTGATCGAGTAGGTCGCGATCACGATGTTGACCTGGCCCTGCTGGATGAAGGACTCGCGGTTGGCCGAGATGGCCTCCTTGAACTCGACCTTGTCGTCGGTGTAACCGAGCTCCTTGGCGACATACTTGGCCACGTCGACGTCGAAGCCCTTGAACGAACCGTCCGGCTGCTTCTGTCCCAGGCCAGGCTGGTCGAACTTGATTCCGACGACGAACTTGTCACTGCCGCCGCTGCACGCGGTGAGACTCGCCGCCGCGGCCGCCACCGCGATCACCACGGCTCCAATACGACGTACACGCATCTTGCTACCTCTTCTTCTTAAAGGGGGGTGAGCCGCTAGTGCGTAAGGATCTTGGAGAGGAAGTCCTTCGCCCGGTCGGTCCGGGGTGCGGTGAAGAACTCCTCAGGTGTGTTCTCCTCGACGACCTGCCCCTCGGCCATGAACACCACCCGGTTCGCCGCGCGGCGGGCGAATCCCATCTCGTGGGTCACGACCATCATCGTCATGCCCTCCTGGGCGAGGCCGATCATGACGTCGAGCACCTCCTGGACCATCTCCGGGTCCAGCGCCGAGGTCGGCTCGTCGAACAGGATCATCTTGGGGTCCATGGCCAGAGCGCGGGCGATGGCCACGCGCTGCTGCTGACCTCCCGACAGCTGCGCCGGATACTTCGACGCCTGGGCGCCGATGCCGACCCGGTCCAGCAGCTCCATGCCCCGCCGCTCGGCCTCGGCCCTGGCGATGCCGCGGACCTTGATCGGCCCGAGCGTGACGTTCTCCAGGATCGTCTTGTGCGCGAACAGGTTGAAGGACTGGAACACCATGCCGACCTCGGATCTGAGCTTGGCCAGCGTCTTGCCTTCAGCCGCGAGCGGCTGCCCGTCAAATGTGATTGTTCCGCCGTCTATCGTCTCAAGCCGGTTGATCGTCCGGCACAGGGTCGACTTGCCGCCACCTGAAGGGCCGATGACGACGAGGACCTCGCCACGAGAGATCGTCAGATTGATGTCACGCAGGACGTGCAGGTTGCCGAAGTGCTTGTTGACATCCGCAAGCACAACCAGAGGAGTCGTGTCCCCGTTCTCCGTCATGGTGGACAACGTAATTCTGTAAAGGGCACCCAAGGCTAACCCTGCGGTACCGATCAGATCACGACCTGCCAGTTTCGGGTAAAAAATGGACCAGCTTCTGTCAGATCTGTGCGAAAGCGGCCGGATCGGGTGTCAGTTTGTACGGCGCGGCGCTCTCCGGGACCGTCCCCGCCGCGCTCCGGTAAGCGGACGGGCCGTACCCGGAGGCCGTGCGGAGCGCCTACCCTTGTCTACTGAGATGACTGTCACCGTGGAGAGCGCCCGCACGTACGAGGTACGTACCTACGGGTGCCAGATGAACGTGCACGACTCCGAGCGCCTGTCGGGCCTTCTCGAAGACGCGGGCTACGTCCCCGCGCCCGAAGGGGCGACGGCCGACGTGGTCGTGTTCAACACCTGCGCCGTGCGGGAGAACGCCGACAACAAGCTCTACGGCAACCTCGGGCATCTGCGCCCCTCGAAGGTGAGCAACCCCGGCATGCAGATCGCCGTGGGCGGCTGCCTGGCGCAGAAGGACCAGGGGGAGATCGTCCGCAGGGCGCCCTGGGTGGACGTGGTGTTCGGCACCCACAACATCGGCTCGCTGCCGGTGCTGCTGGAGCGGGCGCGCGTCCAGCAGGAGGCCCAGGTCGAGATCAAGGAGTCCCTGGAGACCTTCCCGAGCACGCTGCCGACCAAGCGGGAGTCCGCCTACGCCGCGTGGGTGTCGGTCTCCGTCGGGTGCAACAACACCTGCACCTTCTGCATCGTGCCGGCGCTGCGCGGCAAGGAGAAGGACCGCCGTCCCGGCGACATCCTCAACGAGGTGCGGACCCTGGTCGACCAGGGCGTGCTGGAGATCACCCTCCTGGGCCAGAACGTCAACACCTACGGCGTGGAGTTCGGCGACCGGCTCGCCTTCGGCAAGCTCCTGCGGGCCTGCGGCGACATCGACGGGCTGGAGCGGGTCCGCTTCACCAGCCCGCACCCGGCGGCGTTCACCGACGACGTCATCGCGGCCATGGCCGAGACGCCCAACGTGATGCACCAGCTCCACATGCCGCTGCAGTCCGGCTCCGACCGGATCCTCAAGGCGATGCGCCGCTCCTACCGGGCCGAGCGCTACCTGGGCATCATCGAGCGGGTCCGCGCGGCCATGCCCGACGCCGCCATCTCCACCGACATCATCGTGGGCTTCCCCGGCGAGACCGAGGAGGATTTCCAGGGCACGCTCGACGTGGTGCGCGAGTCGCGCTTCGCCAACGCCTTCACCTTCCAATACTCCATCCGGCCCGGCACCCCCGCCGCCACCATGGACGACCAGATCCCCAAGGAGGTCGTCCAGGAGCGTTACGAGCGGCTCGTCGCCCTGCAGACCGAGATCTCCTGGGAGGAGAACAAGAAGCAGGTCGGGCGGACGCTCGAGGTGCTGGTGGCCGAGGGGGAGGGCCGCAAGGACGAGGCGACCCGCCGCCTGTCGGGCCGCGCCCCCGACAACCGCCTGGTCCACTTCGCCCCCGGTGAGGAGACCCCGCGCCCCGGTGACATGGTCGCCGTCGAGGTGACCTACGCGGCCCCCCACCACCTGGTGGCCGACGGCCCGGCGCTGAAGCTCCGCCGCACCCGCGCGGGCGACGCCTGGCAGGCCCGGCAGGCCGCCCCGGCGACCACCGGTCCCGGGGTCATGCTCGGCATGCCCTCGATCGGCCGCCCCGCCCCGGCGCAGGAGCCCGCGGGCTGCTCCACCCGCCCCTGAGCGAGCCGCCCGGATGAGGCGACCTCATCCGCGCCCCGCCGTACGGTGCTCGCGTGCCCGTACGGCGGTGCGGTGCTTCCACGGCCGTCCGGCGGTGCGGTGCCCGTCCGGCTCCCCTCCGGCCGTCCGGCGGTGCGCGGTGCGGCACCCGTCCGGCCTGCGGCGGCGGGCGGCCGCGGCGGAGGGACTCCGTTAGTCTGGCCGGGTGCTTGCCGCCGTGGCTGTCTGCCCGCATCCTCCGCTGCTGATCCCCGAGCTGGCCGGTGCCGCGGCCCCGGAGCTCGACGAGCTCCGGGCGGCCTGCGCCGCCGCACTGGGCGCCCTGCGGGACTGCGCGCCCGACGTGATCGTGGTGGTCGGCGGCGCCGACCGGGCCGGGGTCCATGGCGCCGACGCCGCCGGGAGCCTCGCGCCCTGGGGCGCCGACGTCCGGGTCGGCGCCGGTGAGCCCGTCCTGCCGCTCTCCCTGTCGGTCGGCCGCTGGCTGCTGGAGCGGGAGGGGATGGCTGCGTCGTGGTTCCACGCCGTACCGTTCGACGCCTCCGCGGAGACGTGCGCCGCGCTCGGCGCGCGGCTGGCGGACGCGCCCGGCCGGGTGGCGATGCTGGTCATGGCCGACGGCTCCGCCCGCCTCACCGAGAAATCCCCCGGATACCTGGATCCCCGCGCGCAGCCGTACAACGCCGCGATCGTCGGGGCGCTCGCCCGGGGCGAGGTCCCGGAGCTGGATCCCGGCGAGGCCGCAGAGCTGTGGGTCGCCGGCCGTGCGGCCCTCCAGGTCCTCGCCGGAGCGGGCGGCTCCCTGAACGGCGAGGTCCTCTACGACGGCGCCCCCTACGGGGTGGGCTACTTCGTCGCCCGCTGGGTGGAGTGATCCCCGGCCGGTGACCGGCGTGTTCTCCGTAGAGGGGGACGGCCTCGCGTTCGCCCCGCGTCCCGTCCGCACGCCGCTCGCTTGGACAGAAAGTCCAATCTGGACTTATTGTCTTAACCATGAACGATCCGAGGGTGGCGCAGTGGTCGCCCGTGTGCGCGGCGATCGCCGCCCTGCTCGCCCCGCACGCCGAAGTCGTCCTGCACGACCCGGAGCGGGACGAGATCCTGGCGATCTGGAACCCGATGTCCGGGCGGGAGCCCGGCGACCCCTCGCTGCTCGGCGAGCTCGACCGGCTGACTCCCTCCCCGTCGGGGGTGTACGGGCCCTACGAGAAGCTGCTCGCCGACGGCCGGCGGCTGTCCTCGGTGAGCGCGGTCGTCACCGGCGCCGAGGGGCGCCCCTCGGCGCTGCTGTGCGTCAACGTCGACCGCACCCCGCTGGACCAGGCCGCCGCCCTGCTCACGGCCTTCGCCGCGCCCGTCACCGAACGGCCGCGGGCGCTGTTCGAGCAGGACTGGACCGAACGGGTGGCCGAGACCGTGGGCGCCTTCGTCCGTGACCGCCGGCGGCCGCTGGAGCAGCTCACCAGGGAGGACCGCCTGGCCGTGCTGGCCGAGCTCGACCGGCTCGGCGTGTTCGGCGTGCGGCGGGCCGTTCCGGTGGTGGCCAGGGCCCTGCGGGTGTCCCGCTCGACCGTCTACACCCTGCTGTCCGATCTCAGGAGCACGTCATGACCTTCCTGCCCGACTTCAAGCTCGAGACCCACTTCTCCCGATGGGAGTTCGCCGCCCGCCACCACCTGACCGCCTCGGACGCGGAGACCATGTCGATGGCGGAGCTGCTCGCGCTCGCCGACGGCGAGGACCGCCGGGCCTGGGCGGAGCTGCGGCTCGGCTACACCGAGACGTTCGGCGACCCCGGCCTGCGGGAGGCGATCGCGGCCACCTACGCCGACGTGCGGCCCCAGGACGTCCTGTGCTTCGCCGGCGCGGAGGAGGGCATCTACCTGGCGATGCGCGTCCTGCTCGGCCCCGGCGACCACGCCGTCGTGATCACACCGAACTACCAGTCGGCCGAGACGGTCCCGCTGGCGCTGTGCGAGGTCACCGGGGTGGCGCTGGACGCCGGACGGGACTTCGCCCTCGACGTCGGGGCGGTCGAGGCGGCGCTGCGGCCCAACACCCGGGTGGTCTCGGTGAACTTCCCCAACAACCCGACGGGGAAGCTGATCCCGGAGGCCGACTTCCGGCGCCTGGTGGAGCTGTGCGACGCGCGGGGGATCCACCTGTTCAGCGACGAGGTCTACCGCGGGCTGGAGCTCGACCCCGCGCGCGTCCTGCCGCAGGCCGCCGACCTGTCCCCCCGGGCGCTGTCGCTCAACGTGGTCTCCAAGGCGTACGGCCTGCCCGGACTGCGGGTCGGCTGGATCGCCTGCCGCGACCCCGAGCTGCTGACCAGGCTGGAGCGGGCCAAGCACTACACCTCCATCTGCAACGCGGCGCCGAGCGAGATCCTCGCCCGGATCGCGGTGAAGTCACGGGAGGCGATCCTGGCCCGTAACCGCGGGATCATCGCCGCCAACCTGCCGATCTTCGACGCCTTCTTCGCCGAGTTCGCCGACCTGTTCGAGTGGGCGCCGCCCGAGGGCGGCTGCGTCTGCTTCCCCCGCTATCTGGGGCCCGGCTCGATGGACGACTTCTGCGAGAGCCTGGTCAAGGAGGCCGGTGTGCTGCTGCTGCCCGCGAGCCTCTACCGCTCCGAGCTCACCGACGTCCCCGCCGACCGCTTCCGCCTGGGGGTGGGCCGGCACGGGGCTCAGGAGGCGCTCGACGCCTTCGCCGCCTGGCTGCGCGCCCGCTGGTGAGAGGTCCCGCGGTCCCGTCGGGGGACGGGGACGCGCATCAGGTCATGGGCGAGGACGACGTCGCCGTCGAAGGACCCGCGGGCCTCCTCCAGGAAGCGGGGCCCGTCGCCGGCGTCGTAGCGTTCGGAGAAGTGGGTCAGGACCAGGCTGCGGGCGCCGGACTCGGCGGCGATCCGGCCCGCCTGGGCGGCGGTCAGGTGGCCGTACTCCTCGGCCAGTCTGGCCTCGGAGGACAGGAACGTCGACTCGATGATCAGCAGGTCCACGCCCTCGGCGAGGGCGAACGCGCCCTCGCACAGCCGGGTGTCCATGATGAACGCCGCGCTCTGGCCGGGCCGGGGCTCGCTGCAGTCGGCCAGGCGGACGACGGACCCGTCCGGGGCGGTCACCGTGCCGGTGCGCTGCAGCTCGCCGACCGACGGGCCGCCGATCCCCCGTCCGGCGAGGAGCTCGGGGATCATCCGGCGGCCGTCCGGCTCGTCGAGGCGGTAGCCGTAGGATTCGACGGGATGGGAGAGCGGGCGCGCGGTGAGCGTCACCGGGCCCGCCTCGAAGGCCGCGACCGGCCCGGAGAGCGGACGCTCGGCGATCACCGAGGTGTCGGCGAAGGAGCTGGCGTGGCGCAGGCGGCGCCAGTAGGTCTCACCACTGGCGGGATAGGCCGCCTGGACCTGGTGGGCGACGCCGTCCCGGGCGATGCGCTGGACGATCCCGGGGACCCCCAGGCAGTGGTCGCCGTGGAAGTGGGTCACGCAGATCCAGGTGATGTCGTGGGAGCCGACGCCCGCGTGGAGCATCTGGCGCTGGGTGCCCTCGCCGGGGTCGAACAGGAAGCCCTGGCCGTCCCAGCGCAGGAGATATCCGTTGTGGTTACGGTGGCGGGTGGGCACCGCGCTTGAGGTGCCGAGGACGACGAGTTCGCGAAGGGACACAGTCCACATGGTAGGAACCGTGGCGTTCGGGAGTGTCCCGACACCGCTGGGGGACATGCTCGTCGCCGTCACGGAGACCGGCGTGGCCGGGGTCGGCTGGAGCGGCCGGGAGGGACTCAGGGCCCGCATCCTGGAGGGGCTCAAGCTGGTCGAGGTGGACGACCCCGGCCGGACGGCCGCGGCACTCGGCGAACTGGCCGGATACTACGCGGGCGAGCTGCGGGCCTTCAGCGTCCCGGTGGACTGGCGGCTGACCTCGCCGGTGCAGCGCAGGGTGCTCGGCACGCTGCACGAGACGGTGGCCTACGGCGAGGCCGTGACCTACGGCGAGCTCGCCGCGCGGAGCGGGACCGGGGTGCCCGCGCGCGCGATCGGGTCGATCATGGGGGCCAACCCCATCCCCATCATCGTCCCGTGCCACCGGGTCGTCGCCGGGAACGGACTGGGCGGTTTCAGCGGGGGAGAGGGCGTGGAGTCCAAGCGGTGGCTGCTGACCATGGAGGGCTACCTGCAGCCGACACTCGACTGGGACTGAACCGATCGGGGCCGACCGGCCGGGGCCGGGCGGGACGCGCGGGAGCCGCCCGGGGACTCAGCCGGGCGGTCCGCGTCAGAAGTCGCATCGCTCAACCGGTGTGCGGAGGCCGGTCGGCCTCACCGGAGCTCCGAGGCCCGCCTGTCTCACCAGGGGCCTGGGACGTCCCGGTCTCGCCAAGGGACTGTGAGGTGTCGGGCTCGCCAGGGACCCGGGGCGTGGCCGTCTCGCCGGGGACCGGGGACGTCCCGGTCCGGCCGTCGATCATGTCCGCCCGCTGCCTGGCCTGATCAGCCGCGGCGTCGATGTACTGGTCGTACTGGCCGCCTGTCTTGTCCTTGGCCATCTGTGCTGCCTTGTCGATGCCCTGGTCGGCGAGCTCCTCGACCTTGGCGCCGTGCTCGCCGAGCATGCTCCGGAGCTTGTCGAAGATCGACATAGGCTGTTCCCCCAATTACGGTGATGCGATCTTATGGGGCAAAAGGACCGGTTTGATGGCTTCTTGATGGGATATGTCCGCTTCGTGGTCCAGGGAAACGGAAACCCGTGTCAAAAAGGCGTCTCGCGGTCTCGCTGAGCACCGTCTCTCATGCACCCCCGATGAGTTGACACACTTGTCCCGTGCGTCAACTACCAGTCATCGCCGTCATCGGGCCCACGGCGGCCGGGAAATCCGATCTCGCCGTGGACCTCGCCCTCGAACTGGGGGGCGAGGTCATCAACGCCGACTCCATGCAGCTCTACCGGGGAATGGACATCGGAACGGCGAAGCTGTCCCCGGCCGAGCGCCGTGGGGTCCCGCACCATCTGCTCGACATCTGGGACGTGACCAAGACCGCGAGTGTGGCCGAATACCAGGCGCTGGTCCGGCCGATCATCGACGGGCTGCGGGACAGGGGCGTCGTGCCGATCCTGGTGGGCGGTTCCGGACTCTACGTGCGGGCCGCCCTCGACGGCCTGGAGTTCCCCGGCACCGATCCGGAGATCCGCGCCCGGCTGGAGGCGGAGCTGGAGCGCACCGGCCCGGCGCCGCTGTACGAGCGCCTCCGCGAGTGCGACCCCAGGGCCGCCGAGGCGATCCTGCCCGGCAACGGCCGCAGGATCGTCCGCGCGCTGGAGGTCGTCGAGTTCTCCGGACGGCCGTTCTCGGCCACGATGCCGTCCTACGACGCCGTCTACGACAGCGTGCAGCTGGGCGTGGAGGTGCCCAGAGAGGTGCTGGACGCGCGGGTCGCCTCGCGGGTGGAGCGCATGTGGGAGGCCGGGCTGGTGGCGGAGGTCCGGGAGCTCGCCGCGCGGGGGCTCGCCGGAGGCCGTACGGCCAGCCGCGCGCTCGGCTACGCCCAGGTGCTGCGCTTCCTCGACGGGGAGTGGACCGAGCGGCAGGCGATGGAGGAGACGGTCCGGGCGACGCGCAGGTTCGTCCGCCGTCAGGAGTCGTGGTTCCGCCGCGACCCCCGGGTGATCTGGCTCCCCCAGCAGTCTCCGGACCTCCTCGACCAGGCGCTCACGCGGGTGCGCCGGTGACCCGGCGGCGCGGGACCGGGGGGCCGTCGGGGGCGCCGGGGCGGGGCCCGCGCTCGCCGCGGGAGCTGTGACGGACAGGGCCTAGAGTCGGAACATGCGATTCGTAAAGGGACACGGAACCGAGAACGACTTCGTCATACTTCCCGACCCCGACGGTGAGCTGGAGCTGTCGGCCGCGCTCGTGGCCGCGGTGTGCGACCGGCGGGCCGGGATCGGCGCCGACGGCGTGCTGCACGTGATGCCGACGATGCTCAGCCCCGAGGTGGCCGACCAGGCGGGTGCGGCCGAGTGGTTCATGGACTATCGCAACGCCGACGGCGGCATCCCCGAGATGTGCGGCAACGGCGTGCGGGTCTTCGCCCGCTACCTGGTCGATGCGGGGCTGGCGGCCCCGGGTGAGTTCGGTGTGGCGACCCGGGCGGGGGTCAAGCGCGTACGGCTGGCGGAGACCGGCGACGTGACCGTCGACATGGGGCTGCCCCGGCTGCTGGGCGGCAGCCGCACGTCCGTGGCGGGCCGGGAGTACGAGGGCCTCCACATCGACATGGGCAACCCCCACCTGGCCTGCGTCATCGGTGACCCGGTGGCCCAGCTCGACCTGAGCCACCAGCCCGCGTTCGACCCGGAGATCTTCCCGGCCGGGGTGAACATCGAGCTGCTCAACCCGGTGGGGCCGCGCCGGGTCGTGGTGCGGGTCTTCGAGCGGGGCTCGGGCGAGACGCGCTCCTGCGGCACCGGCGCGGTCGCCTCGGCCGTGGCCGCCGCGCAGCTGTCCGGAGAGACCGCCGGCACCTGGGCGGTCGAGGTTCTGGGCGGCACCGTGACGGTCACCCTCGACGAGCACACCAGCTACCTGGCCGGCCCCGCCACTCTGGTCGCCTCGGGCGAACTCACCCTGTGAGGGCACACGCGTGAGCCGAGTCGTTTGGGGCATGCTCGCCGACCTGGCAGACTGACGTCCCATGGACGTGGACATCTGGGCCTGGGTCGGCGACACCCAGCGGCAACTGCACGAAGCCGGGCACACCGGTCTGGCCATGGCGATCGGCGATGTGCCCGCGCAGGCGCTGGAGGGCCGATACTCGCAGCTCGACGTGCTCGCGCCGGCCATCGCGCAGCAGGCGGAGAACCTGGAGCTGCCCTGGCTTGAGTTCTACGCCCGTTACTGGCACCTCATCGGCCGCGTCGGCGACCGGGCCCAGGGCGCGGTCGCGATGGCCGACGCGGAGACGCTCGTCGAGTTCGCCGGGCGCGAAGACGTCCGTGAGTGCCCGGCAGCCCCCGGCGCCGTCATCGCGCTGGCCGTCGCGCAGGCCAACACCGACGGCCCCGGCTACGCGGCCGAGCGGCTGGCGGCCCTGGCCGCCGCCGAGGTCGGCCCTGACTCGCTGGCCTTCTCCGCCATCGCCGAGCAGTACGTCGCGGCCCTGATGGACGCCGGCCGCGGCGCGGAGGCGGTCATCCACGCCGAGTCCGCCGTGGCGAGGCTGGGCGACGCCGGCCGCGAGGCGAGCTGGGAGCTGGGCGCGGCCTCGGTCCGCGCGCTCCTGGCCGCCGGCCGCGCGCAGGACGCGCTCATCGCGCTCGACGCCGCGACGGGGTTCAAGCCCGACGACCCGGTGGCCAAGCCGCACCGGGAGGGCGTGCTGCGCGCGCTCGTGCTCGCCACCCTGGGCCAGGTGCAGGAGTCCGTCGACGCCCTGCCCGACCTCGACGTGGTCGGCGAGCACCCGCGCGACTGGGTCGAGTGGACGCACGCCATCCGCGAGCTCGCCGGGTCCGGCCGGATCACCAACAGCTGGCAGCTCGGCCGGGTGCTCAAGCAGTGGATCGACTACTTCGCCATGATGGGCGGCTACCGCGCGCGGGTCGATCTCGCGCTCGTCGCCGGTGACCTGGCCATCGCCCGGCAGGGTGTGTGGCAGGCCCGCCTGCTGGCCGATGTCGCCGAGTCCGCCGCCGGTGAGCTCAAGGCCCCCGGCGACGTCGCCGAGCGGATCGCCGCGCTGCGCGCCGCCGCCGACGGGGCCACCCCGAAGGAGGCCCCCGGTCCGCAGGCCGAGCTGGTCGGCTACTTCGACGCCGCCGACGGCTTCAACGCCGACCCCGAAGACTGGGTGGGCTGGCTGGCCCCGCTGTCCGGGCAGGACCTGGCGGCCACCCGCCGGCACACCACCACGATGGGCTTCCTCGGCTACCCCGCCAAGGGCGCCGACGTCTACTGGACCATGCTGGTCGAGTCCGGCGGCATCGAGACCGCCGACCCGCAGGACGTCTCCTACCTCACCGGTCTGCTGATCGAGGCCCGCCAGGACGAGCGCCTGGAGCAGATGGCCGAGCGGCTCCCCGACGCCCAGCGCCATCTGGCCCTGGGCCGCCTGCACCGCGCCCGGGAGCGCTGGGAGCAGGCCGCGGCCGAGGGGGAGGCGGCGGTCGCCGCCGGCGCGGGCGCCGAGGCGAGCCGGCTGTGGTCGATGGCGGTGCAGCAGACCGGCGACAACGCCAAGGGCGCCAAGATCCTGCGTGACCTCCTCGACGCCGGGGAGGTCGAGCAGGAGGACATCTGGCGGATGATCACCATGGCGACGGCCGCCGAGGACTGGGAGACCGTCCGCGCGGGCACCGCCGCGGTCGGCATGCCGCTGCAGTCGACCGAGGGGCCGATCGAGGAGGAGATGGGCCTGGTGCGCATCATCCTGCCCGCCCCCGACGGCAGCCAGCGCGCGGTCATCAGCGTGCGCACCGGTCCGGCGACCGCCCGCCTGGCCATCCCGCAGCCCCCCGGCATGGACTACAACGCCGGCGACCTGGTGGTCTTCGACCCGCAGCTGCTGGAGCCGCTCCCGGAGAAGCCCGAGGACCAGGAGGGTTTCATCCCGCCGTTCGCCGCGGTCAGCATGCTCCGTCCGGGCGGTTACACGAGCTGGTTCTTCGACGGCGCGGCCCCCAGCGAGGCCGACTGGACCGAGTTCAACGACGTCATGGCCGAGCGCGGCTGGCCGATGTGGGTTTACAGCGACGAGAACTACACCGTGAGCCACCCGACCTCCGGTGAGCGGCTGCCCGGCGTGTTCGGCTGGGTCGCGGTCCCGCCGGACGTCACGCCGGTCGAGGTGGACGCGCTGCTCGACGACGCCACCGAGCGCTGGGTGCACCCGCTGGCCTGGCTCGACCTGGCCAAGGCCGTCGACGTCGAGGTGGAGCGGCATGAGCGCATCACCAAGGAGTACGGCCTGTAGGCGGGCTCTCCGGCGGCCCTGCGCGCCGCCGGGGCCACGCGCCGGCCGGACCGTCGCGCGGGGCCCCGGCCACCGGCTCCGGACTCACCGCACCGCCCGTGAGGCGACCCCCTCACGGGCGGTGCGCTCTCCACCTCTAGAATCTCATTCTGTGCGTTCCGCGCCCCGGGCTCCGCACGGTGAGTCCGGTGCGCGGGCGCGGCGAGCCCGGTGCGCAAGAGGAGGATCTGGATGCTGGACCGATTCCGGCTGGACGGCAAGGTCGCGATCGTCACCGGAGCCTCCTCGGGCCTCGGCGTCGCGTTCGCGCGGGGCCTGGCCGAGGCGGGCGCGGACATCGTGATCGGCGCCCGCCGCAAGGACCGCCTCGAGGAGACCCGGCGCCTGGTCGAGGAGACCGGCAGGCGGTGCGTGGCCGTGGCGACCGACGTGACCAGCCCCGAAGACTGCCAGGCGCTGGTCGAGGCGGCGGTCACCGAGCTGGGCGCGGTGGACATTCTGATCAACAACGCCGGTGTCGGTACGGCGGTGCCCGCGCTCAAGGAGACGCCCGAGCAGTTCCGGCAGGTCGTGGAGATCAACCTGCACGGCACCTACTGGATGGCGCAGGCCTGTGCCCGGGTCATGAAGCCGGGCTCCTCGATCGTCAACATCGGCAGCATCCTGGGGGAGACCACGGCCGGACTGCCGCAGGCCGCCTACAGCGCCTCCAAGGCCGCGGTCGTCGGGCTCACCCGCGACCTGGCCCAGCAGTGGACCGGCCGGCGCGGCATCCGGGTCAACTGCGTCGAGCCCGGCTTCTTCGCCTCGGAGATGACCGAGCAGTACGCCGAGGGATACATGGCGTGGCAGCTCGAACACCGTGTCCTGATGAAGCGCCCCGGCGACCCGGCCGAGCTCGTCGCGGCGGCGGTCTTCCTCGCCTCCGACGCCGGCTCCTACGTGACCGGGGCCGTGATCCCGGTGGACGGCGGCATCCTCGTCACCTGAGCCTCCCGGGCACCGAAGGTACCGGAGGTAATCGTATTCTCCCGGTTAAGTGTCCGGTTCCGTGGAGCACGCGGATCCGTCACGCACGTGTGCGAGAGTTCCCGTCATATGACGGGAACGGATGGAGGCATCTTGCTGGAGATCGACCGGCTCGGCGCGATCGTTCGCGATGAGCGCCCCTGGGGTGGGTTCGAGCGTTACACGCTCAACGAGGCGTCCACCGTGAAGATCATTGACGTGGCGCCCGGGCAGCGGCTCAGCCTGCAGCGGCACGAGCACCGGGACGAGCTGTGGGTGGCCCTCGACCCCGGCGCGGTGTTCGAGATCGACGGTGAGCGGATCGAGCCCTCGGTCGGCGACCGCGTGCTCATCCGGGCGGGCCAGACCCACCGCCTCAGCTCCGCCGGTCAGGCCACCAGGATCCTGGAGGTCGCCTTCGGCCACTTCGACGAGGACGACATCGAGCGTCTCGAAGACTCCTACGGGCGGATCTGAGGCTCCCCGGCCGGCTCTCCGGGCGGGGCTCACGCGATCCGCTCGATATATGGGGTAATTTGCCACTTCATGGGTAGTCAATGCGCGTGAGAGGTGGCAGAGTGCGGTCGGCGCTGGGACGAGGTGCGGTCGTCGCGGCGACCGCGTTCACATTGGCGGGCTGCGGCCTCGTGGGGCAGGGGGCCGACGGCCGGCTCGCCGACCAGGGGACCTCCGCCGCCTCGGCGCTCAAGGGCCTGGAGAAGTTGCAGGTCAAGGGCCGTGCCCCGATGACCGGGTTCGACCGGGAGAAGTTCGGTCCCGCCTGGTCGGATGTCGACCACAACGGCTGTGACACCCGTAACGACATCCTCAAGCGCGACCTCAAGGATGAGACGTTCAGACCGGGCACCCATGACTGCATCGTGCTGAGCGGGGTCCTCGACGACCCCTACAGCGGCAAGACCATCAAGTTCGAACGCGGTCAGAAGACCAGCATGGCGGTCCAGATCGACCACGTGGTCGCCCTCGCGGACGCGTGGCAGAAGGGCGCCCAGCAGTGGCCGGCGAGCAAGCGCAAGGAGCTCGCCAACGACCCGCTCAACCTGCTGGCCGCCGACGGTCCGCTGAACGGCCAGAAGGGCGCCGGCGACGCGGCGACCTGGCTGCCGCCGCGCCGCGCCTACCGGTGCACCTATGTCTCGCGCCAGATCGAGGTGAAGGTCAAGTACGACCTGTGGGTGACGTCCGCGGAGAAGGACGCCATGAAGGCCGTGCTGAACTCCTGCTGATCACTCCCGGTGGTCGCGCTTGAGCCTGATGATCTCACCGGTCGTGGCCGACACGTAGACGTCATACTCCCAGTCGCCCTTGTGTAGCTCGACCTTCCAGATGGGCTGGCCCTGCTCCCACTCGCGCTCGACCTCGGTCACGTGCCCGCCGGGGACACGCCTGCCGGCGATCTGGGCGGCCCTGTAGTAGGAGATGTCCGCCACGGCGGCCGGTGCGGCGGCGATGGACGCCGTGGTGGACGCGGTGGAGGAGGAGGCGGCCTGGTCCGCGGCGAGGGCGGTGCCGCCCCCGCCGGCCAGGAGGGCTGCGGTTCCGATGGTCACGATGGTGATCGCGGTGATCTGTTTCATGGTTCTAGATCTGCCGCGATCAAGATAGGGCCGCGCTAAGCCTCCGTTAAAAAGAGCGTCACGTCTGCGCCGGCGCGGCGCACCGCCCCGCGCGGGCTCCAGCCGCAGGCCGGTCAGCGGACGCGGACTCTTTCAGCTGGGTCGTCAGCGGACGCGGCCCCTGGGCTTCAGCCGGGTCGTCGGCAGGGCGGGGGCGGGCAGCGGGGCGCCGTCGAAGCCCCGGACGGTGCCGAAGACCCCACCTTCCGCACCCTCCGCCCACTCCTGGCGGAAGGCGACGATCTCGTCGTGGCTGCGGCCGATGAAGTTCCACCACATCACGATCTCCTCGTCGAACGGCTCGCCGCCCAGCAGCAGGAGGCGGCCCTGCCCGCGCAGCCGCAGATCCGGCCGGCCGGAGCCGAGATACAGCAGCGCACCGCGCTCCAGCCGCGCACCGGCCGCCTCGACGTCGCCGGACAGCAGGAGAGCCGCGTGCTCGAAGCCGGGCTCCAGGGGCAGGTCGGCGCCGCCGGACAGCGTGATCTCCGCGCCGACCAGCGGCGTGTAGGCGCGGGCCGGGGAGACGGCGCCGCCCAGCGATCCCATGATCACGGTGACCCGCGCGTCACCCTTCTCCAGGACCGGCAGGTCGGCGTGGTGCTCGAAGTGCGGGGCCGTGTGCCGGTCGCCGTCGGGCAGGGCCACCCAGAGCTGCACGCCGTGCAGCAGCGCCTCGGCCGACTCCTCCGAGTGGGAGATGCCGCGCCCCGCCGTCATCAGGTTGAGCTGGCCCGGCCGCACCTTCTGCAGGCTGCCGAGGCTGTCGCGGTGCAGCACCTCACCCGAGAGCAGCCAGGTGACCGTCTGCAGCCCGGTGTGCGGGTGCGGCGGCACGCGCATGGCCGCCATCTCGGGACCGTAGTCGTCGAGAAAGCACCAGGCGCCGACCATCCGCCGCCCCCGGCTGGGCAGCGTGCGGGTGACCGTCATCGCGCGTGGCCCGCCCAGCGCCACCGCGTGGCCGGTCAGCCGCTCGACGACCGGCCCGGCCGCGGCGGCCGCGGCGCACCGGGTCTCCCTCGGGACTGTTTCCAGGTTGCTCATCCCCTGACTGTACGGCTCGCGCGAGCGTCGGCCGGCCGCCGAGACCGCCCGCCCCGGCCCGGCCGGCTACCCCGTCTGGCCCACCGGCTCCGGGCAGGTGGAGGCCGTGTCCGCCGCCAGCTCGGGCACGTCGGGCGGGGAGTCGGCCACGGTGACCGAGAGCTGGGCGGTCGAGGCGACCAGGCTGCCCACCGGGGACTCGGCCGCCTTCTCGTCGACCACCACGCCCCGCTCGCCCAGGAGCTCGTAGGTGTCCGGGTCGAAGATCAGGTCCTCCCGCACGCCCGCGGAGACCCGGCCCACGCCGATGCCCCGGCGGCCCGCCGCGTCCTCGGCGTCCCGTACGACGTCGACCCCGGGGATCGTCCCCACGGCCTGGAAGAGCGCCGCCCGCTGCGCCGGGGGCAGGTAGTTCTCCCGCAGCATGTCGCCGGCGGCGGTCCACGCGGCCTCGTCCTTGGAGTTGCCGCCACGCTCGCCCGTGTAGAGGTGGGCGCGCATCCCCTCGGCGTCGGCGGGCAGCTTCTTCAGGCTGGCGTAGTCGGTGCGCAGGTGGTCGGGGGCCTTCGCGCAGACCGGCAGCCGGTTCCACTGGGTGCCGCTGTCGCGGTGGGCCTCCGGCGGGACGGGCCAGCCGGGATAGGCGCGCGGCTCCAGATGTTCGATCTTCAGCGCGCCGTCCCTCTCCCCGTTGGCGGACTGCCAGATGGCCCGCTTGGTCCGGTAGAGATACCGCCACTCGGTCTGCGCGTCGCCGTCGGCGTCGGTGCCCATGCCCCCGAACGCGCCGTACATCGTCTGCGACTCGACCTTGACGAACTGGTCGTCACGCGGGTCGAGGTCGCTGCGCGCGGCCGCCCGCGCGGCCCTGCCGAGCACCTCGGTCGCCGACATGGGGGCGATCTTGGGCATCGCCACCACCACCTCGGCGCCGCCTGTCTGCGGCTCCGGCGCCCGCACCGTGACCGTCACGGCCACGGTGGCCGCCACCGCGAGCGCTCCGGCCAGTGCCACCGCGTAGGGCCTGCGCCACAGCGGCCCGCGGCCCGCGGTGGCCGTGGTGGCCGCGACCAGCCCCCGCCGGGCCGCGTTCTTCGCCTCCTGGCCGTACGGCGGCGCGTCCGGGCGGATGCCGGCCACCATCTCGATCTCGTCGTTGTTCATGCGTGCGACTCCAGTGAGCGGCGGATCTTGGTCCGGGTGCGTGAGAGCCGGGACCGCACGGTCCCGATCGGGATGCCGAGCGCCTGGGCGGCCTCCTCGTAGGTCAGTTCGGCCCAGGCCACCAGCAGGAGCAGATCCCGCTCGGCGGAGCCGAGCCCGGCCAGCGCGGCGGCCAGCGCGGGCCGGAGCCGGTCGGCGGTGACCCGCTCCGCGCTGCGCTCCTCGAACTCGGCCGCCGGTTCCGGGGCCTGCCGGGCCAGTGCCTTGAGCCTGCGGACCTCGGCCCTGCGGTGGCCGGAGATCAGGTTCGAGGCGATGCCGTACAGCCAGGGTCTGGCGTCGGTCCTGCGCAGGTCGTAGCGGGCCCGTTTGCGGAACGCGACGAGGAACGTCTCGGCCGTCACGTCGTCGGCCGTGGTGACGTCCTCCAGCCGCCGCGCCGCATACCGATGGATCTCGTCGGCGTGCCGGTCGAAGAGCCCGGCGAACCTGTCGGGATCCGCCAGAGACTCCTTGATCAGCGCCGCGTCATCGGAGGGCGGAGGCAGCGTGGGCACTCCGGCCTGTTGGGGGAGCGCCAGCGTCACCACCCGTTTCGTCCAGTCATCAGGAGAGTTCCTTCCGGGGCGCGTCCGCGCCCTCACCCCTTACTCCGCCGCTCGGCGTCTCCCGGTTCCCGTTCGGCGGGGGCCTGCCGGACTCCGCGGCGCGGCACTAGGATCCGCCTTCGGTGAACCGGGAGCAAAGGGAGAGGCGATGAGCGCGCAGAAGGCGCAGAAGGACGGCGGCCGGCGGCTGCTGTTGAAGGGGTTCCTGCTGGCGGTCGCCGTGGTGGTGGTCTCCGGCTTCGTCCTCAGCGGGTGCTCCCGGGTGAGCACCCAGCCCGACGAGATGGTCCTGCACTACGCGGGAGGCACCTTCGAGGCCATCAAGTTCGAGCGATGCATCAACCCCTCCAGCGGCGCCACGCTGCTCGGCCCCGGCGACACGGCCTACTCCTACCCCTTCGGCCAGCGGACCTTCGACTTCTCCGGGGCCGAGGACGCCGAGTCCAAGCCGCTGTCGGTGGTCTCCAAGGACAACGTCGAGATGACCGTGTCCGGGGTGGCGACGTTCACGCTGAACACCGAGTGCAAGACGCTGCAGCGCTTCCACGAGAAGATCGGGCTGAAGTTCCGCGCCTACTACGAGGACGGCGAGTCGGAGGGGTGGCGGCGGATGCTCAACATCTACCTGCGGGTGCCGCTGGACCGGGCGCTGGACGCCGCGTCGCAGGAGTTCGAGTGGCGGGGGCTGTTCAACGACCCCAAGGTGAAGCAGGCATGGGAGGCACGGGTCGGGGTGCTGGCCCGGGAGTTCATCAAGGAGACGGCCGGGGCCGACTACTTCTGCAACCAGAACTACTCCGGCGGCGGTGACTGCGGCGACATCTCCCTGACGATCCAGAAGCCCGAGCCGCCGGAGGCCCTGGTGAGCGCGCTCGCCTCCGAGCAGGCCGCCAAGGCGGAGAACATCGCCCAGGCCCAGCGCAACGCCAAGGTCCGCACCGAGCTCGAATCCATCAAGGACCTCGTCAAGGTCCTCGGCCCGCAGGGCGCCGTGCTCTGGCAGGCCATCCAGAAGGGGCAGGTGTCGGTGGTCCCGGTCCCGCAGGGCAGCAACCTCAACATCACCCCGCAGAACCGCTAGCGACCCCGCACGGCCGGCAGGACGTACGGCCCGCGCCGCCGCTCGGCGGGCGGCCGGTCCGGGGCCGCGCGCTCCGGCCGCCCCCGCCGGCGGAGGCCGCGCGCTCCGGCCGCCCCCGCCGGCGGAGGCCGCGTGCTCCGGTCGCCCCTCGGCGGGGCCGGGCGTCAGCGACTCTACCGGGGGCCGAGCGTCAGCACGCCGCGTTCGAACGCCACCGCCACGGCGGCCGCGCGGTCGTTCACGCCGAGCTTGGCGTAGATGTGCAGCAGGTGGGTCTTGACCGTCGCCTCGCTGATGAACAGGCGGCGGGCGGCCTCCCGGTTGGTGGCCCCCCGGGCGATCAGGCCGAGGACCTCCAGCTCGCGCGGGCTCAGCGGCTCCACGGGGGTCCGCATCCGGCCGAGGAGGCGGGTCGCCACCGACGGGGAGAGCACGGCTTCGCCGCGGGCCGCCGACTGGACCGCCCGGATCAGATCCTCCTGCGGCGCGTCTTTGAGCAGGTAGCCGGTGGCTCCCGCCTCGACGGCGGGCAGGACGTCGCTGTCGGTGTCGTAGGTGGTGAGCACGAGGACGCCCGCCGTGACGCCGCGCTCGGCCAGCCGCCTGATCGCCGTCACCCCGTCCATCCGGGGCATCCGCAGATCCATCAGGATCACGTCGGGGCGCAGCTCCTCGGCGAGGGCGACCGCCTCGGCCCCGTCGCCGGCCTCGCCGACCACCTCGAACCGCGGGTCGCGGCTGAACATGCCGCGCAGGCCGTCGCGGACGACGGGATGGTCGTCGGCGACCAGCAGCCGGATGGGAGGCTCACCCATCGCGGGCCTCCAGCGAGATCGCCGGCAGGCTCGCGGAGACGGCGGTGCCCTGACCGGGCTCCGACTCGATCTCCAGCGTCCCGGCGAGCCTGCTCACCCGCTGCCGCATGGCGGCCAGCCCGAAGCCGCCGCCCGCGCCTCCGGGGCCGGGCCGGAACCCGACGCCGTCGTCGCGGACGTCCAACGTGATCACCTCGCCCATGTAGGAGAGCGTAAGCCCGACCCGGGAGGCGTGCGCGTGGCCGGCGACGTTGGCCAGCGCCTCCTGCGCCGCGCGCAGCAGGGTCACCTCGACCTCGGGGTGGAGGGGCCGTGCCGTACCGGTCGTGGCGACCTCGACGGCCACCCCGCTGATGTGCGACCAGCGACGTGCCACGTCCGCCAGCGCGTCGGGGAGGCGGGCCGTCTCCAGGACCTGCGGGCCCACGGCGTGCACGGTCCGGCGGGCCTCGGTGAGACTCTCCCGGGCCAGCCGGACGGCGTTGTCCAGATGACGCTCCCGTTCGGCGGGGCACTGCCCGGCCTGCCTGGCCGCCTGGACCTGGGTGATGACCCCGGCCAGCCCCTGGGCGATCGTGTCGTGGATCTCCCGTGCCACGCGCTGGCGCTCGTCCAGCACCCCGGCCTCCCGGGCCTGGACCAGCAACTGCGCGTGCAGCCCGGTGTTCTCCCGCATCGTCGCCTCCAGCCGGCTGTTGGCCTCGGCCAGCTCCGCGATCATCTCCTTGCGCTGCGCGCTCTGCTCGGCCGTCACCTCTCCCACCAAACTGAACAGCGCGACCATCCCCACGATGGCCCCGACGAACAGCAGGTGGAACAGGGCCGCGGACAGGGTGGCGGGCGGCCCTCCGTAGACGGCGGTCACCGTGATCGCGGCGGTGCCGGTGACCCCCGCCAGCCTCCACCTCCCCGGCAGGAACCGCCAGGAGTGCAGGTAGCCGGTGAAGCCGAAGAACGGGATGAACCAGAAGCTCCTGGAGACCAGCACCGCGATCAGGACCAGCAGCCCCGCGCAGTAGATCCCCATCGGGAACGGGCGCGCCTGCCAGCCGGGATGCAGGGTCACCATCCACAGGATCCAGGCGCCGGCCAGCAGGGCGATGACCGGCGTGCCCAGCCGGTCGGCCCCGGAGCGGCCGTCGGTGAGCCACGACAGCGCCGTGGAGATCGCCAGCAGCGCGTAGGGAGCGGCGTCGGTGAGCCGTGCCAGGCGCCGTTCCCAGAGGTCGAGCCGCATGTTCTGCCTACTCCCAGCGGAAGAGCCTGGCCGCGACCGCGCCGACGGCCAGGGCGTATCCCGCCATCACGCAGATGAGCAGGGGCTGCGCCGGGGCCCCGGCCCAGGCGTCGTGGACGGCCTGGCGGAAGGCTCCGAGCGGGGTGAACTCCCCGATGCGGGCCAGCACGGCGGGCATCATCTCCTTAGGCTGCATCAGCCCGCCCAGAAAGGCCAGCGGGAAGTACAGCAGCACGCCGACGCCGTTGGCGACGCGGCCGCTCGGCGCCAGCGCGGCGATCACCAGGCCGATGGAGAAGACCGACGCGACGCCCAGGACGAAGGTCAGCAGGAACTGCGCGGGCCGGGCGGGCGCGGTGGCGCCGAGGAAGGCCAGCGCCATCCCCATGAGCAGCGCGGTGGCGACGGCCGCGAACGCCGTCTGGAGGACCAGCTGCACGGTCAGCATCGTCACCGGCCGGACCGGGGTGGTCGACAGCCGCCGCAGGATCCCTCTCTCACGGTAGGTGGCCAGGGTCGTCGGCACCATGTACAGGCCCACCAGCCCGATGGCGATCGTCAACGTCATCGTGGGGAGCACGGTGTCGCCGGGCGAGCTGGTGGAGCTGAAGACCAGCAGGATGAAGAGCGGGACGATGAGGGTGAAGATCGAGCCCGGGTCGCGGAGCAGCAGTTTGGTCTCCACCAGGGTGAGCTTGGGAAAGCCGGTCATCATGATCTCCTCAGGCTTCGAAGGGGCGGCCGGTCAGCGCGATGAACGCGTCGTCGAGCGTGCGCTGGTCCATGCGCAGGTCGGCCACCAGGACATGGTCACGGGCCAGCGCGGCGGTCACCGCGCCGACGAAGTCACCGGTGCCGGAGACGACGACCTGCCCGCCGGACCGGGTCACCGACACGACCCCCGGCAGGTCCGTCAGCGGGCCGGTGTCGAACTCGGCCATCGGCCGGAACCGCATCTCGTGCTCGGTGTCGACCCGGGCGATCAGGCCGGCCGGGGTGTCGACGGCGACGATCCGCCCGCGGTCGAAGACCGCCACCCGGTCGCAGAGCTCCTCCACCTCGTCCATGAAGTGGCTGACCAGGACCACCGTCACCCCGGTGGCGCGGATCTCCTGGATCAGCTTCCAGGTGGTGCGCCGGGCCTGCGGGTCCAGGCCGGTGGTGAGCTCGTCGAGGAAGGCCACGCGGGGGTTGCCGACCAGGGCCAGGGCGATGAAGAGCCGCTGCTGCTGGCCGCCCGACAGTTTCCCGAACCTCGCGTTGCGCTTGTCGGCCAGCCCCCATCGCTCCAGCAGCGTCCGCCAGTCGAGCGGATCACGGTAGAAGGAGGCGTACAGCTCCAGCGCCTCCCACACCTTGATGTTCTCGGGCAGCTGGGTCTGCTGGAGCTGCACGCCGATCTGCCGGTGCAGCCGGTCGCCGTCCCCGACCGGGTCCAGCCCCAGCACCCGGATCGACCCCCCGTCCGGCCGCCTCAGCCCCTCCACGCACTCCACCGCGGTGGTCTTGCCCGCCCCGTTGGGCCCGAGGATGCCGAAGATCTCGCCCTCTTCCACCGAGAAGGACACCCCCGACAGGGCCGTGTGCTTCCCATAGCGTTTGACCAGGTCCTTCACCTCGATGATTGCCATGGGTCAATCGTGGTCCCCGAGGGTGCCCGCGCGGATCGCCCAGCCGGCCATGACCGGAGCCGTACGCGGTCGATGCCCCGCATCCACCGATCGGTGGATGCGGGGCATCGGATCCGGCCGTCCCCTCCCGCCCGGGTCCCGCGGTCCGCTCCCGCCGGGCCGGGGACCTCAGAAGCTCAGCTCGGAGCCGAAGTCATGCGCGATCTTCCGCATGTCCCTGGCGAGGTCCTCCCGATCGAGCGCGTCGATCCGCTCGGCCGGACCCGACACCGACATCGCGGCGACCATCCGCGAGCCGTCGTGCACCCCCACGGCCAGGCAGTGCACGCCGAACTCCTCCTCGCCCAGGTCCATCGCGTACCCCTGCTCCCGCACGCGCCCCAGCTCGGCGAGCATGCCGGGCAGGTCGGTGATCGTGCCGGCGGTCCGCCGGGGCATGCCGGTCCGCTCGACGAGCGCGGCCACCTCGGTGTCCGGGCGCCCGGCCATCAGGACCTTCCCCACCGCCGTGCTGTGCGGCAGCACCCGCCTGCCGACCTCGGCGAACATCCGCAGCCGCCGCGGCGAGGGGACCTGGGCGACGTAGACGACGAAGTCGCCCTCCAGCACCGCCAGGTTGGCCGTCTCACCGGACAGCTCGACCATCTTCGTCAGGTACGGCTGCGCCCGGACACCGACCATCCGCTCGGCGACCCCGCTGAGCCGTACCAGGGCGCCGCCCAGCGCGTAGCGACGGTCCGACTCCTGGCGCACGTATCCTCGGTCGAGCAGCGTGCGCAGCAGCCGGTGGATCGTCCCGTACGGCAGGCCGGTGCCGGCCGCGATCTCCGACAGGCCGGCCTGCCCACCCCGCTCCGCGAGAGCCTCCAGCACGTCCAGTGCCCGGTCGACCGACTGCACCCCACTCATGCGACCTCCTCGCCCGGCGGCTCGGAGCCCGCGTCCGCGGACGCCCCGTGCCCTCTGATCCGCTCGCTGCGCGCTCCGGTCCGCCGGCTCATGGCACCGCCGGCAGGCCGCGTAGGGAGGCGTCCAGGACCTGGGCGACGTGCGCGACGGGGATCGCCGCCGCTCCCCGGCGGCGGATCGCCGCGGTGATCTGCATGGTGCAGCCGGGGTTGGCCGAGACCAGCAGGTCGGCGCCGGTGGCCAGCACCCGCTCCGCCTTGCGGTCTCCGAGCTCCCGGGCGGCCTCGGGCTGGAGGAGGTTGTAGGTTCCCGCGGAACCGCAGCAGATGGCTGACTCGGCGATCTCTCTCAACTCCAGATCGGGGATGGCGGTGAGCAGTTGACGGGGTTGGGATCGTATCCCCTGCGCGTGGGCCAGGTGACAGGCGTCGTGGTAGGCCACCGTGAGCGGCAGGGGGTGCCGCCGCGCCGCGGGGCCCAGCTCGGCGAGATATTCCGTCAGGTCGACGGTCCGGATCGCCCGGGCCCGGTCGGCCCACCCGCCTTCCAGGATCTCGGCGTACTCCTTCATGGTCGACCCGCAGCCCGCCGCGTTGACCACGACCGTGTCCACGCCCGCCCGCTCGAAGGTGGCGATCGTCCGCCTGGCGAACCGCTCCGCCTGCCCCTGCTGCCCGGAGTGCAGCGACAGCGCTCCGCAGCAGCCCTGCGAGGCAGGGATGACCACCTCGCATCCCTCCAGCGCGAGCACCCGGGCCGTGGCCGCGTTGACCTGGGGGAAGAACTCGCCCTGCACGCATCCGGTGAGCATCCCGACCGTGGCCCTGCGCCTGCCCCTCGCCTCGATCCTGCGGGGCAGCCGCACCCTCGCCGGGACCGGGGGAGCGAGGTCGGCCATCGCCGCCAGGGACGGGTTGATCCGCTCCAGCCTCGGGGCGATCCTGCGGCGCAGCCCCGCGCTGAGCCGCAGCGGCAGCCGCATCGCCCGCAGCCGCCGGGGATAGGGGAAGAGCTGGAAGACCAGGGCGCGCAGCGCCCGGTCGTCCGGCCGCCGGACGTGCGTCCGCTCCACCTCGGCCCGGGTCTGCTCGATCAGCCGGTCGTATCTGACCCCCGAGGGGCAGGCCGTCACGCATGCCATGCACCCCAGGCAGGCGTCGAAGTGCCCGGCCATCTCCGGTGTCAGCGGCGTGCCCTCGACATGCTGCTTCATCAGGTGGATCCGGCCGCGCGGGGAGTCCATCTCCTCGCCCCACAGGACGTATGTCGGGCACGTGGGCAGGCAGAACCCGCAGTGCACGCAGTCGCCGATCAGCTCGGGGTCCATCTCAGATCCCTCCCACCGACCGGCCGGGAGACATCCTCCGGCCGGGGTCGAACCGTTCCTTGACCCGCCGCATGAGCGGCAGCGCGCTCACCGGGCCCCAGCGGTCCACCCGGCGGGCGAGCCCGTGCGGCGCGGCGAGCACGGTCAGCCGGCCGCCGAGGGGGCCGAGGCCGTCGCGTACGGACGACACGAACCCCGCGAACGCCGAGCCGTCGACGTCCGGAGGCAGGGCGATCTGGAGGATCCCCGAGGCCACCGATCCGCGCACCCGCGCGGGCGGCCCGTGCGCCGCGACCGCCCGCAGCGCGTCGCCCACGCGGGCGGGCCGGACCCGCAGTTCCAGCAGCGGCTCGTCGCCGGGCAGCGTCCCCCACCAGCCGGGCGGGCGGTCGGCGACCCGCGCGGCGCCGTGCCCGCCCATCAGGGTCCGTACGGCCTGCGCCCGATCCTCGGCCGCGCTCCCCTCGACCAGGGCGGCCACGGTGGGCGCGTCCCGGAGGTCGGGCCAGTCCAGCTCGATCGCGCTCGGCTCGGCCTGGGAGGCCGCGAGTCCGAGGGCGAGCGCCTCCACGCCGGGAAGGGGGCCGGGCCGGCCGTCGCCGTCCGGGGGCCCGGGAGCGGGCAGCCGGACGGTGATCCAGCGGCGGTCGCCGGGGATCGGGTGGAGGCGGAAGGCGGCCTCGGTGATGACGCCGAGCGTGCCGTAGGAGCCGGTGAACAGCTTGCCCAGGTCGTAGCCGGCGACGTTCTTGACGACCTTGCCGCCGGATCTGGCGACCGTGCCGTCCGCCAGCACGACCGTGACGCCGATCAGCAGATCGCGGGCCGTGCCGTAGCGGAACCTGCGGGGGCCGGCGGTGGCGGTGGCGAGCACGCCGCCGACCGTGGCGCCGTCGAGCGGGACGTCGAGGGAGAGCTCCTGCCCCCTGGCGGCGAGGGTCTCGGCCAGCGAGTGCGTGGTCACGCCCGCCTGGACGCGGACGACGAGGTCGCCGGAGGCGTGTTCGAGCACCTGGTTCAGGCAGCAGGTGTCGAGCAGCAGGTCGCAGCGCTCCGGCGGGGGACCCCAGTGCAGTTTGGTGCCGCCGCCGACCGGGACCACGGCGAGATCGTGCTCGGCCGACAGGCGCGTCAGCGCGGCGACCTCCTCGGTGGTCTCGGGCAGCGCCACCCAGCGGGGCAGGACCCCGGCCACGGCGTCGCCCGGCCCGGCCCGCCAGACCGTCACGCCTGTCTCGCGCAGCGCGTCCGTCAGGGGGGCCGCGCCCGTCTCGTGCAAGGCGTCCATCAGAACTGTTCCGCCTGTCCTGACTCGACCAGCGGGTGCACGCCCTTGCGGACCCCCGGGACCTCGCCGCACAGGCGCGGGGTGGGGAAGATCTTGCCCGGGTTCGACAGGCCGCGGGGGTCGAAGGCGCAGCGCACCAGCTGCATGGTGTCGAGATCGTCGTCGGAGAACATTTTTGGCATATATCGTGACTTGTCCACGCCGACACCGTGTTCGCCGGTGATGGATCCGCCGTGCTCGACGCAGAGGTCGAGGATCCTCCCCGAGACCAGCGCGGCCCGCTCGCCCGCGCCGGGCTCCGCGTCGTCGAACAGCACCAGCGGATGCAGGTTGCCGTCACCGGCGTGGAAGACGTTGGCCACCCGGATGCCGTACTCGCGCGACAGCCGGTCGATGCTCGCCAGCACCTCCGGCAGCGCGGTCCTGGGCACGACCCCGTCCTGCACGATGTAGGCGGGGCTGATCCGGCCCACCGCGGCGAAGGCCGACTTGCGGCCCTTCCAGATCGCGGCCCGCTCCGCCGGGTCGGCGGCGACCCGCAGCTCGAACGCGCCGCTCTCCCGGCAGATCCGGGTCACCTCGCCGAACTGGTGGGCGACCTCCGCGGCGGGGCCGTCCAGCTCCACGATGAGCACCGCCCCGGCGCCCTCGGGGTAGGCGCAGGCCACGGCCGCCTCGGCCGCCTCGATCGCCAGGGCGTCCATCATCTCGATCGCGGCGGGCAGGATGCCGCCGCCGATGATGGCCGACACCGCCTGGCCGCCCCGTTCGATGCCGTCGAACGCCGCGAGCAGGGTCGTCACGGTCTCCGGGGCCCGCGTCAGCCGTACGGTGACCTT
Source organism: Streptosporangium sp. NPDC048886 (assembly GCF_055586905.1). Lineage (NCBI taxonomy): Bacteria > Bacillati > Actinomycetota > Actinomycetes > Streptosporangiales > Streptosporangiaceae > Streptosporangium > Streptosporangium sp. NPDC048886. The sequence goes on from NZ_JBVJHH010000001.1 coordinate 341,130, forward strand.
GGTGGCGATGCCGAGCGTGCCCTCCGAGCCGACGAAGGCGCCCAGCAGGTCGTAGCCGGGGTCGGCCTCCGACAGCTCGACGATGTCGCCGTCGGGGGTGACGACCTCCAGGGCGAGCACGTGGTTGACGGTGAAGCCGTACTTCAGGCAGTGCGCGCCGCCGGAGTTCTCCGCGACGTTGCCGCCGATGGAGCAGACCTGCTGGCTGGAGGGGTCGGGCGCGTAGTAGTAGCCCTGGTCGCGGACCGCCTCGGTGATGGCCAGGTTGGTGACGCCCGGCTCCACCACGGCCCGCCGGTCCGCCAGGTCGATCGAGAGGATCCGCCGCATCTTCGAGGTGACGATCAGCACCCCGTCGGTCCGCGGCAGCGCCCCGCCCGACAGCCCCGTCCCCGCGCCCCTGGCCACGAACGGCACGCCGTGGTCGTTGCAGAGCCGCACCACGGCCGCGATCTGCTCGGCGGTCTCCGGCAGCACGACGACGCCGGGCGTGGCCCGGTGGTGGGTCAGCCCGTCGCACTCATAGGTGCGCAGCCGCACCGGATCGGTGATCACCGCTCCGCGGCCGAGCACCTCCTGCAGACGCCCGGCCAGTCCGTCGAGTGTCTTCGTCCCCATCGTTCCTCCTCCCGCGTGCGCGGGAGCTGGGCAGTGCCCCTGCTCTCGCGGCCACCCGGTTGATCGAGGAAAACATCCCTCTATGTCGCATTCTCGCTCAGGATCGGGGTGCCGGCGCCCGATGACCGCGCCCACCCCCGGACCGCCGGTCCGGGGGCGGGCGCGCTGTCACGGCATGCGCGCGTAGGCGGGCAGGGTGAGGAACTCCGCGAAGTCGTCGTCGAGGGCGACCTCCTTGAACAGGGCGGTGGCCTGGGCGTAGCGGGCCTCGTCGTAGCCGGGCTCGGCCTTGATCCGGGTGAGCTCCTCGTCGATGATCCGCTCGACGAGCTCCTTGGTGACGACGGTCCCGGTGTCGGCGAGTTCGATGTCGTTGTGGATCCACTGCCAGATCTGGGATCGGGAGATCTCCGCGGTGGCGGCGTCCTCCATCAGGTTGTGGATCGCCACCGCGCCCAGACCGCCCATCCAGGCGGCGAGGTAGCGCAGCGCCACGTCCACGTTGTTGCGCAGTCCCGCCTCGGTGATGTCGCCCGGGGTCTTGGAGACCGACAGCAGGTCGGCGGCGGAGACGGAGACGTCCTCGCGCAGGCGGTCGAGCTGGTTCGGCCGGTCGCCGAGGACGCCGTCGAAGACGTCGCGGCAGATCGGGACCAGGTCGGGGTGGGCCACCCAGGAGCCGTCGAAGCCGTCGCCGGACTCGCGGGTCTTGTCGGCGGTGACCTTCTGCAGGGCGACCTCGTTGACCTCGGGGTCGCGGCGGGAGGGGATGAACGCGGCCATGCCGCCGATGGCGTGGGCGCCGCGCTTGTGGCAGGTGCGGACCAGGAGCTCGGTGTAGGCGCGCATGAACGGGGCGGTCATGGTCACCGCGTTCCGCTCGGGCAGCAGGAACTCCCGGCCCCGGGTGCGGAACTTCTTGATCACGCTGAACAGGTAGTCCCAGCGGCCGGCGTTCAGCCCGGCGGAGTGGTCGCGGAGCTCGTAGAGGATCTCCTCCATCTCGAACGCGGCCGGGTAGGTCTCGATCAGGACGGTCGCGCGGACCGTGCCCTGCGGGATGCCCAGCAGGTCCTGGGCCCTGACGAAGACATCGTTCCAGAGGCGCGCCTCCAGATGCGACTCCATCTTGGGCAGGTAGAAGTAGGGGCCCTTGCCCTTGGCGATCTGCCGCTGCGCGCAGTGGAAGAAGTAGAGGCCGAAGTCGACCAGCGAGGCGGAGAACGAGGCGCCGTCGAGGGTGAGGTGCTTCTCCTCCAGGTGCCAGCCGCGCGGGCGGACCACGATGGTGGCGAGCTCCTCGTCGGGCTTGAGCGCGTAGCTCTTGTCGCCGGCCGAGAAGTCGATGGCCCGGTCCAGCGCGTCGCGCAGGTTGAGCTGGCCGTTGACGGTGTTCTCCCAGGTGGGGGCGTTGGCGTCTTCGAAGTCGGCCAGCCAGACCTTGGCGCCGGAGTTGAGCGCGTTGATCGTCATCTTCCGGTCCACCGGGCCGGTGATCTCCACGCGGCGGTCGGCCAGGCCGGGCGCGGGCGGGGCGACCCGCCATTCGGACTCGCGCACGTGCCTGGTCTCGGGCAGGAAGTCGAGGGTGCCACCGGCCGACAGCTCGGCCTGGCGAGCCTGCCGGGCCTCCAGCAGCTCAAGGCGCCGGGCGCCGAACTCGCGCTGGAGGGCGGCCAGGAAGGCCAGTGCCTCCGGCGTGAGGATCTCGTCGTAGCGGTCCTGCGAGGGACCGATGATCTCAACGCCGTCCATGAGCTTCCTTTCCACATCATGGAAAAAAACTTCTGAATTGTGGAATCGACGCTACTGGATGGCCCCTTCCCGGTCAAAGACAGGGTCGGCTAAGGGCAGAGTCGGGGGAGTCCCCGATACGCCGGGCCCCCGCGCCCGGTCACAGTTGAGTCGGCCCCCTCCGCAGAGGGGGACTCCCTCCGTGGAGGGAGAGGAGAACGGATCGTGAGAGGGAGGCGGAACGCCTCCCCGGAGTTGAGGATTGGGCTCATGAAGCAGAACATGATCGTCGCGGGGGCGCTTCTGGGCTCGGTGCTCCTGCTGTCCGGTTGCCAGATGAACTTCGACTTCGGCAGGCAGGAGCAGGAGGTCCTCTCCTACGACGTCACCGGCGACCTGAAGGTCCTGGACGCCCACACCGGATCCGGGGACATCGTGGTCACCGGGTCCGACCGCTCCGGCGCGCGGGTGACCGAGACGCTCCACTGGAGCGGAGACAGCGACGACAGGCCCACGACCGAGCACCCCGTGGCTGACGGGACGCTCTCGCTGCGTCACAAGTGCCCCAAGGGGAACTGCTCGGTCGACTACAGGATCGAGATCCCCAAGGGACTCAGCGTCAAGCTGGACACCGGTTCGGGCAACCTCACGCTGCGCGCGCTGGAGGGCGAGGTGGAGGCCGACACCGGCTCCGGCACCGTCGAGGCCGGCACCCTGGGCGCCAAGCGCTTCACCGCCGAGACCGGCAGCGGCGAGGTCGAGGTGAAGTTCACCTCCGCGCCGGACCACGTCGAGGTCCGCACCGGCTCGGGCGGCGCCACGGTACGGCTGCCGCAGGGTTCCTACAACATCACCGCCGAGGCCGGCGCCGGCGAGAAGGTCGTCCAGGTCACCGACGACCCCTCCGCTCCCAGGACCGTCGTGGTGAGGACGGGCTCCGGGGACGCCAAGGTCCTGCCCTCCTGAGGACGCCGATCCCCACCCCCGGGTTCTTCTGCCCGAAACGGTCGATAACCAGATGAGACACGGGCGTTCACGTGGCACCATCGAAGGGAAGAGAGCCGAGGGGTTCAGGCGTTCAACTCTTCGGAGAGGACGCATATGAACCACGCACCTGAATGGAGCAACGACATAGACACTCGTGAGCCGCTGGACATTGACCAGTTCGACGACCTGCCCGATCTCGGTGAGATGGACCTGGCCGAGCGCCAGGCGCTACGCCGGGTCGCGGGGCTCTCCACGGAGCTCGAGGACGTCACCGAGGTCGAATACCGCCAGCTGCGACTTGAGCGGGTCGTTCTGGTGGGCGTCTGGACCTCGGGCACGGCGACCGACGCCGAAAACTCACTCCTGGAGCTGAAGCTCCTCGCCGAGACCGCGGGTTCGGAGGTGCTGGAAGGTGTGATCCAGCGCCGCCAGAAGCCCGACACGGCCACCTACATCGGATCGGGCAAGGCCCAGGAGCTCGCCGACATCGTCTCCGCCACCGGCGCCGACACCGTCGTGTGCGACGGAGAGCTGAGCCCCGGCCAGCTCCGCCAGCTCGAAGAGGTCGTCAAGGTCAAGGTCATCGACCGGACCATGCTGATCCTCGACATCTTCGCCCAGCACGCCAAGAGCCGTGAGGGCAAGGCGCAGGTGGAGCTCGCCCAGCTCAACTACCTGCTGCCGCGCCTGCGCGGCTGGGGCGGCAACCTGTCCCGGCAGGTGGGCGGGCGCGCCGCGGGCGGCGTCGGCATGGGCGGCCGTGGCCCCGGTGAGACCAAGATCGAGCTGGACCGCCGCCGGATCCGCGAGCGGATGGCCAAGCTGCGCCGCCAGATCGCCGAGATGACCACCTCGCGCGTGACCAAACGGGCGCGGCGGCTGGAGCGCGAGGTCCCGGCCGTGGCCATCGCCGGCTACACCAACGCGGGCAAGTCCTCGCTGCTGAACCGGCTGACCGGGGCCGGTGTGCTGGTCGAGGACGCCCTGTTCGCCACGCTGGACCCGACGGTCCGCAAGGCGCACACGCCCGAGGGCCGGCTGTTCACGCTGGCCGACACCGTCGGATTCGTCCGGCACCTGCCGCACCAGCTCGTCGAGGCCTTCCGCTCCACGCTGGAGGAGGTCGGCGACGCCGACCTGATCCTGCACGTGGTCGACGGCTCGCACCCCGACCCGGAGTCGCAGCTCGCCGCCGTGCGGGAGGTGTTCGCCGACATCGAGGGCGCCCGCGACATCCCGGAGATCGTGGTCATCAACAAGGCCGACGTCGCCGACCCGGTGGTGCTGGCCCAGCTGACCGCGCGCGAGAAGCACACCGTCGTGGTCTCGGCCCGCACCGGCGCCGGGATCGACGAGCTGCTGGCCGTCATCGAGCGCGAGCTGCCCCGCTTCGACCAGGAGGTCAGGCTGCTCGTGCCGTACCAGCGCGGTGACCTGATCTCCCGGGCGCACCAGGAGGGCGAGGTGCTCGGGATCGAGCACACCGAGGAGGGCACGATCCTGCACGCCAGGGTCCTGCCCAGCCTCTTCGCCGAGCTGGAGAGGACCGCCAAGCCGGTCGAGACCGTCTGACGGCCGCCGGCCTCACGCCCCGTCCCACCCCCCTCCGGGGGCGGTAGGACGGGGCGTCGCATGTCCGGGGCCGTGGGCCGGTGCCGTGGCGTCACCGGGCGGGGTTCAGGGAGAGGCGCTCCCGGCCGCCACGCGGCGGAACGCCACCAGCGCCACGTCGTCCTCGCGGGCGCCGAACTGCTTGATGAGCCGGTCGCAGAAGAGCTCCAGATCGTCTTCCACGGTCTCCGCCAGCTGCCGCACGATCTCCAGGCTCTCGTCGAGCAGCTTGTCGCGGTCCTCGATGAGCCCGTCGGTGAACATCAGCGCGCATCCCCCCGGCGGCAGGGTCAGCTGGTCGACCCGGTAGGTCTCCTCGGCCACGCCGAGCAGCAGGTTGCCCAGGAGGTGGTAGCGGGGCTCGCCGCCGTCGACGAGCAGGGGCGGGATGTGGCCCGCGTTGGCGATCTCCATCTCCCCGGTCTCCGGGTCGATGAGGATCAGGCACACGGTGGCGGTCATGCCCGGGTGGTAGCGCCGGAGCACGTTGTTGAGCAGGGCCATGGACGTGCCCAGGTCCACCGTGCCGATGAGCGAGGCGCGCAGCGCGTGGCGGAGCTCCGCCATGACCGTCGCGGCGAGCAGGGAGTGCCCCTGGACGTCGCCGATGGCGACGAGCACCCGCTCGCCCAACCGCAGCACCTCGTAGAAGTCGCCGCCGACCTCGATGTTGTCGACGGCCGGCTGGTAGCGCCAGCCGATCGCCAGCCCGGGCGTCTCCGGGATCCGCGCGGGCAGGAGGCTGCGCTGCAGGGTGAGGGCGATCGCGTGCTCCTCGGTGTAGGCGCGCAGCGCGTCCACCGCCAGGGCCAGGGCCTGGCCGAGCTGGCGAAGGACGTTGAGCTCGTCCCTGCCGAGCGGCTGGGCCGCCTCCACCCCGAGATAGACGGGCGGCCTGCCGACCTTGGTGCGGCACAGCACGGCCGAGACGTCGCCGCTGATGTCGGCGTCGGGCATCAGCTTCAGCCAGTCGCCGGTCGAGATCGTGAAGACCTCCGTGCCGGCCGCGTTGCCCAGGGACATCGAGCTCAGCGCCAGCAGCGTCTCCGGCGCCGCGGCCTTGGCGGTGGCGACGCTCTGCGGAGGTTTGGCGGTGAACCTGCGGATCCGGCCGTCCGGCGGGAGCGCGAGCGCTCCCGCGTGCCTGCCGAGGATCCGGGCGGCGCCTTCGACCGCCGTGGCGAGGAGCCGCTCGAAGGTGTCGGCGGAGTTCATCGCGAGGGTGACCTCGGTGAGGGAGGCCAGCCGCTCGGCCATCCGCTCCGCCCGCTGCCGTGCGCGGTAGTAGCGCAGCGTGGCCTCGACCGTCGCCGCGAACTCGTCGGGCTCGACCGGCTCCGCCAGGTAGGCGTCGGCTCCGCGTTCGAGGCCCTGGGCCCGGTCGGCGGGGCTGATCGCCGCCCCCGAGATCTGGATGACGGGTATCGAGGAGGTCGCCGCGTCGGCCTTGATCTGCTCGCAGACCTCGTAGCCGCTGATGTCGGGCAGCCGTACGTCGAGGACGACCAGGTCCGGCCGGAGCTCCCTGACCTTGGCGAGCGCCTCCAGGCCGCCGGTGGCCTGCACGACCTGGTGCCCCGAGCGCCGCAGCCAGCTGGACAGGATGTAGAGCTTGGTCGGCGTGTCGTCCACGACCAGCACCGTCGCGGATCCCTCATTCATCGCGATGCCCCAGGGTGTTCCGTACGGCCTCCAGCAGGCTCTCCCTGCTCAGCCCGTGTTTGGAGATCACGGTAGCGGCTCCCCACGGGTACTGGCTGGAGGAGGCCACGGTGACCACGAGCACCGGCACCCCGCGCAGCCGCTCGTCGTCGGCCATCCGCTGCATCAGGGCCGCGCCGTCGAGCCGGGGCATCAGCAGGTCGACCAGTGCGAGATCCGGCGGATGCTCCGTCATCGCCTCCAGCGCCACCAGCCCGTCGGAGGCCTCGTCGATGTGGGCGGCGAACCCGGTGAGCATCCGCCGGACGGTGGCGCGGAACTCCTCATCGTCGTCGGCGACGAGCACCCGGCCGATCACCGGCGCCGCGCCGTGCCGGTGCGGCAGCCGCAGGGTCACCGTGGTGCCCTCGCCCACCGTGCTGGCCAGCCGGAGCGTTCCCCCCATCGCCTGGGCGAGGCGGCGGGCGTACGGCAGGCCGAGCCCGGTCCCCCTGGCCCGTAGCTGAATCGGCCCCGGCACCTGGAAGAACTCCTCGAAGACGTGCTCCAGATGCTCGGCGGGGACGCCGATCCCGGTGTCGGTCACCTCGAAGACCATCTCCTCGGTGCCGGCGTCGACGCGCACGCTGAGCCTGACCTCACCCTCCTCGGTGAACTTCAGCCCGTTGGACAGCAGGTTGCGCAGGATCCGGGTGAGCATCACCTCGTCGGCGAGCAGCTCCGCCGCCCCGTCCGCGACCTCGACCGAGAGCGTGACCAGGTCGGTGCCGCTGGTGGGGCGCAGTGTCATGCGCAGCCGTTCGGCCAGCGCGACCAGGTCCACCGCGGACGGTTGCGGGTCGAGCCGCCCCGCCTCGGCCTTGGCCATGTCGAGCAGCTCGCTCACCAGGGACAGGAGGGTCTCCGCCGAGGAGCCGATGAGCTGGATCTGGTGGAGCTGCTCCTGCGCCAGCGGGTCGCCGCCGGGGCCGACCAGGAGGCGGACCAGGCCGATGATCGAGTTGAGCGGGGTGCGCAGCTCGTGGCTGACCGTGGCCCAGAACCTGTTCTTGGCTTCGCTGGCCTCCCGCAGTTGCGCGGACTTCTCATCCAGCTCCGCGTACAGCGCCACGACGCCGCGGTTGGTCTCCTCCAGCTCCTCCGAGAGCTGGTTGTACAGGGCGAGCACGCCCTGGTTGGTCTCCTGCAGCTCGGTGTTGAGCTGCAGGACCTCCTCCAGGGTGGCGGCGAGCTCGTGGTTCTGCTGGCGCAGCTCCTCGAGGGCGGTGGCCGGGGTCAACCAGGCGAGCTTGGCGCGGATCTCCTCCACGGATGGCCTGGGGCGGCCGCTCGGGAGCCGTTTGAGCATGTTTATCCGTCCCATGGCGGGATCGAGCTCGATCGCGTCGACGAGACGCCCCGCCAGCGTCACGCCGTCGGCCGGCCGTAGGTCGGCCGGTGCCGACAGGTCGATCCTGATGATCAGGCTGTCGAGTCCGAGCAGGAAGGCGGCGGACGCGCCGGTGCCCTCGCTCAGGACCTCCCGCCCGATCTCGCTCAGCGCGGTGGCCACCCGGATCTGGTCCTGGCTCTCCAGCCCGACCGCCTCCGCCGCCTCACGGCCCAGCTTGCGCATGGCGAAGACGTCCTGGTCGTTCAGGACGGGGATGCGGATCAGCTCCTGCCCGGTCATGTCGGCCGTCATGTCCACGGCCTCACGGCGACCACGCAGGCGTCGTCCCTGCGGGTGCCCGCGTCGCGCAGCAGCGTGGCGGCGACGACGGAGGGGGTGCGGGTGACGAGTCCGGGATAGGAGGTGATGTCCCAGCGGTCGGAGAGTCCGTCGGAGTGGAGCACGATCATGCTGTGCGGCGGCACGGCGTATTCGTACTGGCGCAGGGTGCGGGCCTTGTGCCCGGCGATGCCCGGCACCGAGATCATTCCCTGCCGGCCCTCCTGGTGGGTGATCCACGCCGCGACGTTGCCGAGGCCGGCGAAGCTCACCACGCCCGCCGCCCGGTCGATCCGGGCCACGGCGACCGCGCCGCCCCTGGTCGAGCCGAGCCCCTGGTGGATCCGCTCCAGGACGGTGGCCGGGGCGAGGTCCGCGTGCCGGAGGAACAGCCGTACCGCCTCCTGCGAGGCGTAGGCCGCCGCGCTGCCGTGGCCGAGCCCGTCGCAGAGCATCACGCTCGTCGTCGTGCCGGTATCGGCGCTGGCGAACGCGTCGCCGCAGACGGTCTCCTCGCCGATCGGCCGGGTCACGCCGCTCAGCCGCGACTCGGGGCGCGGGGCGCCGCGCGCGGTGAAGTACATGCCGAGCACCGTGCCCCGGCCGGGCATGGAGTGAACCTCGTATCCGCTCGCCATCCGCGCGATGCCGCCCATGCCGATGCCGAGCGTGCCCGCGGTGGAGTAGCCGTCGCGCAGGGCGCGGGAGACGTCACGCATGCCGGGCCCCCGGTCGATCGCGATGACCTCGATCGCCGAATCCAGCTCGGGATGCGGCCGGATCAGCATGGTCCCCTCGACGGCGTGTTTGACCAGGTTCGAGGCGGCCTCGCTCACCGCGACGGCCACCCGCCCGGCGTCCTCCTCGTCGAATCCCCGGACCTCGGCGAGCGTGACGGCGGCACGGCGGAGGGAACCGATCGCGCTGGCGTCCTCGGCCCGTGTCCAGGTGTCGTTCTGGGAACGGATCACCGTGCCCATTTCGTCACCGTGACCAGCGTTCCTTCGCCGGGAGCCGACCGCAGGTCGAATTCGTCCACCAGGCGGCGCGAGCCGCTGAGGCCGAGGCCGAGACCGCCGCCGGTGGTCCATCCGTCGGTGAGCGCCTGTTCGATGTCGGGAATGCCGGGACCGTCGTCGCTGAAGGCCAGCCGCAGCCCCTGGCGTATGCCGTTGTTCACGATCTCGATCCGCACCTGCCCTCCTCCGGCGTAGACGAGCGCGTTGCGGGCCAGCTCGCTGGCCGCGGTCACCACCTTCGTCTGGTCGACCAGGGAGAGCCCGACGTTCACAGCGGCGGTCCTGACGTGCTGGCGCACCAGGACGACGTCGCTGTTGCTCTTGATGGGCAGCTCGTCGGAGGTCGTCACCGGGTGGCCGCGACGATCTGCGCGCCGTCGATGTGGTTCAGCAGCGCGACCCCCTTTTCGAGGTTGAGCGCGGTGCGCACGCCGCCGAGCGAGAGGCCCAGCTCCACCAGGGTGATCGCCACCGCGGGCCGCATACCGACGACGACCGTCTCGGCGTCGAGCATGCGGGAGATGGCGGCGATGGTGGCGAGCATGCGCCCGATGAAGGAGTCGACGATCTCCACGGCCGTGATGTCGATGATCACCCCTCGCGCGCCGGTCGCGACCACCCGGTCCGCCAGATCCTCCTGCAGCGCGAGCACGCTCTGGTCCTGCAGGTCGATCTGGATCGAGACGATGAGGATGTCCCCGAGCTTGAGGACGGGTACGCGGTCCATCACTCCTCCACGGTCCGTACGGCGATGCGGGTCCCCCTGTGCTTGACGAACTCGACGCCGCTCTCCCGGAGCGCGTGCGCCAGCGCGTCGGCCAGCGAGGCCTTGGTCACGATGTCGCCGAACTCGATGCCGAGGGTGACGATGGTGTGGGCGATCTGCGGGCGGATGCCGGAGATCACGCACTCGGCACCCATCAGCCGTGCCGCCACCACGGTCTTGAGCAGGTGCTGGGCGACCTGGGTGTCCACCGCGGGCACACCGGTGATGTCGATGACCGCGTGCTCGGAACCGGTGTCCACCAGCGTCTGCAGCAGCTTCTCCATCACCACCTGGGTCCTGGCCGAGTCGAGCGTGCCGACCAGCGGCACCGCCACGATGCCGTCCCAGAGCTTGACCACCGGGGTGGAAAGCTCCAGGAGCTGCTCTGCCTGATCGATGATGATCTTCTCCCTCGCCGCCGCGTAGGTCTCCATCGTGAAGAGCCCAAGCTCGTCGATGACCTGAGAGAACCAGATGAAACCTCGCAGGGCCTCGGGAGATCCGTCGCTCTCGACGAGCTCGTACAGCGCCTCCTTGAGCCCGAACACCACGATGGCGGTGTCGGTCGGGGTGAACCCCTGGCGGGCCCGGGTCCGGGACAGCTCGGCCAGCAGCCCGCGCAGGTCGCTGGAGTCGCTGGAGTCGCTGGAGTCACCGAACGACTGGCGCAGCGCCTGGTAGAGCTCACGGAGCTGGCCGGCGAGGTCGCCGCGGTCCACCTGACCGTTGGAGGAGGAGCCGGCTATCTCCAGCCAGCGCTTGAGGACGGACGCCTCGTTCTCCCGGAGCAGCTCTTCGATGCGACGCCGGCTGGCGTCCGCGTGGACGGACAAGGTGACTCCCATATGTGCGGCCTTATGGACAGCTCGCACGAAAGATTACACTGAACGTCCTGCTTAGAGCCTATTTCAGGGGTCCGCGGGCCGGTCCCGCGCGGAGTCGCGGCAGCCCTGAGCCGGGGGGACCGTAGCAGGTCCCGCCGCCCGTTCCGGGAATCTCTCCGGCGACGTGACCGTGACTTCTCCGATGGCGTGACCGCCCCGGGACCGGGAGAGAACGTGATCGCCCGTGGGGCGGGATCCGGGAGCCCGGCGGCGGCCCGCCCGCCGGCCTTCCTGCTTCCGGACTGAACAGATCTTCCAGGCTAGGCGGATCGGATACCGCGTTTCAATGAGCGGACTTGCCCTGGAAGGGTCTTGTGATGTGCACTGATGGTGCGCGAAAACGGTACAAAAGCCCCAAAGATGACAGTGGTCGGCTGCGGTTTGGATTGCTACCATAAGGCAAATCTGCCGAGATGTTAGGGTGCAAGTTATCTCGGCGACTGCTGTGACAGGCGGGAAAGAAGTGGTCTGAGCAGTGAAAACACGTTCACGGCCGAGTGTGACCAAGAAACCGGTCCGCCGGAGGCGGCTACGGCGAAGCGGCGTTCTTCCCAATTAGCCTGTACAGCGAGCTCACTTGTGAAATAACGTAACTGAACTGAAATCGCCTGATCATGATCCCGGCGATACTGTCGCCGCACCACGAATATGCGGATGAGAGCAGGAGACCCCCCAATGTCGTCCGGACTCACAACGGATCCGGTGGGCATGGAGCCCGGCATCGGCTGGGTCCGCCCCTCGTTCCCGGAAGCGGTCTCCCTCCCGACGTCTTCCCCTGCGACAAGGCGGTGATGCGATGACGGTCCGCCTTCTGACCAACATCGGCCGGCTCTGGACCGGCAACGACGTGTGCAGCAACGCCGCGATCCTGGTCCACAACGACCGGATCGCCTGGGTCGGCCGTGCCGCCGACCTGCCGCAGAGCGTCCCCGGCGTGGTGGACGACATCGTCGACGTCGACCACGTCGAGAACCTGGGCGGCGCGCTGGTCACGCCTGGCCTGATCGACGCCCACACCCACCCGGTCTACGCGGGCAACCGCTACGCCGAGATGGCGATGCGCTCCGGCGGCTCCACACCCTCCGCGATCACCGCGGCCGGCGGCGGCATCGGCTCCACCGTCACGGTGACCCGGGGCACCGACCCGTGGACCCTGTGCAACGGCGTCCGCGAGCGCCTGCGTGACTGGCTGCTCAGCGGCACCACCACCGTGGAGGCCAAGACCGGCTACCACCTCACCCGCGACGGCGAGCTGGCCGACGTGCGGCTCCTGCGCGAGCTCGAAAAAGAGCCGATGATGCCGCGCGTGCACGTCACGTTCATGGCCGCGCACGTCGTCCCGCCGGAATACTTCGGCCGCCAGCGCGACTACGTCGAGGCCGTGGGCGCCTGGTGCGCCGACGCCGCCGCGGCCGGGGCCGACAGTGTCGACGTCTACTGCGACGAAGGTCACTTCACCACCGACGAGGCCCGCTGGGTCCTCGCCTCGGGGCGCAACGTCGGCCTGCTGCCGCGCGTGCACGCCGGCGCCTACAGCCGCCGCGGCGCCGTCCAGCTCGCCGCCGAGCTCGGCTGCGCCTCCGCCGACCTGCTCCACCACACCTCCGACGAGGACATCGCGATCCTGGCCCGCTACGGCGTCCCCGCCGTGGTCTGCCCGGGGACCGCCCTGCAGCGCGGCAGCCTGCCCCCGGTCCGCCGCATGCTCGCCCAGGGCGTCACGGTGGCCCTCGGCAGCGACCACAACCCCGGCCACTGCGGGATCACCTCGATGTCCCTGGTCATCAGCCTCGCCGTGGCCGCCTTCGGCATGAGCGTCGGTGACGCGCTCCGTGCCGCCACGCTCGGCGGGGCCACCGTCCTCGGCGTCCCCGACCGAGGTGTCCTCGCCCCCGGCCGCCTGGCCGACATCGTCCAGTGGGACGCCGACCACGAAGGCGCCTTCGCCTGGGCCTTCGGTCTCAAGCCTCGCCGGGTCTGGCGCGGCGGCACCCCCGTCCAGTAAGGACCGCGCCGCCGTCCGGCGCGCGGTACGGAGAGCGGCCCGGCGGTGACGCCGGTCTGATCAGGCATTCTCAGCTGGGTAATCTCTGCATATGTCGCCACCGGTAGCCGTCGTCACGGACTCCACCGCCTACCTTCCGCGGGAGGAGATCTCCCGGCTGGGGATCACCGTGGTGCCGCTCCAGGTCGTGGTGGGCGGCCGGCCGCTCGACGACGTGGCGGAGATCGACGGCGCGAGGATGAACGACGCGCTCAGGGAGTGGGCCCCGGTGACGACCTCCCGGCCCGCTCCCCAGCGCTTCGCCGACGTCTACGACGAGGCGGCGGCGCGGGGCGCGGTCGGCGTCGTCTCCGTCCACCTGTCGGGGGAGATGTCGGGCACGGCCGAGGCGGCCCGTGCCGGGGCCGAAGACGCGCTGATCCCCGTCGAGGTCATCGACAGCAGGTCGATCGCCATGGGGCTGGGTTTCCCCGTCCTCGCCGCCGCCGAAGCCGCGGCCCGGGGCGCGACCCGGACCGAGGTGGCGGACGCCGTCCGTCGGTGCATGGCCTCCACCCGTAGCTTCTTCTACGTGGACACCCTGGAATACCTGCGCAGGGGAGGCCGGATCGGCGCCGCGGCGACCCTGCTCGGATCCGCTCTGATGATCAAACCGTTGTTGCACATCGCCGAGGGGGCGATCGTCCCCCTGGAGAAGGTCCGCACCGCCGCCCGGGCCATCGCCCGCCTCGAAGACCTCGCCGTCCAGGCCGCCGGGACCGGGCCGGTGAACGTCGCCGTCCAGCACCTCGGCGCCCGATCCCGTGCCGAGGCCCTGGCCGGCCGCCTGCCCCAGCGGATCCCCGGGATCGCCAAAGTCACCGTGGTCGAAGTGGGCGCGGTCATCGGGGCGCACGCGGGCCCCGGCATGCTCGGCCTGACCGTCTCGCCCTGCGCCTGACGCCCCGGTCCCTCCTGTCGCGCCGCCGTACTCGTCGTGGCCGGTCGCCCCGGTCCCTCCTGGTGCCCCGGTTCTCCCTGGCGTCCTGGTCCCTCTTGTCGCGCCGCCGTACTCGTCGTGGCCGGTCGCCGACATGGCGCGCCGGAACGACCGCTGGACCGAGGTGGCGTAACGCCTTCTCGGCCGCACTCGCCCGTCACGGATGCCGCACCCGAGGTCAGGGCCGGACCGCGATGGCGTCGATCTCGAACAGCATGCCGGGGCGTGTCCGGACAGCGATGTCCACAGCCTCGCCGTAGGCCGGACAGGTTGTACACAGAGCCGCGTTCGGCCAGTGGTCGCCCGGTGGTACCGCCGTAGCGTCCGGGTTGTGCGGACCACAGAGCAGGCCACCGAGCGATTGCGCGCCGCGTCACGACTGCGGATGTTGACGGCGTCCGGCGCTCCTGCCCCCACCCCCTTCCCGCCGTTGCCACACCGCCCGGCCCGGCGGGCCCGTTCCGACGGCCCGGCCGCTCCCGCACGGTCCGACACCTCCGCGACTCCCGGCGCTCCGGACAGCCCGGTCCACTCTGACGCCTCCGCCGATCTGGACAGCCAGGCACGGGCCGGCGGCGTCACCGGTCTGGGCCGTCGGGTATGGGTGGGTGGTTCCGAGCGTCCGGAGGGGCGGGTGGGCGCTGGCGGCCCGTCCGGTCTGGCCCGTCGGGCATGGGCGGGTGGCGTCGCCGGTCCGGAGGGGCGGGCGCGGGCCGGTGGCTCCGCCTCTGCAAATGGCGTCGCATCTGCAGGTGGCCTGGCGCACTTCGACGGACCCGCCGCCCGGATGCGCTCCGGCCCGATCCCGCCCTCCTTCGAGGCCCTCCGTACGGCTGTCGCCGCCCAGGGGCCCATGCTCGCCCCCGGCCGCCCAGGACTGCACCTGCTCCTCCTCATCGCCCTGGTCGCGGCCGTCGCCGGTGGGGTCCACCTCTGGCGATCGCAGCCGGAGCCCGAGCCCTTGGCGCCGCCCTCGCCCGTCTCCGGTCCCCCTCTCCCGACACCGGCCTCCACCCTTTCCGCTTCCCCGCAGGCCGGTTCCCCACGGCCCGGTTCCCCACAGCTCGGTCTCCCGCCGTCCGGCAGCGCCATCGAGGTGACCGTTCACGTCACCGGCAAGGTCCGCCGCGCCGGAGTGATCACTCTGCCCGCCGGTTCCCGAGTCGCCGACGCGGTCCAGGCCGCCGGCGGCGTCCGTAGAGGGGCCGCCGCCGGCCCCCTCAACCTCGCCCGCAAGCTTGTCGACGGCGAGCAGATCGTCGTGGGCGCCTCCGGTCCCGCCGCCGCACCCGCTCTGGCCGACCCCGCCGCAGCCGTCCTCGACCTCAACGCCGCGACTCAGCAACAGCTCGAACAACTGCCGGGTGTCGGCGAGGTGCTCGCCCGCCGTATCGCCGAATACCGCGACGGCCACGGCGGCTTCCGCGCAGTCGAGCAGCTCCGCGACGTCAGTGGCATCGGCGACCGGAAATACGCCGAGCTGAAAGACAAGGTCCACGTATGACCCGGCTCCTTCCCAGGATGCGGCCGTCGGGCTGGTGTTCTCGGGGTGCTGTCATCAGGTCGGTGTTTTCAGGAGCTGTGAGCTCTGATCCGGCGCCTTCGGGGGTGCGGCCGTCGGCCTGGGCCTTTCGAGGGATGCGGCCGTCGGCCCGTTGTCTCCGGGGGGCGCGGTCATGAGCCGGTTCGGTGCCTCCGCCATGATCCGGGACGGCGGGCCCGCCGAGAGGGGCCTGCGCGCACATGCTCTCCACCTGGTCCCGTCCGCCCTCGCGTCCTGGGTGACCGCTCTCGTCCTGCTGGGCTGTCCGCCCTCGGCGGGGGCCGCGGTGGCCGTGGTGGCGGCGGTGGGCGCGCTCTCGGTGGCCGTGACGGTCCCCGGCGGAGGGATGGCCGGTTGGCGGAACGTCCTGATCGCGGTGCTGGGATGCGCGGCGGCCGTGGCCGCGGCGGTGGCCTTCCGGGTGCACGCGGTCGGCACGGGGCCGGTGGCCGAGCTGGTGGACAGACGTGCCTCGGCGGTGGTGGAGGCGGTGGTCACGGACGACCCCCGGGAGCTGCCCCAGCGCGGGGGGACGTTCCGGAGGGAGAGCTCCGTGGTGCCCGCGCGCATCGAGTCGATCGTGACGCCGACGGGCAGGATCACGTTGCGCGCTCCGGTGGTGATGTTCGTTTCGGGAGGTGAGTGGCGGTCGCTGCTGCCCAGTCAGCGGGTGGCCGTCCAGGGACGGTTCGGCCCGGCCGGCTCCGGAGAGCTGCTCGCGGCGGTGGTGCTCGTACGAGGGCCGCCGCGAGTCATGAGTGGTCCCTCATGGGTGCAGCGCACGGCCGGGATGTTCCGGTCGGGGCTGCGGGAGGCGGCCGGTGTGCTGCCGCCGCTGCAGCGCGGCCTGTTGCCGGGGCTCGTGGTCGGCGACGTCTCCCACCTGGACCGGCAGGTCAGGGCCGACTTCAAGGAGGCGGGGCTCAGCCATCTCACCGCGGTCTCCGGGGCGAACCTGGCGGTCATGGCGGGGGCGGCGGTCGCGCTGGC
This sequence comes from Streptosporangium sp. NPDC048886, assembly GCF_055586905.1. Classification (NCBI taxonomy): domain Bacteria; kingdom Bacillati; phylum Actinomycetota; class Actinomycetes; order Streptosporangiales; family Streptosporangiaceae; genus Streptosporangium; species Streptosporangium sp. NPDC048886. The sequence continues at coordinate 357,639 of NZ_JBVJHH010000001.1, forward strand.
CCGGACCGCGGGGCTGCCGCTCGCGGCCCGGGCACTGCTGGCGGTGGCGGCCATGCTGGCCTTCTCCGTCGTCGCCCGCCCGTCGCCCAGTGTGCTCCGCGCCCTCCTCATGGGCACCGTCGCCGCCGTGGCGCTCGGTACGGGCCGCTCACGCGACGGTGTCGCGGCACTGTCGGTGACCGTCCTGGGGCTGATCCTCTTCGACCCCGTCCTCGCCCGGTCCTACGGCTTCGCCCTGTCGGTCTGCGCCACCGGCGGCATTCTGGTCCTCGCTCCCCGATGGCGGGACCGCCTCGCGGGGCGGATGCCCCGCTGGGCCGCAGAGGCGATCGCCGTGCCCGCCGCGGCCCAGGCGGCCGTCACCCCGGTGCTGGTCCTGATGTCCGGCCAGCTCGCGCCGGTGGCGATCCCCGCCAACCTGCTCGCCGGGCCCGCCGTCGCACCGGCGACCCTGCTCGGATCCGTCGTGGCGCTGGTCGCGCCCCTGCACATGGGACTGGCTCAATCGCTGGTGCGCCCGGCGGGTCTCGCCGCCGGGTGGATCATCGAGGTGGCGGAGCACGCGGCCGGACTTCCCCTGGCGGTGATCCCGTGGCCGGGCGGCGTCATCGGGCTGATCATCCTGGCCGTCGCCGCCCCGATCGCCGTCCTGGTGCTGCGCCGCCGGTGGTCGCGCCGGGCCGCCCTGGCCGTGGTGACCGGGGTGGTCGTCGCCGTCGCCGTGGTGACGCCGGCTGCCGCTCGCTGGCCGCCCAGAGACTGGCTGCTGGTCGCGTGCGACGTCGGCCAGGGGGACGCGCTGCTGGTCGCCGCCGGGCCGGGCCGGGCCGTGGTGGTGGACGCGGGACCGGACCCGGTGCTGATGGACCGGTGCCTGCGGTCCATGGGGGTCCGCGAGGTGCCGCTGGTCGTCCTCACCCACCCACACTTCGATCATGTCGGCGGACTGGACGGCGTCTTCCGGGGTCGCCGTGTGGGGGCGGTGGTGGTGACCCCGCACAGGGTCGCGGAGCGGGAGAACACCAGGCTGAGCGCCGACCTCGCCCGTCGCCGGACCGTCGAGTGGCTGGCGCGGCCCGGCGCGACCTGGCGGTTCGGCCCCTCCGAGCTCACCGTCCTCGGTCCGCCGGCCGAGGCGCCCCCGGCAGGAGGAGGGGAGGGGGCGGTGGTCAACAACGCCAGCGTCGTGGTCCACGTGCGCTGGACGGCCGGGACGGCGCTGCTCAGCGGAGACATCGAGACCGAGGCTCAGGCGGAGCTGCTCCGGAGAGGTCTTCCCCGGGCCGACATCCTCAAGGTCCCCCATCACGGATCGGCCGGCCACGACCCGGCATTCTTCGCGGCCACGGGTGCCCGTGCCGCGCTGATCAGCGTGGGAGCGGACAACGACTACGGCCATCCGGCCCCGTCGACTCTGGCCCGGCTGAACGGGCTCGGTGTGCGCGTCTACCGGACCGACCTGTCGGGAGACCTCGCCGTGGTGGCCCGCCAAGGAGGACTGGCCGTCATCCCCCGGGGCCGTCCCGGCCGGATGGGATCTTCATGGCCCTGACGGCGTCGACCAGCCGACCGTGCGCCGGCGCCGGGTGGCCGGAATCTGCCGTACCGTGTACGGTACACCGTACGGTTCATATGGTCGCCGGAAGAGGTTCTGGCGGGGCCCGCCGAGGACGGAGAGTCGGTGGCCGTGTGCCGGGCAGAGCACCGATCACGAAGGAGCAGGCAGTGACGGAAACCCAGGGATCCCCGTTCGACGGCGGTGCCTTCACCCCGACGGCCGAGGACCGGCAGAGCGTCGAGGCGTGGTTCGCCGAGTACGACGCCCACAGCGCGAAGGTCGACGTCGAGCGGATGGCGGACATGGCGATGTTCCCCCTCAACGTGGTGACCGACAGCGCCGACGGCGAAGGTCTCGCGGCCCAGTGGACGCGCGAGCGGTTCACGCGCACGATGTCCGAGGTGTTGGGGGGCGGCGAGCAGGGAGAGATCCAGATGGAGTCGACCCGCACGCCGCACTTCCTGACCAAGCATCTGGTCGTCGTGGTCACCGACGCGACGGTGACCATGAACGGCGAGGCGTACGGCATGCGCTATGCGGACCTCTTGGTGAAGGCCGGCGGCCGGTGGGTCTTCCAGACCATGGTGCAGGGAGGGTGGGCCGAGGCATGGAGTGAGACCCCGCAGAGCGCCTGACCGCCTTGCGCACGCCCGCTCCATGGACCTCCCACCGGCCGGGGCCGCAAGGAACGCCGGCTCCCCGGTGGGGCCTCCGCACGTGCTCTCCCCGTCTCTCCCGTGCGGGGATCAGGTCCTCCCCACGTGAGGATCAGGTCCCTCCGTGTGGGAGTCAGGTCCCTCCGTGTGTGGGGCCCTCTGTGTGGGGGGCAGGTCCCCCATGCGGGGATCAGGTCCCCCATGCGGGGATCAGGTCCCTCCGTGTGTGGGGCCCTCTGTGTGGGGGGCAGGTCCTCCCCTTACGGGGATCAGGTCCCCCTGTATGGGGATCAGGTTGAGGTCTTGGCCGGGCGGTGAAACTCGGTGTCCACGTCGGCGGCGTACACGGAACGGCTGCAGGGTGCGCAGCGGTACATGATGGGGCCCTCGTCGAGGGCCGTCCCGCAGTGCGGGCAGGTCTGGCGGCAGGTGGTGGAGTTCATCGTGGGTTTCGCCTCCCTTGCTCGCTCCAAGAGTGCCCCGGACCGCCTGCATTCGGATTGCGAATGGCTTGCTTGTTGTGATCCGGTCACCGGCGCATGGCATGCTGCTGAGCATGGCGGCGACCGTTCCAGCACCCGTGACCCTGATACTCGGCGACGAGGAGTTGCTGGCCGACCGTGCGGTGGGAGAGGTGATCGCGGGGGCCAGGGCGGCGGATCCGGGGACCGAGGTGCACGATCTGACCGGCGGGAAGGTGGAGTCGGGGGAGCTGACCCGGCTGACTTCGCCGTCGCTGTTCGGTGACAGGTCGGTGGTGGCGATCCGCTCGGCCCAGGATCTGGCCAAGGAGGTCATCGCCGAGATCGTCTCCTACACCGCGCATCCGGCCGAGGACGTCGCGCTGGTCCTGGTCCATCCCGGCGGGGTCAAGGGAAAGGCCCTGGTGGACGGGGTCAAGAAGGCCGGCGCCCACGTGGTCACCGTCACCAAACTGACCAAGCCGGCCGAACGGCTCGCGTTCGTCAAGGCCGAGCTGAAGCGGGCGGGACGGACCATCGGCGGTGACGCGGCCGCCGCCCTGCTCGACGCGGTGGGCAACGACCTCCGGGAGCTCGCCGCGGCCTGCAGCCAGCTCGCCTTCGACACTCCGGGCAAGGCCATCGACGAGGCGGCCGTCGCCCGCTACCACCGGGGCCGGGCCGAGGTCAGCGGGTTCACCGTGGCCGACTCCGCCGTCGAAGGGCGCCTGGGTGACGCCCTTGAGCAGCTCCGCTGGGCGCTGGCCACCGGGACGGCCCCGGTCCTGCTGGTGAGCGCGCTCGCCGGAGGGCTGCGCTCGCTGGCCAAGGTGGGTGGAGCCCCGCGCAACCTGCGCGGCGGGCAGCTCGCCAGCCATCTCGGCATGCCGCCCTGGAAGATCGACCGGGTCCAGCGGCAGCTGAACGGCTGGGGCCCCGACGGCATCGCCCGGGCGCTCCAGGCCGCCGCCGCCGCCGACGAGCAGGTCAAGGGTGGCGGCGCCGACCCCGCCTACGCGCTGGAACACATGATCCAGACCGTCGTCGCCAGCCGTACGGGCCGTTAGACCCTGCCCTGCCGGCTCTGCCGCGGCGAGGTGCCGCCCGGGGCGGCCCCCGGTGCCCCGATGGCCGGAAGACCCGGGGCGGTGCCTGGGCGGTCCGCCGGCTCGGGGTGGTCTGGGGGTGGGCTGCGGGCTCGGGGTGGGCCTAGACGGTCTGCGGGCTCGGGGTGGTGCGGGTGCGGGTGCGGCGGAGCGAGGGGAGCTGGCCGAGCACGGTCGCGGCGAGGGCCAGCGCGAAGCCGGTGAGCTGAAGCGGGCTCAGGGACTCACCGAGGGCGATCCAGCCGAGCAGCGCCGCCGTGAGCGGGCTGAGGGTGCCGAGCAGGGAGACCTGCGGGGCGGGCAGCCGGGAGACGCCGCGGAACCACAGGGTGTAGGCGGCGGCCGTGCCGACGAGGCCCAGCCAGAGGTAGCCGCCGATGGCGGCTCCGTCCAGTGCGGGCGGCATGCCCTCGACGGCGAGGGCCACCGGAGCGATCACCAGGCCGCCCGCGGTGAGCTGCCACCCGGTGAGGGCCAGGTCGCCCACGCCTGCGGGCTTCCCCCAGGAGCGGGTGAGGACGACTCCGGCCGCCATGCCCGCCGCGGCGATGACGCCCGCCGCGATGCCGACGGCGTCGAGAGCGGCGTTGGCCCGTAGCACGACGAGGGAGACTCCGACCGTGGCGAGGATCCCGGCGAGCACGCGGTGGACCGGGACGGTCTCGCGCAGCACGGCGCGGGTGAACCCGGCGACCAGGAGCGGCTGGATGGCGCCGAGGACCGCCGCGACACCACCGGGCAGCCGGTAGGCGGACAGGAAGAGCAGGGGGAAGAACATGCCGATGTTCAGCGCGCCCAGCACCGACGCGCGCCACCACCAGTCGCCCTTGGGCAGCACCCGTGTCACGGCGATCAGGAGCAGCCCGGCGGGCAGCGCGCGGAGCAGGGCGGTCAGTAGTGGGCGGTCCGGGGGGAGGAACTCGCTGGTCACGATATAGGTGGTGCCCCAGACGGCGGGGGCGAGAGCGGTGGCGGCGATGAGGGCCGGACGCGGGGCGGTCACGGGGGAACTCCTTCAATAAGATCAGTAGCAAGTAACTTAGCATCAAGTTATTTAGAGTCAAGCTATCCTGATCGCATGAGTGAGGACCCGGTTGACCGGATCGTGATGCAGTGGCAGCGGGAGCGGCCCGACCTGGAGCCGTCGCCGATGGGGATCTTCGGGCGGATCTACCGGATCGCCCGGCTCATGGGGGACCGCATAGAGGAGGTGTACGCGGCCTACGGCATCGGCCGGGGTGAGTTCGACGTGCTCGCCACCCTCCGCCGGTCCGGCGAGCCGTACACGCTGTCACCCAAGGCCATGACCGCCACGCTCATGCTGACCTCCGGCGGCATGACGGGACGGCTCGACCGGCTGGAGCGGGCGGGGCTGATCGTCCGCACCCCTGATCTCGAGGACCGCCGGGCGCTGCGCGTCAGCCTGACCGTCCAGGGGCTCCAGGTGATCGATGAGGCCGTGGCCGCGGGACTGGAGCCCCAGCACCAGGCGCTGGCCGTGCTGTCGGAGGAGGATCGCCGGCGGCTCGGTGACCTGCTCAGGGCCCTGATGGGCGTCCTGGAGTAGTCCGGCCCGGCGAGGAGCGATCTCCAGGCCCGCCCGATCTGGCCGGCCGGGTCGCGTGCGGCCACGCCCGACCTGACCTGGGAGTGGTCGCGTATGGATCCGCCCGGACCGGCGTGGGTCCGCCCGGACCGGCGTGGGGCGCGATCCGTGGATCCGCGCGGTCCGGCCTGTGGAGGGGGCCGGGCGGCGGGGGAGTGGGGGCCGGGAGAACGCCAAGACGCCGCACCCCCCTTTCGGGGGATGCGGCGTCTGGAAGAACCTGGGTTACTTGGCAGCCGAGAGCTCGACGACGCGCTGGGCGATCGCCGACTTGCGGTTGGCGGCCTGGTTCTTGTGAATCACGCCCTTGCTGGCGGCCTTGTCCAGCTGGCGGGAGGCGGCGCGCTGGAGCACGACGGCCTCGTCGACGTTGCCCTGGTCGGCGGCCTCGCGGAACTTGCGGATCGCCGTCTTGAGGGACGACTTGACAGCCTTGTTACGCAGCCGGGCCTTCTCGTTCTGCCGGTTGCGCTTGATCTGGGACTTGATGTTCGCCACGAAGAAGCCTCGGTGAATGTCGTCGGAGTGGGGCGCGCGGGCAGAGAGGGCGCGCCACACGCAGTTGAACAGGCTACCAACTGCCCGGACGGTCGCTCAAATCGACCGGCTGGACAGAGGGATGCCTGATCAGCTTACCGTGCTCCCGTCACGGACGGGACCAGAACCGCTCGTATTCCGACCAGTCTTCCTCCGTGGCCGCGAAGTCGACGTAGAGGGCCAGCCCGAACCGCTCCCGGCCCCTGCCGTGGGAGGTCAGCGCCAGGCGTGCCCCCTCGGCCGCGGTCGCCACGCTCTCCGCCGCGTCGGACCACGAGACGCCGTGGTCGTGGTAGGCGGGCGCGCCGAGCAGCAGGGTCTTCTCCGGCGGCACGAGATCCAGGGCGAGGGTGCCCTGCCGTACGACGTGGCCGCCGTAGAGCAGCTCGGAGGGGAGGAAGGAGTCGTAGGTCATGACCGCCACCTGGTCGGTGCGGGCCGCGACCTCCCGGAAGTAGTCGGGCGACCAGTACTTGTCGTGGCCGATGGCGGCACGGACGGCCGGGCGGGTCAGCGGGAACGGCTCGATCTGCGGGGTGGAGGTGGACAGCAGCCCGTCGCCGACGATCGGGCGCGTACGGGTCAGCAGGTCGAGGAAGTCGGTGTCGCCGCTGCCGATCGGCTCGAAGTTGTAGTGCACGCCGTCGAAGCCGAGCTCCATGACGTGGCTCACGCCGTCCAGCACGCGCTGCCGGGAGGCCGGGTCGTCGAGGTCCAGGGCGCCGTCGACCTTCTGGCCCAGCCACGCCGACACCCGGACCTTGGGCAGCTCCGCGCGCCACCACTTCAGGAAGTCCTTGGCGGCGGGGTGCCTGTCGCCGGGCAGCGATCCGTCGGAGCCGAACGGGCCCGCGTGGACGTAGACGTCCTTGATGCCTGTCTTGCGCAGCCGTACGGCCAGCTTCTTCACGTCGGCGGCGCCCTTGCGGCCGTCCACCCACATGTGGCCGAGCCACAGGGCGTCATGACCGGTGCTCTTCGCCCACGAGGCGGGTGTCCCGGTAAACTGGAGCGTGAGGGTGGCCGCGGCCACCCCGGGCAGCACAAGGAGCAGGGCCGCCACCACTGTCAGAAACCGCAGGCCGCGCCGTGCTCTGGTCCGGGCAATCACCCGGACATGTCACCATGGAAGACGGCTGGTATGCCAGTCGTAGATCGTCGTCAATCCCGTCGAAACGGACACCGGTGCGCATTCAGCCTGGCCAGACCGATCCCGCGGTGATCCGCAACTTCTGCATCATCGCGCACATCGACCATGGCAAGTCAACCCTTGCCGACCGCATGCTGCAGATCACCGGTGTGGTCGACGACCGCTCCATGCGCGCCCAGTACCTCGACCGGATGGACATCGAGCGCGAGCGCGGCATCACCATCAAGTCGCAGGCGGTCCGGCTGCCGTGGCAGGTGGACGGCACCGACTACGTCCTCAACATGATCGACACTCCCGGGCACGTCGACTTCACCTACGAGGTGTCCCGCTCGCTGCAGGCGTGTGAGGGCGCGATCCTGCTGGTCGACGCCGCGCAGGGGATCGAGGCGCAGACTCTGGCCAACCTCTACCTGGCCATGAACAACGACATGACGATCATCCCGGTGCTCAACAAGATCGACCTTCCGGCCGCCCAGCCGGAGAAGTACGCCGCGGAGATCGCCCACCTCATCGGCTGCGAGCCGGAGGACGTGCTCAAGGTCTCCGGCAAGACCGGCGTGGGCGTCCGGGAGCTGCTCGACCACGTCGTGCAGAACATCCCGGCCCCGGTCGGCGACGCCGACGCGCCCGCCCGCGCGCTGATCTTCGACTCCGTCTACGACACGTACCGGGGTGTGATCACCTACGTCCGGGTCATGGACGGCCACCTGGGCAAGCGCGAGCGCATCCAGATGATGTCCACCGCCGCCTCCCACGAGACCCTGGAGATCGGCGTCATCTCCCCCGAGCCGAAGATCGCCGACAAGGGTCTGGGCGTCGGCGAGGTGGGCTATCTGATCACCGGTGTGAAGGACGTCCGCCAGTCGCGGGTCGGTGACACCGTCACCTCCCTCGGGCGGCCGGCCACCGAGCCGCTCAGCGGCTACGAGCACCCCAAGCCCATGGTGTTCTCGGGCCTCTACCCGATCGACGGCGACGACTACCCCGAGCTCCGCGAGGCGCTGGACAAGCTCCAGCTCAACGACGCCGCCCTGGTCTACGAGCCGGAGACCTCCGCGGCCCTCGGCTTCGGCTTCCGCTGCGGCTTCCTCGGCCTGCTCCACATGGAGATCGTCCGTGAGCGCCTGGAGCGCGAGTTCAACCTCTCGCTCATCTCCACCGCGCCCAACGTGATCTACCGAGTGATCATGGAGGACGGCAAGGAGGTCACCGTCACCAACCCGTCGGAGTTCCCCACGGGCAAGGTCGACCAGGTCTTCGAGCCGATGGTGAAGTCCACGGTGCTGGTGCCCTCGGAGTTCATCGGCGCGATCATGGAGCTCTGCCAGAACCGCCGGGGCAACCTGCAGGGCATGGACTACCTGTCGGAGGACCGCGTCGAGATCCGCTACACCATGCCGCTCGGCGAGATCATCTTCGACTTCTTCGACCAGCTCAAGTCCCGCACGCGCGGCTACGCCTCGCTGGACTACGAGCCCTCGGGGGAGCAGGAGTCCGACCTGGTCAAGGTCGACATCCTGCTCCAGGGCGAGGCGGTCGACGCCTTCAGCGCCATCGTCCACAAGGACAAGGCCTACGGCTACGGCGTCGAGATGGCCAAGAAGCTCCGCGAGCTCATCCCGAGGCAGCAGTTCGAGGTCCCGATCCAGGCGGCCATCGGCGCCCGTGTCATCGCCCGCGAGAACATCCGCGCCATCCGCAAGGACGTCCTGGCCAAGTGCTACGGCGGTGACATCTCCCGTAAGCGCAAGCTGCTGGAGAAGCAGAAGGAGGGCAAGAAGCGGATGAAGATGGTCGGCCGCGTCGAGGTCCCCCAGGAGGCGTTCGTCGCCGCGCTGTCCACCGAGTCCTCCTCCGCCGACAAGACCAAGAAGTAGCCGGCGGCCCGCCCGTCCGGAGCGGGCGGGCGGGGCCGCCGGTGACCCAGGACCTGCGGCCCCGCCCAGTCCGGGGACGGGCGACTCAGCGCAGGACGCTGTAGAGCGCCGAGGTCAGCGAGGCCCTGGCGTCGTCCTGGTCGATGGACCACATCATGGAGCCGCCGAGACCCTTGAGGCGGATGTAGGCCGCCTTCTGGACCACCGTGGCCGGGTCGTCGTAGGACCAGAACTCGTTGCCGTCATATATCCAGTTGCTGCCGGTCCTCAGGTCGCGGTAGCGCTTGCCGGGCTTGTTCACCAGGTTCTTGTAGTCGTCGCTGCCGGCCGCCCAGGTGCCGGGCGCGGGACCGGTGGCGGTGCCGTACAGGCCGTTGCGGCCGCCGGTGACGCCGGTCCAGCCCTGGCCGTACGCCGGGATGCCGACGACGATCTTCCTGGCCGGGGCGCCGCGCGACAGGTAGTCGCGGACGGTCTGGTCCACGCTGTACTTCACCGGGCTGGGGTCGCGCCGGTCGGTGAGCAGGTTGCCGTTGTGGCCGGTGACGTTCTCCCACGGACCGTGCAGGTCGTAGCCCTGGACGGTGGCGAAGGTGAGGTGCTTGAAGACGTCGCGGACCTCGAAGCCCGCGTCGATCTTGGCAGCGGCGGCGGGCAGGTAGGCGGTCAGCTCGCTCCGCCGGTCCAGCTCGTTCATCTGGCGGCGCAGCTCGGCGGTGAACAGCGTGAAGTTCTGCTTGTCCTCGGGCCGGATGACGTTGCCCTCGTTGCCGGAGGAGCCCGGCCACTCCCAGTCGAGGTCGATGCCGTCGAAGACGCCGGCTCCGGCGCCGGGCGCGGTGCCGGGCAGGTTGCCCTTGAGCCACAGGTCCACGCAGGAGGCCGCCAGCCTGGCGCGCCCCTCGGGGGTCAGCACCGCGTCGGAGAAGTACTTCGAGCCCGACCAGCCGCCGAGGGAGATGAGCGCCTTCAGGCCGGGATGCTTGGCCTTGAGCTTCTTCAACTGGTTCAGGTTGCCGTTCAGCGCCTGGCCCTCGGCGTCGCCGACGCCGTCCACGCTCTGCCCGACGGGGACCGGGCGCTGCCAGTCGGCCCACGCGTCGGAGGAGACGCAGTCGCCGCCGGCGCTGACGGAGCCGAAGGCGTAGTTGACGTGGGTCAGCTTGGCGGCGGCGCCGGTGGTGTCCAGGTCCTTGACGTGGTAGTTGCGGCCGTAGACGCCCCACTGGATGAAGTAGGCGACCCGCTTGAAGCGGTCGCCGTGGTCCGGGGCGGTCCGGGCCTGAGCCGGTGCCGGTACGGCTGTCGCCGTGAGGCCCGCGGCGATGACCGCCGCGAGCGTGTGCCGGAGGAGTCTCTGCACGGGCTTCTCCACTTGCGTCGGGGGGTTAACTTATAGGAAACTTTCCTTTAAGTTTTCACGGATCGTAGACTTGGCCGATCTGGGCGTCAACGGTCTGCCGCTGATTTGCTGCATAGGCGGCCACCGCGGTGCGCCGGCCGCCGTTCCGGGCACCCGGACGGGAGCGGCAGACTTGGTGTCGTGCCATCCACTCTTCCCGACGGCGACCCCGTACCGGCCTCGGGCCGGCTCCCCGACAGCGCGCTCCACGGGCTCGGCGGGCGACCCTTCGGCTTCTACGTCCACGTGCCCTTCTGTGTGACCCGCTGCGGCTACTGCGACTTCAACACCTACACGGCCGCCGAGCTCGGTCCCGGCGCCTCGCACCGTGACTACGCCGACACCGCGATCGACGAGGTACGGCGGGCACGGGCCATCCTCGGCGGGGCGGACCTCCCGGTCGAGACGGTGTTCTTCGGCGGAGGCACCCCGACCCTGCTGCCCGCCGGAGACCTGGTCCGGATCCTGGCGGCGATCGAGGAGGAGTTCGGGCTGGCCCCCGGCGCCGAGGTGACCACCGAGGCCAACCCCGAGTCCGTGGACCGGGCCTACCTGGCCGAGCTGCGCGGCGGCGGGTTCACCCGGATGAGCTTCGGCATGCAGAGCGCCCGCGAGCACGTGCTGGAGGTGCTGGAGCGCCGGCACACCCCCGGCCGGCCGGCGCAGGCCGTACGGGAGGCCAGGGAGGCCGGGTTCGACCACGTGAACCTGGACCTGATCTACAGCACGCCGGGGGAGAGCGACGACGACTGGCGGGCCTCGCTGGCCGCGGCGATCGAGGCCGGGCCCGACCACGTGTCCGCCTACTCGCTGATCGTCGAGGACGGCACCAGGCTGGCGGCCAGGATCCGGCGCGGCGAGCTGCCCATGCCCGACGACGACGTGGCCGCCGACCGCTATCTCATCGCCGACGCCATGCTCGCCGAGGCCGGCTTCGAGTGGTACGAGGTGTCCAACTGGGCGACCTCGGAGGCCGGGCGCTGCCGGCACAACCTGCTCTACTGGACCGGCGGCGACTGGTGGGGCGTCGGCCCCGGCGCGCACAGCCACGTCGGCGGCACCCGGTGGTGGAACGTCAAGCATCCGGCCGCCTACGCCCGGCGGCTGGCCTCCGGCGTCTCGCCCGCGCACGCCCGCGAGGTGCTCACCTCGGAGGACAGGGCGGTGGAGCGGCTGATGCTGGAGCTCAGGCTCGCCCAGGGGTTCCCGCTCGAGGAGATCCGGCGGCCACCGGTCGTCGCCAGGGCGCTGGCCGACGGGCTGCTCGAGATGGAACCGTTCAAGGCGGGCCGCGCGGTGCTGACACTGCGCGGGCGGCTGCTGGCCGACGCCCTGGTGCGGGACCTGACCTGAGGGCCTGTCCACGGCGCCCTCCGGACCCGCGTGACGGCCCTCGGATCCGCGTGAGTGCGGGCCCGGGGTCCGTCACGGGCGCCGGGAGGCTGTGCCGGCGCCCGGGGGCGGCTGAGGGCCGGGCGTGCGCCGGTGGTCAGCTGACGAAGCGGATGTTCATCGGATAGCGGTAGCTCTCCCCCCGGTTGGCCGCGACGGAGGCCATGATCATCAAGGCGAGCGACCCGATCCAGAGCACGAAGATCAGGAGGAAGCCGATCAGCACGAACGCCAGGACCCAGGAGACGAAGTAGGCGATCATCAGGGTGAGCTGGAAGTTGAGCGCCTCGGCCGCCTGGCTCCGCACGTAGGGGGACTCGTCCTTCTTCACGAGATACAGCACCAGCGGGCCGACGAACGAGGTCAGCAGGCCCAGCAGGTGGGCGAGCATGGCCATGGTGGTCTCGTCACGGCTGGGCCGCCAGCCGTAGCCCCCCTGCTGGGGCGGGTATCCGTAGCCGACCGGCTGGCCGTACCCGCCGGTCGGCTGGCCGTAGGCGTCGTACGGCTGGCCGTACCCGCCGGTCGGCTGGCCGTAGGCATCGGATGGCTGGCCGTACCCGCCGGGTGGCTGGCCGTAGGCGTCGTACGGCTGGCCGTACCCGCCGGTCGGCTGGCCGTATCCGCCGGGAGGCGGATACGGCCCCTGGCGGCCGTCCTGGTCGCCGGATCCGTACGGCGCAGCCGCGGGGGGCGGGTAGCCCTGACCGGGCTGGGGCGGCCATCCGGCCTGCCTGGTGGGTTCCTCGCCCGCGGACTCGTACCGCGGGCTCTGGGGACTGTCGCTCATTGCCCCTCCTGATGGGGTGCGGGGTTAGTCATCCTGGCCGGGAACCGTCACGAAGTCGATCAGCTCCTCGACGGGGCCGAGAAGCTCCGGCTCCAGATCGGCGTAGGTGGTGACCGATCCCAGAATGCGGCGCCACGCCTCGGCGGGCTCCAGATCCCAGCCGAGGGCGGCGATGACCCCTTCTTTCCAGGGTATGCCGCGCGGCACCGGCGGCCAGGAGCCGATCCTCAGCACCGAGGGCTTGACCGCCTGCCAGACGTCGACGAACGGGTGCCCGACGACCAGCACGTGCGGCGAGGAGACCTGGGCGGCGATCCGGCTCTCCTTCGAGCCGTGGACCAGGTGGTCGACGAGCACGCCCAGGCGGCGGCCGGGGCCGGGTCCGAACTCCTCGACGATCGAGGGCAGGTGGTCGACCCCTTCGAGATACTCCACGACCACGCCCTCCACCCGGAGGTCGTGGCCCCAGACCTTCTCCACGAGCGCGGCGTCGTGCACGCCCTCCACGTAGATCCGGCTCTCCTTGGCCACCTGGGCCCGCAGGCCCTCCACCGCGATCGAACCCGAGGCGCTCCGCCTCGGAGCCCGCGGCGCGGCGGTGGGCCGGACCAGCGTCACCACCTTGCCCTCCAGGAGGAACGCGGCGGGCTCCAGCGGGAACAGCCGCCGCCGCCCGAACCGGTCCTCCAGCGTGACGGCCTCCTTGTCGCAGGCCACCACGGCGCCGCAGAAGCCGCCGTCGGCGTCCTCCACGACCAGGTCGAGCTCCGCGGGGACCTGGGGGATCTTCCCCTTGAGGGGGCGCCGCCAGTTCTCCGACAGCACGTCGCGCTCGTACATCACCGGCCGCTCGCTCTCTCGTCAGGGATCAAGTGGACGGTAGCAAAAGCCGTGATCACCTGCCGTAGGCTCCCGGCTGCCCCCACTGCCCCGCCGCGGCGGCGGCCTGGCGCCTGCGGGCGCCGCTCCGCCTGACCAGCACGACGATCGTCACGATGACGGCCAGCAGGAAGCCCAGACCCGGCACCGCGAACAGCGCGACCGCGCCGCCCACCACCGAGTCGGCGACGATCTCCCTGCCGACGCCGAACTTGGCGGGCGCCCCCTCGGAGGTGGTGCACGTGAGCTGGTAGTCGCCGGCCTTGTCCACCCCGATCCGCAGGGCCAGCTCCCAGACGACGCCGTCGGAGGTGACGGTCTGCTGCACGCCCGGCTGCTGGAGCCGGACCTTCTCCGGATCGCCCTGGATCTGGCACTCGAAGTTGGTGCCCGTCTCGGCGGAGACGTAGATCGCGGGCTTGTCCGCCGGGTCGAGCTTGACCGTCACGGTCTTGCCCGGCTCGAACGAGCTGGTGGGCGCGGCGTCGGTGATCGCGCTGAAGATGCCGCCGGCGAAACCGGCGATGCCGACGATCACGCTGAGGACGAAGACCAGCCAGGCGCCGACGATCCAGCCGACGCTGGGCTTGACCTTCGTCTTCGGCGGCGGCCCCTGGGGTGCGCCGTAACCGGGGGAGGCGTAGCCGTAGGAAGGGGCGCCCTGGTGCTGGCCGTAGGGCTGCTGGGGGGCGCCGTAGCCGGGGGCGCCGGAGGGGGCGCCGCCCGAGGGGGATCCGAAATCGTGGGACATGTCGTAAATTGTGGGTCTTGCCGCTTGTATCCCGATAGCAGTTGACTTGACAGTTGCTTGGGCCCGTCATCCTGACGCCGTGTTATCGCACCCCGTGGGCTGGAGCCGTACACTTGGCACTCGGGAACACAGAGTGCCAGACCTGGTGTTTCGCATTCGGGTGCAGGGAGGTGAGCACGTTGGTCGACGACCGCAAGCTGGCGGTTCTCCGCGCCATCGTCGAGGATTACGTGTCCACCAACGAGCCGGTGGGCTCCAAGGCCCTCGTCGAGCGGCACAACCTGGGTGTGTCGTCGGCGACCATCCGCAACGACATGGCGGTGCTGGAGGAGCAGGGCTACATCGCCCAGCCCCACACCAGCGCCGGCCGGGTGCCCACGGACAAGGGCTACCGGCTGTTCGTCGACAGGCTCTCGCAGGTGAAGCCGTTGTCGAGCGCGGAGAAGAGGGCCATCGAGAGCTTCCTTGCCGGCGCCGTCGACATCGACGACGTCGTGATGCGCACGGTGCGGCTGCTGGCGCAGCTGACCCGGCAGGTCGCCGTCGTGCAATACCCCACGCTGACCAGCTCCACGGTCCGGCACGTCGAGCTGATCCCGCTGAGCGAGCGCAGGCTGATGTTCGTGCTCATCACCAACACGGGACGGGTCGAGCAGCGCGTGGTCGAACTGCCCGACGTGGTGGACGAGACCCGTGTCGCCCATCTCCGCGCGACTCTCAACGCCTGCCTCGACGGGTGCGGGCTGGCCAGGGTCCCCGACACGGTCGCCGACCTGCCCGAGCGACTGCCGGCCGAGGACCGGCCGTTCGCGGCCACGGTCCTGTCGGTGCTGCTGGAGTCCCTCGTGGACCGGCATGATGAAAAGATCGTTTTCGCCGGGGCGGCCAACCTCGCGGGAGCCGACTTCACCGTCGGGCTCCGCGACGTGCTGGAGGCCCTGGAAGAGCAGGTCGTGCTCATACGCCTGCTCGGTGAGACCTCCGACCTGTCGGCGCTGACGGTGCGGATCGGCTCGGAGAACCCCTACACCGGACTCCAGGGCACGTCGATCGTCGTCGCCGGATACGGTTCGGGGGACAAGCAACTGGCCCGGCTCGGTGTGCTGGGTCCGACGCGAATGGACTACCCGGTCACGATGGGCGCGGTGCGCGCGGTGGCACGCTACGTCAGCCAGATCCTGGCTGCATCCTAAGAGGTCAACTAAGTGGCTAAGAGCGACTACTACGGCACCCTCGGGGTGCGCCGTGACGCCAGTGCGGAAGAGATCAAGAAGGCGTATCGCCGCCTGGCGCGGGAGCTGCATCCCGACGTGAACCCCGATCCTGAGACCCAGGAGCGGTTCAAGGACATCACCCAGGCCTACGAGGTCCTGTCCGATCCCAACAAGCGCCAGATGTACGACATGGGCGCCGATCCGTTCTCCTCCGGCGGCGGTGCGGGCCCGGGCGGATTCGGGGCGGGCTTCCCCTTCAGCGACATCATGGACGCCTTCTTCGGCGCGGCCGGCGGCGGCGGCGCCCGCGGACCCAGGTCGCGTGCCCGCCGGGGCCGCAACGCCACCATCCGGGTGGAGCTCGACCTGCGCGAGTCGGCCTTCGGCACCACCCGCGAGCTGGTCGTCGACACCGCCGTGCTCTGCGAGGTCTGCACGGGCTCCGGCGCCGCGTCCGGCACCCACCCCGACACCTGCGACATGTGTCACGGCCGGGGCGAGGTCTCCCAGGTCACCCGGTCCTTCCTCGGCCAGGTCATGACCTCCCGCCCCTGTCCCCAGTGCGGCGGGTTCGGTTCGATCATCCGCAACCCCTGCCAGGAGTGCTCCGGCGACGGCCGGGTCCGCACCCGGCGGACCATCAAGGTCCGCATCCCGGCCGGTGTCGAGGACGGCACCCACATCCAGCTCGCCGGCGAGGGCGAGATCGGCCCGGGCGGCGGCCCGCCCGGCGACCTGTTCCTGGAGATCGTCGAGCGCCCGCACGAGATCTTCGAGCGCCGCGGCGACGACCTGCACTGCACCGTGCAGATCCCGATGACCGCGGCCGCGCTGGGCACCGTCCTGACCATGGAGACGCTCGACGGCGCCGAGGAGCTCGACATCCGGCCGGGCACCCAGTCCGGCCAGACCATCCCGCTCTACGGCCGCGGCGTCCAGCGCCTCAACGAGAACGGCCGTGGCGACCTGCTGATCCACGTCAACGTGGAGACCCCGGCCCGCCTCGACCCGGCCCAGGAGGAGCTCATGCGCGAGCTCGCCAAGCTCCGCGGCGAGGAGCGCCCGCCCGGCAAGTTCGCCCCCGGCCAGCAGGGGTTCTTCTCCAGGCTGCGGGACGCCTTCAATGGCCGCTGACGGCGGCCTCCCCGGGCCGGGCCGGGCCGTCCGGTCCGGCCGGGCCGCAGGCGTCCGCCGGCCCGGTCCGCACGTCCCGGCCGGCCGATGACGGTCCCGGTCTTCCTGGCCGAACCGGTCGACCTGGCCCGGGCGGAGTTCACCTTCGGCGGCCCCGAGGGGCGCCACGCGGCGGCCGTACGCCGGCTGCGGGCCGGGGAGCGGCTCGACCTGACCGACGGCGCGGGCACCGTCGCCGAGTGCGTGGTCCGGGAGGTCGGCAAGGACTCCCTCCGCGTCGAGGTGCTGCGCCGCTACGACGTGCCGGCCCCGCGGCCCCGCCTGGTCGTGGTGCAGGGACTGCCCAAAGGCGACCGGGGCGAGCTGGCTGTGGAGATGATGACCGAGGCCGGGGTCGACGTGATCGTGCCCTGGGCCGCGGCCCGGTGCGTCACCCAGTGGAAGGGCGAGCGGGCCGTCAAGTCGCTGAACCGCTGGCGCTCCACGGCGAGGGAGGCGGGCAAGCAGTCCCGCCGCTTCCACCTGCCCGAGGTGACCGAGCCCGCCACCACCGCCGAGGTCGCCGCGCTGCTGTCGGCGGCCGCCCTGGGCGTCGTGCTGCACGAGGAGGCGGCCTCCCCGCTGTCGGCCCTGGAGCTCCCCGGCGCCGGTGACATCGTCGTGGTGGTCGGCCCCGAGGGCGGTGTCGGCCCGGAGGAGATCGACGCCTTCCGCGCGGCGGGGGCCGTGGCGGCGCTGCTCGGGCCGACGGTGCTGCGCACCTCGACGGCCGGGGTCGCCGCCGCGGCGGTGCTCCAGACGCGCACCGGCCGCTGGTGACGGGCCAGCCGTACCGAGCTGAGAGGTTGGGTACGGCTAGCCGCCGGAGGAGATGGTGGTCGTCTCCGTCGGCATCGGAGCCGACTGGTCGTCCGTCGGCGGGCACTCCTCGACCGAGCACGGGCTGCCCGAGGGGGCGGACGACTCCGAGGGCCTCGGAGTCGGCGCCGGCGTCCGGCACTCCTCGGTGAGCTCCCCGGGCTCGACCGCCGTGCCGTCGGGCGGAGTCGTGGGGCAGGTGGGCGACGGGGTGGGCTCCGGGGTCGGCGTGGGCTTGTGCGTCGGCTTCGGGCTCGGCTTCGGGTGCGGCGCCGAGGACCTGGAGTGGGTGGGCGTCGGCAGGGGCCCGGTGACGCCGGGTTCGGGCTTGGTGACGACCGGGAGCGGATCGTCGCCGTTGGAGGGGGCCCGCGAGGTGGCGGACATGTCAGGTGGGGTCGACTGGGTGAAGTTGACGTCGTTCACCTGCCGGGTCACCTGCTCGCGGAACTCCGGGACCACCATGACGACGGTGGCCGCGACCAGGACGGCTCCCGCGACCGAGGCTCCGGCGCGCCACCACATCAGCCCGCGGATCCCGCGTCTTTCCACGCGGGCGCGGATGATCTCCAGGCCGTCCGGGGAGGGAACGACCGAGTCCGCCTCCGCGCTGAGGACACGGCGGAGCAGCTCGCCGTACTCGTCGGGGGACTCGGTCATGACAGTTGCTCCAGTGTGGTCCGTAGGGCGGCCATGCCGCGAGCCGTGTGGCTCTTGACCGCGCCCTTGCTGATGCCCATGGCATGGGCGATCTGCGCTTCTGACAGGTCTCCGTAATAGCGCAGAACCAGTGCCTCCCGCTGGCGCGCGGGCAGGCCGCGGAGTGCCTCGATGACGGCGGACCGCTCGAACTCGCCGATCGCGCCGTTCTCGGCGCTCGGTGCGTCGGGCATGCCCTTGGGAGCGTACTTCTCCACGACCGCCCGGTGCCGAAGCACCGAGCGCGATCGGTTGACGACCGATTGGCGCAGGTAGGCGAGTGCCTTGTCGGTGTCGCGCAGCCGCCGCCAGGCGCCATGGATGGCGACGAAGGCGTCCTGCACGACTTCCTCCGCGGTTGCCATGTCGCGGACGAGCAGCACGGCGAGGCGCACGAGCGACCGATAGTGCGCGCTGTAGAGCGCGGTAACGGCCATGTCGGCGTCCCACCCGACGGGCACCGCCCCGAGCGACCTGTCGGCCACGAGGGTCTCGGTGGTCACATCAGTGGGACGCTCGGCCTTCCCAGAGGGTTTACGCTCTTCCGGTTCATTAGGGGGCATGACCCAGTCGTGTCCTCGCCAGGCGGCCATATCGTGCGGATCGCAATGGTCTGTAGTTGTTGAAGTTTTGCATACCCACCTTATCCGGGTGGATCTTTCTTTGCTGGCGATGGACCATCACCGATTGACAACGTCACCGACAGATAGGGTGCCTGCATGGTGAGCGAAGCCGACTGCCTGTTCTGCAAGATCGTCGCCGGGGAGATCCCCGCGAAGATCGTCCATGAGACCGACCGCACGCTGGCCTTCCGGGACGTCAACCCGCAGGCCCCCACCCACGTACTCGTGGTCCCCAAAGACCATTACCCGGACGCGGCCGCGCTGGCCGCGGCCGACGACGGGCTCGCCGACGACGTGCTCAAGGCGGCGCACGCCGTCGCCGAGCAGGAGGGCGTCGCGGCCTCGGGATACCGCCTGGTCTTCAACACCGGCCCCGGGGCCGGCCAGACCGTCCCTCACGTGCACGGACACGTGCTCGGCGGACGCGGCCTGACCTGGCCGCCCGGGTAAAACCGACAAGCGCGATCACGTCGATCACGGATACCATGGCGTAGAAGTCCCACGCCGATATCTGGAGGCGAACAGGCCGAAAGGCCCGTCTATGTCCGAGACAAACGATTCCAGCAGAACATCCCCGCCACGATCGAAGGGTCCCAGCCGGACCCAGGCGAAGGTGGTGATTCCGGATGATCATTCGATGGTCAGCCTGCTGGGCTCGCGCGACGAGCTGTTGCGGGTCATCGAGGGCGCCTTCCGCGCCGACATCCACGTCCGGGGCAACGAGATAACCATCACCGGCAGCCCGGAGGAGAGCAGCGTCGTGGTGCGCCTGTTCGAGGAGCTGTCCGAGCTCGTCCAGGGAGGCGCCGAGCTGACGACGGACGCGGTGGAGCGCAGCATCGCGATGCTGCGCATGAGCTCCGACCGTCCGGCCGAGGTGCTCTCCCTCGACATCATCTCCTCGCGGGGCCGGACCATCCGCCCGAAGACGGTCAACCAGAAACGCTACGTCGACGCGATCGACAGGCACACCGTCGTCTTCGGCATCGGCCCCGCCGGCACCGGCAAGACCTATCTCGCGATGGCCAAGGCCGTGCGGGCCCTTCAGGAGAAGAAGGTCAACCGGATCATCCTCACCCGCCCCGCGGTCGAGGCCGGTGAGCGGCTGGGCTTCCTGCCCGGCACGCTCTACGAGAAGATCGACCCCTACCTGCGCCCCCTCTACGACGCGCTGCACGACATGCTCGACCCCGAGTCGATCCCCCGGCTGATGGCCGCGGGCACGATCGAGGTCGCTCCCCTCGCCTACATGCGCGGCCGCACGCTCAACGACGCCTTCATCATCCTGGACGAGGCGCAGAACACCTCGCCCGAGCAGATGAAGATGTTCCTGACGCGGCTGGGCTTCAACTCGAAGATCGTCGTCACCGGTGACGTCACCCAGGTCGACCTGCCCAATGGCACCCAGAGCGGCCTGAGGGTGGTGCAGGAGATCCTCGACGGCATCGCCGACATCCACTTCAGCCGCCTGACCAGTGTCGACGTGGTGCGGCACAAGCTCGTCAGCGACATCGTGGACGCCTACGGGCGCTATGACGAGACGCAGCGGCAGAGCGCGCCTCAGGCGATCAAGGGCATGGTCAAGCGCCCGCGGGAGAGAAGATGAGCACGCAGCGGATCCGGCGCGGCGGGCGGAGTGGGTCACGGGGCACGATCGGGCCGCGTGGCGAGCGAGGAACGGTGAACGGACAGTGAGCATCGAGGTCAACAACGAATCCGGCGTCGAGGTCGACGAAGGACTCATCGTCTCGCTGGCCGGCCATGTGCTGGAGCGGATGGACATCAACCCGCTCGCCGAGCTGTCCATCCTGATCGTGGACGAAGAGGCCATGGCGGTGCTGCACGAGCAGTGGATGGGGGAGCCGGGCCCGACGGACGTGCTCTCCTTCCCGATGGACGAGCTCCGCCCCGGTCCGGGCTCCGGAGCCCGGCAGGAGGGCGACGCCCCCACCGACCCGGCGCTCCTGGGCGACGTGGTGCTCTGCCCGCAGGTGGCCGCCAAGCAGGCGGCCGAGGCCGGGCACAGCACCGAGGCGGAGCTGGAGCTGCTGTGCGCGCACGGCATCCTCCACCTGCTCGGCTATGACCACGCCGAGCCCGAGGAGCACAAGGAGATGTTCGGCCTGCAGGGCGAGCTCCTGGAGTCGTGGCGGGAGGTGCGCCCCCAGCGGTGAACCTCGCCAACGGGTGGTTGTTCTCGGCCGTCGTCCTGGTCGTGGTCGGTGGCCTGATAGCCAGTGCGGAGACTGCTCTGGCCCGCATCTCACGGGTGCGGGCGGAGGAGTTCGCCCGTGACGGCCGTCGGGGCGCCGCGCGCCTGCAGGCGATCGTCGCCGATCCGCCGCGCTACCTCAATCTGCTGCTCCTGCTCCGGCTGAGCTGCGAGCTGATCGCCACGGTGATCGCGACGCTGCTGTTCATCGACTGGCTCGGCGACCAGGGCTGGGCCTACGCCGCCGCCGCGGCGGTCATGATCGTGATCAGTTACGTGATCGTCGGCGTGTCCCCGCGCACGCTGGGCCGCCAGCACGCCGAGCCGATCGCGCTCGCCAGCGCCCCCCTCGTATACGGCCTGACCCGGATCTTCGGACCGCTCCCCAAGCTGCTTATCCTGCTGGGCAACGCCGTGACGCCCGGCAAGGGCTTCAGGGAGGGGCCGTTCACCTCCGAGGCCGAGCTGCGCGACCTGGTCGACCTGGCCGAGGAGCGCAGGGTCATCGAGCCGGACGAGCGGGAGATGATCCACTCGGTCTTCGAGCTCGGAGACACCCTGGTCCGCGAGGTCATGGTGCCCCGCACCGACATGGTGTTCATCGAGCGCGGCAAGACGCTGAACCAGGCCCTGTCGCTCGCCCTGCGCAGCGGGTTCTCCCGGATCCCGGTGGTCGGCGAGAACGAGGACGACGTCATCGGCATCGCCTACCTCAAGGACATCGTGCGCCGGGTGCAGGAGACCGGCGACGACGGCCGTGCCGAGCCGGTCGAGACGATCATGCGTCCGGCCACCTACGTGCCGGAGAGCAAGCCCATCGACCAGCTCCTCCGCGAGATGCAGGCCCGCCAGATCCACCAGGCCATCGTCATCGACGAGTACGGCGGGACGGCGGGCCTGGTCACCATCGAGGACGTCCTCGAGGAGATCGTGGGCGAGATCACCGACGAATACGACCAGGAGGCTCCCCGGGTGGAGCCGCTGGATGACGGATCGGTCCGGGTGACCGCCAGGCTGCCCGTGGGCGACCTGGCGGACCTGTTCGGCGTCGAGCTGGAGGTCGACGACGTCGAGACCGTCGGCGGCCTGCTGGCCCACGCGCTCGGCCGGGTGCCGATCGCCGGTTCCGAGGCCGTGGTGGAGGGGCTCAGCCTGACGGCGGAGAGTCTCGCCGGGCGCCGCAACCGGATCGGCACCGTCGTCGTCCGGCGGACCGCTCCGGCCGAGCCCGACTCGGTCGGGGCCTCCGCGGAGCATGACTAGGCACCCGCGCCGGACGTGACCGCCGGCGCGCGGGACGTGACCGCCGATCCGCGCGGGACGTGACCGGGCCCGCCCCGGCGGCCGGCCGGGGTGGGCGCGTGCGCCCGGCGGGGCCCGGTGAGGACCCGGAGCGCAGGGGACGGGCGGCTCCCCCAAGTGGCCCGCAAGCAGGCTGCAAGCGGCGTCCGTCATCGTCGTCTCACGGCACCCGGTCGCGCGGGAGCCGGTGAAGGTGTCCTCGCCGCCGGGAGGGGTCGCGGCGCGCGGGACGGCTTCACAGGGGAGAAGAGCACGGAGACAGGCGTCAGCCGGTTCTGTGTCGCTCGCTAAGGGTGTTCTCAACCGCATAAAGCGGTTGAGAACACCCTTAGGCGTTTCCCGATGATTGCCGCTTTTACCAATGGGGAAGAAAGCGGATCGGCGGGGATAAGACACCTCGCACGTGACATCGGGGGAATAGTCATGACGCGGGGGATTCGAATTGCCGTTGCGGCAGGCGTCTGCGTGGCTCTGGCCGGGACCCTGGCAGCGTGCGGTGCGGAGCCGGAGCAGGCTCGAAAGGACGCCGTCACGGAACTGACACGGTTACGCGGGTTATTACCGAAAGCGCAGGATTTACCGGAGGGATTCTCCTCCTGGTCCGGCGAGGGGTGGAAGTCCCCGTTCCGCCCCGCCGACCGTGACTGCCGGGTCGTTCTCGACATGGCGGGAGGCAGGCTGCCGGGAGAGGCGCAGGGGACCCGGGTGGACGCGACCTACCCGGGAGCCGAGCTCGGCGAGCTGATCGGGGTCGGCCTGGCCTCCTACACCGGCGCCGCCGCCGAGCAGCACTTCGCCGAGCTCACCGAGGCGCTGGAGGGCTGCCCGGTCGCCAGAAGGCGTCAGCCGGGCAGGATCACCTCCCTGCGGGTGTCCAGCCTGAATCTGGACGCCGCCGGCGACGACATGCAGGCCAAGCGGCTGCGCGGCCGGCTGAACGGCTATCCCTACGAGATGCACATGGTCTTCGCCCGCATCGGGGGCACCGTGGTCACGCTGGTGCACACCGGGATCGCCGACGTCGACGTCAGACGCACCCAGCAGCTCGCCCAGTTCCTCGTCGCCCGGGCAGCCCTCTGAACGTGGCCGCCCGCCGTGCCTTCACCGCCGGCCGTCCGGTCTGCCGCGGATCTCATGGCCTACGGCCGTGTCTCCGCCCCGGTCGCGTGACCCGCCGTCCGCCCCGCCTTCACCGCCGGCCGTCCGGGAGGATCCGCAGCCGGCCCTCGGGGGCGGCGGCGGTGATCCTCCGCGGGGCGTCCGGGTCCCGGGGGACCTCGACGGTGCTCTCGCGGGCGTCCGCCTCCACCCGGTAGCCGGCGCCGTCCGGCACGGTGACAACGACGCCACCGCCCTCCCCGGCGACCGCCCTGACGTCGTCGGGGGCATGCTGGAAGCCCAGCACGGCGTCACCCCTGCCGGTCTCGACGTCGGCCACGGCCGACTGAAGGCCGGTCGCGGTCACGTCTCCCGTCCCGGCCCGCGCCCACAGCGTCCCCCGCGCGCCGGTCACGGTCACCTCGCCCGAGGCGGTGGACAGCCGCAGGTCGCCCTGGACGGCGTGGGCGGACACGGTTCCGGAGCCGGTCGCCGCCTCGACGTCGGTGGCGGCGGGCACGGTCAGTGTGTAGACGGCGTGGCATACGGGCTCACCGGGCCGCGTGCCGCCGGGGCAGCCGACGGTGGCCCGCAACGTCCTGCCGTTCCACAGCTCGGACAGGTTGGGTCTGCCCTGGTCGGGGCCGGGTCCGCCGTCGGACCAGAAGATCTCCCGTCTGACGGACAGCCGTCCCGCGGCGCCGGTGACGACGGAGATGTCGACCCCTCCCTCCGCCCGCACGACGAGCTCGGGCGAGGTGAACGTGTAGTCGCGGACGGAGGTCTCCGACAGCCTGGCGGGGCGCAGCAGGGAACTCTCGTAGGAGTCGCCGCTCACCTCCGTCCGGCTCACCTCGGACCACGCGGCCAGCCCGATCCCGGACACGGTCAGCGCGGTGAGCGCTCCGCCCACGATGACCCAGGCGGTCCGGACGGTGCTCCGCATCGGCATGTCTCCCTCACACTTTCAGGAATCGCAGTACGGCGAGCACCCGGCGGTGGTCCTTGTCCGCGCCGGAGAGGCCGAGCTTGGTGAAGATGTTGTTGATGTGCTTGCCGACGGCGCCCTCGCTGACCGTCAGGGCTTCGGCGATCCCGGTGTTCGACCTGCCCTCGGCGATCAGCGCCAGCACCTCGTACTCCCGGCGGGTCAGCAGGTCCAGCGGGTCGCTGTGCCTGCGGATCAGGAGCTGGGCGACCACCTCCGGATCCAGGGCCGTGCCGCCGGCGGCGACCCGGCGTAGGGCGTCCAGGAACTCGGCGACGTCGGCCACGCGATCCTTCAGCAGGTATCCGATGCCGCTGGTCTCGGTGGACAGCAGCCGGGTGGCGTAGCGCTCCTCCACGTACTGCGAGAGCACCAGGATCGCCAGACCCGGTCGCTGCCGGCGGAGCACGAGCGCCGCGCGCAGGCCCTCGTCGGTGTGCGAGGGCGGCATCCGCACGTCGGTGACCACGAGATCGGGATCGTGTTCGTCCACGGCGCGCAGCAGCCCGTCGGCGTCGGCCACCGCCGCCACGACCTCCATGCCCGCGGAGCCGAGCAGCCAGATGAGCCCCTCCCGGAGCAGGACGGAGTCCTCGGCGAGCACTATTCGCACGGCAGCTCCACCCTGATCGCCGTGGGACCGCCCGGCGGGCTGTCGACGTCCAGCGTCCCGTCCACCGAGCCGACCCGCTGGGCCAGACCGCGCAGTCCCGTCCCGCCGCCGAGGTGGGCGCCGCCCCGGCCGTCGTCGACGATGACCAGGCGGAGCCGGTCGGCGGCCCGCTGGACCGTGACCTCGGCGCCGGACGCCCCGGCGTGCTTGGAGACGTTGGTCAGCGCCTCCGAAACCACGAAGAACGCGATCGCCTCGATCGTCGGCGACGCGCGCTCGGGCACGTCGACGCGGAGCCGCACGGGGAACGGGGCCCGTGCGGCGATGCCGGACAGCGCGGCGTCCAGTCCCTGGTCGTCGAGCACGGCCGGGTGGAGCCCGCGCACGAAGTCGCGCAGCTCCTTCAGGGCCTGTTTGGCCTCTTCGTGGGCCTGTGCGATGGCCTGCCGCGCGGGCTCGGGGACGTCGGTGAGCGTGGCCCGGGCCATCCCCAGGCTCATCGCGAGCGAGACCAGCCGCTGCTGGGCGCCGTCGTGCAGGTCCCGTTCGATCCGGCGGCGCTCGGCGTCCGCGGCGTCGACCACCTCGGCGCGGCTCTCCTGCAGGGTCTCGACCCGCTGGACGAGCAGGTCGCTGCGGCTGGGGCCGAGCAGGGCCCCGGCGGCGATCACGTCCAGCGCGGTTACCCCGTGCGCCACCCACGGCCCGGTGACGAGCAGCAACACCGCTGCCAGGGCGGATGCCGCGATCATCATGTTCTCCGAGATGATCAGGCCCTGGACGGCGAATTCGGCCGCGACCAGGCCCCCCGCCCAGGCCCCGATCACCATGAGGAATCCGATCCCGTTGATCAGCGGTGACAGCAGGTGATAGGCGAGCTGCCGCCAGAAGCTTCCCGTCCGCGCCTCCCGGACCAGCCACTTCAGCGGGTTCCGCTCCTTGGGACGCCGCGGCGTCCGGGGGATGTCCACGTCCAGGAAGGCCAGGAACCGGGCCCGCTGCAGCCGCGTGAACATCGGCACGGACCGGAACAGCAGCGGCAGCGCGATCAACGGGACCACCACGGTCCAGACCAGCAGCACCGACAGCGCGGTCAGCCCGACGATGACGGCCAGGGCCAGCAGGGCGATCGGCAGGCCCGTCACCACATGTGAGGTGCGCAGCCAGGTCCGCGCCGACCAGTGGGCGTGGATCCTGTCCCAGGGGGTGGTCAGTCCGGTCGTGGTCATGGGACCACCGTAGAGATCACGATTGCCCGGCGACATGGGCGAGGCATCCCGGAAAACGGTGAGGCAGACTCCACCCCGGCAGCGCCGCATCACCTCCTGACCGAGTGTCCGCGCGGACCCGCGCAACGCCGGGGCGACGGTGGTCGACGAGGGGCCGTCATCGATCGGCGGATCACCTCCAGCCGCTCACCGGCCGGCCTCCCCCGCGGGGATCGTCGAGCGGTCCGCCAGGGCCGGACGGCGGACGGCGGGCAGGTCGGTTGGGACCGGATGCCGCGCGCTGACTACCCTGGCGCTGTGAGTGACGCGACCCTCGACCCCGAGGACAACAAGATCATCGTTCTGGCCCGCTCCGCCCGGGCCCGCAACGGCGCCGCCGAGGGCGCCGCCGTGCGCGACGAGACCGGCCGGACCTACGCGGCGACCAACGTGGCGCTGCCGTCGCTGACGCTCTCGGCGCTGCAGGTCGCCGTGGCGATGGCCGTCTCCAGCGGCGCCGAGTCCCTGGAGGCGGCCGCGCTGGTCACCGCCGGGGACGGCCCGGCCGACGCGGACGCGCGGGCGGTCCGTGAAATGGGCGGCAAGACGCTGCTGGTGGCCGGTCCCGACGGGACCGTGCGTCAGAGCTGAGGCCGACATCGGCGACAATGGATGACGTGAGTTCCTCAGCCGCTGATTTCCATGCCGGTTTCGCCTGCTTCGTCGGCCGGCCCAACGTCGGCAAATCCACGCTGATGAACGCGTTGGTCGGCACGAAGGTGGCGATCACCTCCTCCAAGCCACAGACCACCCGCCGGGTCATCCGGGGCATCGTGCACCGTCCGGACGCCCAGCTCATCATCGTGGACACGCCGGGGCTGCACCGGCCCCGCACCCTCCTGGGCGAGCGGCTGGACAGCCTGGTGCTGTCCACGCTCACCGAGGTCGACGTGATCGGGTTCTGCGTGCCCGCCAACGAGCCCATCGGCAAGGGCGACCGGTTCATCGCCGAGAAGCTCGCCGCGGTCAAGAAGACCCCGGTCGTCGCCGTGGTGACCAAGTGCGACCTGGCGACCCGCGAGCAGATCGCCGCGCAGCTGCTGGCGCTCTCCCAGCTCGCCGACTTCGAGGAGATCGTCCCGGTCTCGGCGCAGTCGGGCGAGCAGCTCGACGTGCTGGGTGACGTGCTGATCGGCCGGCTCCCCGCGAGCCCGCCGCTGTATGAGGGCGGCCAGCTCACCGACGAGCCCGAGCAGGTGCTGGTGGGCGAGCTGATCCGCGAGGCGGCGCTGGAGGGCGTCCGGGACGAGCTGCCGCACTCGATCGCGGTCGTCGTCGACGAGATGCTGCCCCGGGAGGGCCGCGACGACCTGCTTGACATCTACGCCCACATGTTCGTCGAGCGCCCGTCGCAGAAGGCCATCGTGATCGGCCACAAGGGCAGCCGGCTCAAAGACGTCGGCACCCGGGCCCGCCAGCAGATCGAGGCGCTGCTCGGCACCCGGGTCTATCTCGACCTGCGGATCAGCGTCGCCAAGGACTGGCAGCGCGACCCCAAGCAGCTGCGCCGGCTGGGCTTCTACGACTGATCCCGGACCCGCGTGGCTCCGTTTCCACGGCTGAGCCCGCTCCGGCGCGGCCCCATGTGGCCGCGCCGCCTGCGCTTCTACGACTGATCCCGGATCGGTGCGGCCGCGGCCTCCACGTGTGACTGGCCGCGCCGCAGGCGCCGCCTCAGCGCGACGGCGTCGGGCGCCAGGGCGGAGACCAGCGTGCCGGGCCCGGCCAGGGGGAGCACCGCCCAGCCGTCCCCGACCACCGACTCCGGCACCCGCCCGGTGGTCAGGACGCTGCCGACGCAGCGGGCGCCGCCGTACACGGCGGGGCCGGCGTCGATCGCCGGATCGCCCACGACGAACTCCTGCCGGAGCGGCGGGCCACCGCCGGCCGTGGCGTCGAAGCGGGAGTGGCAGCGGCCGGGGCGCTCGCCGTACCGGCCGGAGACGATCTCCTCACGCCAGAGCACCCGGGCGTCCTCGGCCAGCCCCCTGCTGAAGGTGGCGGTGAGGTTGTCGCCGCCACTCTCCACGATCACCAGGTCGAGCGGGCCGTGCCGCTCCTCCAGGGTCTCCACCGCGTCGAGGTTGGCGGCGATGTCGTCGCGGATGGCCGTGTGCGGGCAGCACCCGGTCTGCACGGCGGCGATCCGCTCCGGATCGAGCACGCCCGCCCTGCGTAGGAAGTCGGCGTCCTCGGTGGTGTAGATGTCGTTGGTCACCACGCCGAGGCGCAGCGTCTGGCCGAGGGTCCGCCACAGGGCCGCGGTCAGCGCGGTCTTGCCGCTGCCGACCGGCCCGCGGTGGCCAGCCGCCCCCGCAGGAACGCGGCCAGCTCCGGCAGGTCGCGGACCGCTCCTCGTGCAGTTTGAAGCCGGAGGCGCTCCCCTGGAGCTGTTCCAGCAGTCCCTCGGCGCTGACGGTGTTGCCCTTGCCCAGCAGCGCGACGTTGACCGGGTAGGAGTCGAGGGACTCCAGCATCCGGGCGAGATACCACGTGCCGGTCACCGTGGTGGCCTTGGTGCCCTCGGCCGGTCCGGTGCCGCCGCCGACGATCGTCGTCACCCCCGCGGCCAGGGCCTCGTCCAGGATCTGCGGGCAGATCAGGTGGACGTGGGAGTCGATCGCCCCGGCGGTCAGGATCTTCCCGTTGCCCGCGAGGATCTCGGTGGACGGGCCGATCACCAGGCCGGGGTGGACGCCGTCCATGGTGTCGGGGTTGCCGGCCTTGCCGATCGCGACGATCCGGCCGTCCCTGACCCCGATGTCGGCCTTGACCACGCCCCAGTGGTCGAGGACCACGGCGCCGGTGATCACCAGGTCGGGTGCGCCCTCGGCCCGGGCGGTCCTGGCCTGCCCCATCGACTCCCGGATGACCTTGCCGCCGCCGAACACCGCCTCGTCGCCCGCCCCGGACGGGCCCATCGACAGGTCCTCGGTGACCTCGACGAACAGGTCGGTGTCGGCGAGCCTGACCCGGTCACCGGTGGTGGGACCGTAGAGCGCGGCGTAGCGGGACCGTTACGGACATGGGGGCTCCCGCCGAGAGGCCCGGCCCACTCGGGGCGGAGCCCGGGGACGATCCGGTGCCCGGCGATCGGTACGAGGGTCACCTCGCGCTCGACGCCGGGTTCGAAGCGCACCGCCGTACCCGCCGGGACGTCGAGACGGGTGCCCCAGGCCGCCTGGCGGTCGAACTCCAGGCCGGGGCTGGCGGCGGCGAAGTGGTAGTGCGACCCGACCTGGATCGGCCGGTCGGCGGTGTTGACGACGAGGACGGTGACGCGTGCGCGGCCAGGGTTGAGCGGGATGGGCGCCTGGCCGTACTGGATCTCACCGGGTCTCAACGCACGGCTCCTCGGTCAGGGGATCGGCTGGTGGACGGTGACGAGCTTGGTGCCGTCGGGGAAGGTGGCCTCGATCTGCACCGATTCCAGCATCTCGGGCACGCCGTCCATGACGTCCTGCCGGGACAGCACGGTCCGGCCGGCCTCCACCAGGTCCGCGGCGGTCCGCCCGTCCCGCGCGCCCTCCATCAGGAAGGACGCGATGATCGCGGTGACCTCGGGGTGGTTGAGCCGGAGCCCTGGGACCTGCGGTCACGGGCGACACCGGCGGCGACGTGGATGAGCAGACGCTCCTGCTCGTGTGGTGTGAGCCGCATTACCGGCCCATAGGGAGTGGCGGTCTCCGAAGTGTTGCACGGCGGTGTCGAGGCGGTTTCCGCACTTCTCATGCCTCACATGTGGCCTTCTGGGGGGCGTGCGCGCGCCGGCCGCCGGCGCAGCCGTGCTCCCGCGTGCCTACCGGGACGCCCCGCGTCGTCCTGTCCTCGCGGTGGGGTGCCGCCGTGTCCGGGTATGGACCCCACGGGGAACGACTACAGCACGGGGGCTGCCATGACCGCCTACACCACCTACACCCTGTGGATCGTCGAAGGGGACGCCGGACAGCACTCGGCCGGCGAGGACCTCTTCTCGCCCGACTCCCCGATCGCCTACAGCGACCTGGGGCCCGCCGCCCTGTTGTGGCTGACCGAGCACGGTTACCAGGACCCGGGCAGACGGGTCGTGGTGACCCCGGCGGGCCGGTTCCCCGGTGGTGCGGTCATCGCCTCCTACGACGTGGCGCTCTGAGCCTCCCGCGGCCCTGCTGGCCGGGCGTGCCCTCCGGTGGCGGCGACGACACCGTCAAGATCGGGACCCTGCACTCCCTGAGCGGCACCGTGGCCACCGGCGAGGTCACCTCCGGTGGCCGGCGACAGCGGCTCGCCCCCGGCGGCGCCGTCGCCGAGCAGCCCCACCGCGTGCACACAGGAGGCATGGAAACCATGCCTCCAGCCGTGGATCCGACAGCGCTTCGATTCTGTCCGGTATAAGAATCGATACGCACCGCGCTAACCTGCACAAATGTCAGGGGTACGCGGAGACGCCGAGAGCCCGGCGGAGATATATCTGTTTTGTCAGGATTTTCGGGGCGAATACGCAGTGTCGACGCATGATCATGTGGGCGGCGCGGCGCCGGCGACACTGAGAAAACGGCCGTGACGGCGGGGCGTACCGCGGTCATCGTCGGCGGCGGGATCGGCGGGCTGGCGGCGGCGGTCGCCCTGTGCCGTCGAGGCTGGCGGGTGGAGGTCTGCGAGCAGGCCGTGCAGTTCACCGAGATCGGCGCCGGCCTGTCCTTGTGGCCCAACGCGCTGCGGGCCCTGGCGGTACTGGGGCTGGCCGACCGGGTCAGGGAGTCGGGCGCAGTCGAGGCCGGTGGCGGTGTGCGCAACCAGGCGGGTCGTTGGCTGGCACGGACCGACAACGTTGAGCTCGAACAGCGGTTCGGATCGCCGCTGGTCGTGGTGCACCGTGCCGACCTGGTGCGGGTCCTGGTGGAGGCGCTGCCGAGGAAGACGCTACGGCCGGCGACCACGATCACCGGGGTACATGACGAGGGCGATGCGGTGGTGGTCGAACACCACCACGGGAGCCTGCGCGCCGAGGTGGCGGTCGGCGCCGACGGCCTGCACAGCACTGTGCGCCGCCTTGGATGGCCCGACGCACGGCCGCCCCGATACGCCGGGTACACCGCCTGGCGCATGATCACCTCGCGGCTGCCCGCGCCGCTCACCGACGGCGCCTCGAACTGGGGCCGAGGCGAACGGTTCGGATACACCTCGATGCCCGGCGACCAGGCCTACTGCTTCGCCACCGCCACGGTGCCCGCCGGCGGCGTCAGCCCGGACGGCGAATGGGCCGAGCTGCACCGCCGGTTCGGGAGATGGGCCGAACCGATCCCCACCTTGTTGGCCGCGGTCGCCGAAGACGACGTACTGCGGCACGACATCTACGACCTGCCACCGCTGCCCGGGTATGTCAGCGGTCGGGTGGCGCTACTCGGCGACGCGGCCCACGCGATGACGCCCAACCTGGGGCAGGGCGCCTGCCAGGCTCTGGAAGACGCCGTCGTCCTGGCCTCCTGCCTCGACCGGGCGCCGGACATCGCCTCGGGCCTGGCCGGCTACGACCGGCGACGTAGGTCCAGAACCCAGAACGTGGTGCGCCGATCGGCCCGTCTGGGGGCGGTCGGACAGTGGTCCTGGCCACCGGCTGTCAAGGCCCGTGATCTCGCCGCCAGACTGACACCGAACTCGGCGACCCTGCGTTCCATGACACCGATTCTCGGATGGAAACCCTGATGCCTGACTGGACCTATCACCCGCTGCGCGGGCTCGCGGGCGCCTTACTCGGCCTACGCCGATCGCAACGGACCGCTCTGCGGACGTTGGCGACCTTGTCCTCGCTGCCCGGCGGGCACCGGGTGATCGCGAGCACGTTCGGTCACATGGCGCCCCCGGCCGTGCTGTCCGGGACCGTCGCCGGTATCGGCGTGGCGACGCGGCTGGGCGCTGTGGTGTCGCCGGCGACGGCACGCGACGCTGTCCGCGCGCTGCCGACCCAGGGGGCCGGTCTGATCGTGGTGGCGCCGGTCGGCCGCGATGACGTCGACCTGGTGCGGGCGGCGGCCGCCGGCCGCCGGTGCCCCGTGTTCGCGCGGACGGCCGATCCCGCGGTGGCGGCGGCGCTCGCCGCCCATGTCGACGCGGTGTTGACCGACGACACGGACGTGATCGAGATGACCACTCCCGCCGTCGCCGACGCGCTGACGGCCCTGAGGGATGACACCAAGGCCGTTGTGGCGACGCCGGCGACCCTGGTGGAAGCGGGGCCCGGCTGGTTTCAGCGGGTGGCCGAAGCGGCCACGCCGACGGACCCGATGCCGGCCTTGTGGGGTGTGGGCCGTGATCCCCGACGGTGGCCTGCCTGGTGGTGGGGGCTATGGATGGGGATCGGGATGATCTGCGCGGGCCTGGGCGCGGACGCCATCACCCTCGGTCCGGTCCTGCTCTGGTACGACCGAGACTTCCTCGGCCTGGACCTCCACCAGATGCACAGCACCAACCACAACCTGGTGCACTTCCTTCAACACGACAGGATCACCATGGCCGGCACGATGGTGGCGACCGGGATCCTCTACACCGGGCTGGCCGGCGGCGGGATCCGGCGCGGGTGGCCGTGGGCCCGGAACGCCTTCCTGATCTCGGGGGCCATCGGGTTCCTCACCTTGTTCTACTTCCTGGGATTCGGATTCGTGGAGCCGTTGCACATCGCGGTCACGGTCGTGCTCGTCCCGATGTTCGTCCTCGCCACCTTCCGGGCCCCGGCCCGCCCACAGTGGACATCGATGGCAGAGGGGCCGCCGTCCCAGTGGCGGAGGGCACTGCTGGGTCAACTTCTACTGATCATCACGGGAGTGGGGCTGCTGGCGGGCGGGGCGGCCGTGTCCGCCGTGGGGCTCACCCACGTGTTCGTCCCCAGCGACCTGGCTTTCCTCGGCACCACGCCCGGCGACCTGCACGCGGTAAGCTCCCGGCTGCTGCCGTTCATCGCGCACGACCGGGCAGGGTTCGGCGGTGCGTTGATGGCCGCCGCCGTGGCGATCACGCTGCTGAGCGCTTGGGGATGGCGCCGGGGCGCGGCGTGGGTATGGCGGTCGTTGGCGTTGGCCGCGGTGGCAGGGTTCATGCCCCCCGTACTGGTGCACTGGAAGGTCGGCTACACCGACTTCTGGCACCTTGCACCTGTCTACTGCGGGATCGGCCTGACCGCCGCCGCGCTGGCCCTGGCCTACCCCTACCTGTGCACACCGCCATCGCCCCGGAGTTCCGCCGGGCCCGGGTGACCTCCGGGGGCGTGCCCTCGGGTCCGCTGTCCCTTCCGGGGGCGGGGCCGGCCGGGCCGACTCAGGAACGGGCCTCGAAGGAGACTCAGGAACGGGCCTCGAAGGAGTTGAAGCCGACGTCCACGCCGGAGCCGCCGCGCTGGGCGCGGGCGAACACGCCGATGGAGCCGGAGGCGAACGGCCGTTCCCTGTCGAGCCGGGAGACGACTCCCCGGCCGTTGACGCGCAGGCTCAGCCGGGTCCCCGTCTTGCCGCTGAGGCAGGACGCCTGCAGGACGTTGAGCCGGGCGGGGCGGAAACCGGGGACCGGGACGCGCTTCACCGAGGCGGGCGCCTCGCCGCTCTTGACGATGGAGGCGTCGCCGCCGCTGCTGATCGAGAACTCGTAGCGCCTGGCGCCCGCGTCGCGGCCCCGGCAGAAGACGCCGAAGGTGCCCGTGCCGTTCAGCACCTGGACCTTCGCGGTGATGGTGGCGTTCTTCACCGGGGCGGCCAGGGGAGCGGCGACCGGGAGATAACCGTCGGACCTGGCGGTGATCCGGTAGGCGCCGCCGGCCGGGCGGTGCCTGCCCTTGCCCTTGCCCCACGCCGCCACGCTCCAGCCGCGATCCTCGCCGGTGAAGTCGTCCTGGAACGGCCAGGCTCGCTCCGGCGCGGGCGTGGCCGTCGCGGTCGAGGTCGACGGGGTCGGCTGCGGGGAGGGGGAGAGCGTGGCCCCGGGCTCCGCGGTCGTCTCCGGCGTGGGCCCGGCGGCGTCGCCCGCCGTGGTGGCCGGCTGGGCCAGGGGCTCACGGTCGCCGGTGGCCCCGTCCTGCGGCAGGAAGAAGGAGACGGCCGCGATGACCAGCGCGATCGCCACCCCCGCGAGGACGGGGGCGGCGACCGAACGGCCCCAGCGCGCCGGGG
This sequence comes from Streptosporangium sp. NPDC048886, assembly GCF_055586905.1. NCBI lineage: Bacteria > Bacillati > Actinomycetota > Actinomycetes > Streptosporangiales > Streptosporangiaceae > Streptosporangium > Streptosporangium sp. NPDC048886. The sequence continues at coordinate 391,948 of NZ_JBVJHH010000001.1, forward strand.
CGGCCCCGGGCGCGCCCGGCCCGCCGCCGGGGATCCGGCCCGGCCGGTGCGGAGGCTGCTCTCCGGCGGCCAGGCCGTCAGGGCGTACGGCGGGCAGGCCGTCGGGGTGCGCGGCGAGCGGACCGTTGGGGGGTGCGGCGGGTGGGTCGGGGGGGTGTGCGGCGGGCGGGTCCGCCGACGGGAGGCGGGTGAGGGGGACGGCCGGGTTGGTGGGGACGTCGAGAGGTGGCAGCGCGGGCGGCACCGCCGCGACGGGGGGTGCGGGGGGCCGGGTGAGGGGGACGGCCGGGTTGGTGGGGACGTCGAACGGCTCCACGGGCTGCTCGCCCGCCGCCGCGGGCGGCCGGGTGAGGGACGTGGCCGGGTCGCTGGCACCCGTCAGGGCCCTGAGGATCTCCGGCACGCCGGGGCGACGGCCCGGATCCCGGGCGAGGGCCCGGCCGACGAGGTCGTGGAGCGCGCCGTGCAGCCCGGTCGGGCCGGGGCCGGCGTGATCGTCGGGGCGGCCGGTGCCGCCGCCGGACGGCTGCCGCCCGGTCGCCGCGTAGAGGACGACCCCGCCCCAGGCGAACACGTCCGACGCCGCGGTGGCCCCCTCGCCCCGCGCCTGCTCCGGCGAGACGTAGCGGGACGCCTCCTCCCCGGCGGGGCCGGTGGGGCCGGCGAGGTGGGCCACGCCGAAACCGATCACCCTGGGCCCGAGCGGGCCGAGCAGGATGCCGGACGGCTTCAGATCCTGGTGCACGAGGCCGGCGGCGTGGACGGCCTGCAGGGCGACGGCGGTGGACACCGCCAGCGTCTCCAGGCCCGACCCCGAGAGGGGGCCGTGATCCGTGACCCGCCGCCGCAGGTCCGGCCCGTCGACGTACTCGGTGACCAGGTAGACCTGCCCGTCGTCGAGCCTGATGTCCAGGATCGGCGCCGTGCAGGAGCGGGCGACCCCGGAGGCGGCCTCCGCCTCCTGCTGGAAGCGCCGCCGGAAAGCGGGGTCGGCGGCCAGCCGCGGGTGGACGACCTTGACGGCGACCTGGCGTCCGTCGGGGTCGCGGGCGAGGAAGACCTCTCCCGTCCTGCCCTGCCCGAGCCTGCTCACCACGCGGTACGGCCCAATGACGGTGTTCATCGCCCCCCGCTCCCAGAGATCTGATAGAGGATCCTAAGGGGTGTTCCGGTCACCGCACCCGCAAGTCATTTGATCTCGTCTTGGTGAAGGAATGCCCGGCCCGGGAGGTGACGGCATAGCCTGCTCAACAGATGGGGAGTCCGGAGGTGTCATGACCGAAGAGCCTGCGGACGCGGGGACACGGGCGGGGGGCCCGCCGGCCCGTTCCAGAGTTCGTAAGTCGCGGCCCGGTCCGCTGTCCGGGGCCGGTCCGCTGCTGGAGCCGGCGGCGCCGTCCGAGTCCGCTCCTTCGTCCGAGTCCGTTCTGCCGGCAGAGCCGGGGCCGCCGCCCGCACCCGGACCGCCGCGGCGGGTCCGACGTTTCCGGCTCGCGGCGTGGATCGCGCTGATCCTGGCCGCGATCATCGTCGGGGTGTCCATCATGTGGGTGAACGGGCCGCCCACCGAGGCTGAGCTGCGGGAGAAGGCCGGACTGTTCAACAAGGACAGGCTCCGGATCGGGGTGAAGGCCGACACGCCCGGCATCGCTTACCAGGAACAGACCGGCAGGCGCGACTTCAAGGGCTTCGACATCCAGATCGCCTACCTGATCGCCGCGGATCTCGGCTACCGGCCCGACAAGGTCGACTTCCTGGCCATCGACACCGAGGACCGGGCGCGCATGCAGGCACGCGACGCCAACGGCCGGTTCGTCAGGGTCGACCTCGTGGTCGCCACCTTCAGCGTGACACGCGACCGGCAGGACGACCCCTCCGTCGGCTTCTCCACGCCCTACCTCTACACCGAGCAGTCCGTGGTGACCAGGTCCGACTACCCGGGAGACATCACCTCTCTGGGACAGCTCGAAGGAAAGAAGGTCTGCACGCTCGGCACCTCGACCTCCGAGAGCGAGCTGCGCAAGGCGACGAAGGCCACCGTCACCGCCAAGAACCAGATCAGCGACTGCGCCAGGGGCCTGAAGAAGAGCGAGTCCGACCAGATGGGTGAGTTCGACGCGATGACCACCGACGCGGCCATCCTGGCCGGGTTCGTCGCCGAGGCTCACGGGGAGCTGCGCCATCACGACATCGCGCTGGAGAAGACCGAGATGTGGGCGGTCAACACCGGCTCCAACAAGGCCCTGCAGACCCTGGTCGACCTCGCGCTCTACCGCTCCTACGCCGACCCCCAGGACCAGCGGTGGGAGCAGGCATACCAGACCTACATCGACCCGATGCTGGCGGCCAGCCCCAACGTGAACGTCGCCCAGGCGGAGCAGCCCTGCGCGCTCCCCCCGCGGGTGCGCAGATGGCCGTGGGAGCGGTCCCTGCCCGTCCAGGACTGCCCGACCCGTTGAAAGGGGGCAACCCGTTGAAAGGGGGCAGGCGGGTCAGGGACGCGCCGCGGGACCAGGAGTGGCTGCTCGCGCTGCTGCCGGTCTTCCCCATCGTCCTGCTGGTCATGCGGTTGTGGTACGCCAGCCGGCAGGACACCCAGACGCTGCTCCTGCTGCTGCAGAACATCAGCCCGCTGGGCCTGCTCAGCGCCGTACTGCTGACCACCGTCTGGGTCGTGCCCGCCCTCATCCTGGGCGGCCGGGTGCTCGGCACCCTCTACTGGATCAGCACGGGCCACTCCTCCTGGCTGGTGCGGACCGCCGAGCGGCTGCCCGGCTGGGTGGTGGCCCTGGCCGTCGTGGTCGGCCTGTCGGCCTGGCAGTTGCGGTTCCTGCCGACGCTGGCGATGCTGTCGCTGGCCGCGGCGGGCCTGACGGTGCGCGAGCGGTTCCCCCACCACGAGGGGCTGCGGGCCACCGTCTGCTACGCGCTGCCCGTGATGGTCGCGGTGATCTCCTACGTCGTGCTCTGGCCGGCCATCGGGGCGGCGTTCGCCGCTCGTGATGTGGCCACCTCGCTGCTGCTCACGCTCCCGCCGGGGGTCGCGGTCCTGCTGACCGGCCCGGTCTCCCCGGCGCCCGCCCGGGTGCTCACTCACGGCATCGCGGTCGCGACGGCGGTGTTCACGCCGTTCCTCGTGGGCGTGGTCGTCATGAAGGCGCCGATCCTCCCGCTGATGGCCCTGCAGATGGCCGAGAAGGAGAAACCGCGGGTGCTCGTGGGCTATCTGGTCGCCAGCGACGACCAGATGTCCACCGTGCTGGGGCGCGAGGGCGTCGTCAGCTTCGTCCGGAACGACCGGCTCGAATCCAAGGTGCTCTGCCCCGACCCCGGCGAGGCGCCCAGAACCTGGGTGAACCTGCACGGCTGGTACGTCGAGCAGAGTGTGATCTCCTGGCTGGCCCCGGCCCTGCCGCCGGCCCCGGTCGACCCGCGCTGCCAGGGCCGTCCCAAGGACTAGTGCCGCGTCCGCGGCGGCGGCCCCCGGTTACTGCCGGTAGTCCTCGACCTCGTCGATCGGACGCGGCGCGGCGGAGTCGGGGTCCTCCCCGAACTCCCGCCGCGCCCGGCGCTGCCTGAGCAGGTCCCAGGCCTGGTCGAGGGCCTCTTCCAGCTGCTTGATCCGGTTGTTCTCCTCATGCGAGGAGATCGCGCCGGAGGCCAACCGCTGCCGGAGACCGTGCTCCTCGGCGATGAGTTCGTGGATGTGGGTGAGGATGTCGTCGTCCTTCATGCCGTTCCCCCTGTCTGCGTCCTTTTCGGACTGTATCCGATCAGCAGGTGACCGCCCCGTCGGAGACCGAGCCGACGGTGGCGGCGTACTCGGCCGGCCCCATGCTCCTCGCCGTGGAAGACCTGGCCGGCCGCTTCCCCGGCGCGCCGGACCGCGCCGAGGTGTCCGAACTCGACCGCTGGCCGGTCACTGCGCCGAGCGGCCGCGCCCGGACGCGGCCGACGGCGATCTCAAGGTGCCGGCCGCCGAGCGGATCTCCGAAGTGGTCCCCCGGAGGACATCGCCTGAGACGGACCGCGCAGGCCAGGGCCCCGCGGTGGCCGGGGGCGGGCCGGAGATCTCACGATGTGGGCTCGTGTCCCAGATATTTGCAACCGTCTGCTAGCGTGCTATGCATGCTGCGCGGACTGCTTCTTAGCTGCCGCGACGAGGGCCTGTAAGAGGCCGGCTCCCTCGTCGCGGAGCGAGCCATGCGCGTCGGCCGCGATTGTCATCCAGTCGAGGAGCCCTTGCATGTATCCGCAGCAGCAGCCCAGCGCCATGCCGTTCAACCGCTACCAGCCCTACGCCCCGGTCCGTCTCGACGACCGCACCTGGCCCGGCAAGGTCATCGACCGAGCCCCCCGCTGGTGCGCGGTGGACCTGCGTGACGGCAACCAGGCACTGATCGACCCGATGGACTCCCACCGCAAGCTCAAGATGTTCGAGCTGCTGGTGAAGATGGGCTACAAGGAGATCGAGGTAGGTTTCCCGGCCGCGTCGCAGACCGACTTCGACTTCGTCCGGCAGATCATCGAAGAGGGCCGGATCCCCGACGACGTGGTGATCCAGGTGCTGACCCAGGCCCGGCCCGAGCTGATCGAGCGGACCTTCGAGTCGCTCGAGGGCGCGAAGACGGCCATCGTCCACCTCTACAACTCCACCTCCACGCTCCAGCGCCGGGTCGTCTTCGGCCAGGACCGCGAGGGCATCACCGCCATCGCCGTCGAGGGCGCCAAGCTCTGCAAGAAGCTGGCCGACGCCTCCGAGGTGGACGTCTACTTCCAATACTCGCCGGAGTCCTTCACCGGCACCGAGCTGGAGTACGCCGTGGAGGTCTGCGACGCCGTCAACGACGTCTGGCAGCCCACCCCGGACCGCAAGGTCATCGTCAACCTGCCCGCCACCGTCGAGATGGCCACACCGAACATCTACGCCGACCAGATCGAGTGGATGCACCGCAACCTGGCCTACCGCGACTCGATCGTGCTCTCCCTGCACCCGCACAACGACCGGGGTACCGCCGTGGCCGCCGCCGAGCTGGGCTACATGGCCGGGGCCGACCGCATCGAGGGCTGCCTGTTCGGCAACGGCGAGCGCACCGGCAACGTATGCCTGGTCACCCTCGGCATGAACATGTTCTCGCAGGGCGTCGACCCGGAGGTCGACCTGTCCGACATCGACGAGATCCGCCGGATCACCGAATACTGCAACCAGCTGCCCGTCCACCCGCGCCACCCCTGGGGCGGCGAACTGGTCTACACCGCCTTCTCCGGCTCCCACCAGGACGCGATCAAGAAGGGCTTCGAACACCTGGAGCGCGACGCGGCCGCCGCCGGCGTCCCGGTGGACGAGTTCACCTGGGCCGTCCCCTACCTGCCGATCGACCCCAAGGACATCGGCCGCAGCTACGAGGCGGTCATCCGGGTCAACAGCCAGTCGGGCAAGGGCGGGGTCGCCTACATCATGAAGGCCGACCACCAGCTCGACCTGCCGCGCCGCCTGCAGATCGAGTTCTCCCGCGTCGTCCAGGCCCGCACCGACAGCCTCGGCGGCGAGGTGAGCCCGGCCCAGATGTTCGAGGTCTTCACCGACGAATACCTCCCGAACCCGGCCAGCCCGTGGGGGCGGCTGGGCCTGCTGGCCCACCGCACCGTCTCCAGGGGCGACGAGAAGGACGCCATCAGCGCAGACCTGCGCGTCGACGGTGAGATCCGCGAGGTCGAGGGGGTCGGCAACGGTCCCATCTCCGCCTTCTGCGATGCCCTGTCGGGGATCGGCATCCAGGTCCGCGTCCTCGACTACGCCGAGCACGCGATGAGCGCGGGCACCGACGCCAAGGCCGCCTCCTACATCGAGTGCGAGATCGGCGGCGAGCCCCTGTGGGGCGTCGGCATCGACGCCAACACCACCACCGCGTCCCTGAAGGCCATCATCTCCGCCGTCAACCGCGCGACCCGCTAGGCACGGCAGGCGCGGTCCCGGCACGATCTGCCGGGCGAGGCGCTCGACAACCGCCCACAAGGCCGCACGTCGTCCATTCGACCGCGCCCTCCGCGTGACCCGCGGACGCGCGGTCGAGTCATGTCCGGACACAGCCGGCGGCTCCGTCGAGGAGCCGGTCCGGCCTCGGCCCGTGGAGCGGACGGGCGGACCTGGGGAGGGGCGGGCGCCGCGCTGACCCGCGGGTCGCCGTCTCACGCATACGATCAAGTCGCCGGCTCTCCGGCCGGTCTGACGGGCCCGGCCGCGACGGCGCTGGACCTGCGGCGGCCGCCGCCACGGCGCTGGACCTGCGGCGGCCGCCGCCACGGCGTCCGCCCCGGCTCGGTGCGAGGCGTGGAAGGCACACCGTTGAGCGGACACCACAGGAACTGGGCCGGCAACGTCGCCTACGGCGCGGCGCGGATCCACCGTCCCGACAGTGTCGAGCGGCTGCAGGAGACCGTCGCGAGCAGCGGCGGCCTGCGGGCGCTCGGCACCCGTCACTCCTTCAACGACATCGCCGACCGCCCCGGCGGCGACCTCGTCTCGCTGGAGAACATCCCGGGCTCCATGGACCTGGACCCCGCAGGCCGTACGGTCACGGTCGGGGCCGCGGTCCGTTACGGCGAGCTGTCCCGGTGGCTGCACGGCCAGGGCCGCGCCCTGCACAACCTCGGCTCGCTGCCGCACATCTCGGTCGCCGGCGCCTGCGCCACGGCCACGCACGGCTCGGGCGACTCTAACGGCAACCTGGCGACCGCGGTGGCCGGCATCGAGCTGGTCACCGCCGGCGGCGAGCTCGCCGTCCTCAGCCGCGACCGGGACGGCGACCTCTTCCGCGGAGCGGTGGTCGGGCTCGGCGCGCTGGGGATCGTCACCCGGGTCACCCTCGACACCGTCCCGGCGTTCGACGCGCGGCAGGAGGTGTATGAGAACCTCCCGTGGGCGCGGCTGGAGGACCACTTCGAGGACATCTTCTCCGCCGCCTACAGCGTGAGCCTGTTCACCGACTGGCGGGGCCCGCTGATCAACCAGGTGTGGCTGAAGCGGCGTGCCGACGCGGCCGGCCCCTGGGAGGCGGGGGCGCAGTGGCTGGGCGCGACGCCGGCGCAGGCCGACCTGCACCCCCTGCCAGGCATGCCGGCCGCCAACTGCACCCGGCAGATGGGCGTGCCGGGCCCCTGGCACGAGCGGTTGCCGCACTTCCGCCTGGACTTCACGCCCAGCAGCGGAGAGGAGCTCCAGTCCGAGTATCTGCTGCCACGCCGCCACGCGGTCGCCGCGCTCGGCGCCCTGGACGGCGTCAGGGACCAGGTGGCCCCCGTCCTGCAGGTGTCGGAGATCCGCACCGTCGCGGCCGACGACCTGTGGATGAGTCCCTCCTACGGGGAGGAGACCGTCGCCGTCCACTTCACCTGGAAGAAGGACTGGCCGGCGGTGCGGCGGGTGCTCGCCGTGGTCGAGGAGCGGCTGGAGCCCTTCGACGCCCGGCCCCACTGGGGCAAGCTCTTCGTCATGCGCCCGGACCGCCTGCGCTCCCACTACCGGCGACTGCCGGACTTCCAGCGGCTGCTCGACGCCTACGACCCGGCCGGCAAGTTCCGCAACGCGTTCGTCGACGACCACGTCTTCGCCGGGGCCCGCTCCTGATGAACGCGCGGGCCCGGCGGCGGGGCCGCGGCGCCGTGTCGGTCACCGTCCCCGCGGGTAGGTAACCAGCGTTTCGGCCAGTTCATGCGGGTCCGGGCGGGGGAGAGCGCGGTGGGGCGCCCGGGCCGGCTCAGGTGGCGGATCGGGGGACGGACCCATGGGACATGATGTGCGATCCGGACAGGGCGGGCCCGGCGGGGCGGCCGGTACGCCGAGGCGGCCGATGGCCTCGGACTACTCGGGGCCCGGAGTCGAGGCCGAGCTCACCGGGACCCTCGGCGGCGAGGCCGGCTACGGCACCCTCTACACGGCGCGCGCCTCTTCGACGGGCGGCAGGAGCGGGCGGGTGACGACGGACGACGGCCTCCTCGACCTGGAGATGAGGGTGCCGGAACAGCTCGGCGGGCCCGGTGGCGCCCCCAACCCCGAGCAGCTCATGGCCGCGGCGTACGCGGCCTGCTTCCACAGCTCCCTCACACTCGTCGCCGGCCGGGCGGGGGTGGACACCACCGACGCCAGCGTCGAGACGGCGGTGGAGCTGCGCAGGCGCGGAAGGCACGACGACTACGTGATCGGCGTCGATGTGACCGTCCACCTTCCGGAGGTGGACCCGCGCCTGGCCGGCCGCATCGCCGAGCAGGCGCACGAGCAATGCCCGTACTCCAGGGCGCTGCTGGGCAGCGTCGACGTCGGCCTGCACCTGGCCTGATCACCCGGGTCCGGGCAGGTCATGGCCCGGTCCGCGGCGGTGAACGCCGCCTGGCACACCCTCCTGCTCGCACCTGGGAGCCCGGGCCGCGCGGCTTCGGCTGCCTGCTGGTGACCAACCGCCGCACCGCGGACCGGATCGACGCCGCCCTGCGGCGCGTGAGCGCCGCCCGGACCGGGGCGGACCGCCTGCTGGAGTCCGGTCCTCCCGGACCGGGGGACCGGGCGCGGGCCCGTGGCCTGCTCGTCACCGCCCTGGTGGAACTGCGTGAGCTCACTGAGGTCGCCGCCGGAGAGTGGTGGCAGCGGGCGCTGCCGGAGGAGCGGATCGCCCGCGCCGAGCAGCGGGGACACCGCACGCTCGCACTGCCGGCCGGGCCCGTCCGGGATGGAGGCGGCTCCGGGCCGGTGAGCGGGTGAGGGAAGCAGGGGCGTGGAGGACATCGTCGCGCAGGTGATGGGCCAGTGGCGGCGCATCCACCCGGAGCTGGACATCGCGCCGATCGCCGTGATCGGCCGCCTCAACCGCTGCGTCCTCCTGCTCCAGCAGGCCACCGACGCGCCGCTGCGCGAGCACGGCCTGACCCGCGCCGAGTTCGACATCCTCGGCACCCTCTGCTCATCGACCGGCTGGGCGCCCGCCAGCTCTGATCATCCCGCCGCGGATCCGTCCGCGACCACCCCGTCACGGCCGCGGAGCTCGACCGTGGTTGAGGTCGATGACGCAGAAGCGGTTGCCCTCGGTGTCGGCGAGGACGACGAAGTCGGGGTCGTCCGGATAGAGGTCCCAGTCGACCCGTTCGGCGCCGAGGGACAGCAGCCGCTCCACCTCGGCGCTCTGGTCCTCGGTGTGCAGGTCGATGTGGACGCGCGGGTGTTCCTGCAGGGGGGTCCGGCTGAGATCCAGCGCCAGCGCGGTGCCGGGGCCGTCGGCCGGCTCCAGCACGATCCAGTCGTCCTTCGACTCGCTCTCGCGGGTGACATAGCGCAGTGCCCGGCTCCAGAAGGCGGCCGCCCGCCGCACGTCGGCGGCGCCCAGCACGATCATCCCGATGTTCAGCATGGGGCGATTGTGGCATGGGCCGGCTCCGTGCCGGCGGCCGCTCCCGGAGGGTCAGACGGGCAGGCCGAGGAAGGCGGCGCTGCAGCGCATGGAGTGGTCGAAGGCGGGGCCCGGGTCGAGGATCGTGTTGTTGAACTGGCCGAACAACTCGAAGTTGAGCCAGCCGAACAGGCCGGTCCAGGCGATCAGGGCGCGGACGATCACGTCGTCGGGGACGTCGGGGATGACGGCGCGCACGTTGGCTGCGTCCCCGCTGAAGGAGGCCGGCGCGGGCGGGCAGATGTCCGGCGGGTTCAGGGCCCCCGCCCGGTGGGCGTCGGCGACGATCCGGCCGTAGACGATCGTGTCGCGCAGCGCCGCGGCGACGGTGTCCTGCGGCGCCTGGTATCCGGGCACGGGCGAGCCGTACAGCAGGGCGTACTCGTGCGGATGGGCCAGCGCCCAGTCCCGTACGGCGTGGCAGAGCGCCAGCCACCGGCCGGTGTGGTCCTCGCGCGGGCGGAGCGCGTCGGCGTTCTCCACGGCCTCGCCGACGGCGTTGTAGCCGTCGATGATCAGGGTTGTGAGCAGGTCGTCCCGGGAGGGGAAGTAGCGGTAGATCGCCGAGGACACCATGCCCATCTCGCGGGCGACCGCGCGGAGGGACAGGCCGCCCGCGCCTTCGGTGGCCAGGTGCCTGCGGGCGATGTCGGTGATCTCACGGGTCAGCTCGGCCCGGACCCGTTCCCGTGCTGTGCGGCTTGAGCTCATGCCCGGAACCATATCAGAGCACTGAAAAAAAATAAGAGCACTGCTCTTGACGAGCTCCGCTCTTTGGCGAGAGCATTGCTCTCAGAACGGAACGTCAATCTCCAAGGAGCTCCCCGATGCTGTCTCTGGCCAAGAACACCAACCTTCTCGTCATGTTCCTGCTGGAGCTGGGTGTTCTCGCCTCGGTCGGCTACTGGGGGTTCACCGTCGGCCAGAGCCTGCTGGTGAAGCTGCTCCTCGGGCTCGGCGCCCCGGCGCTGTTCATCGCCGTCTGGGCGATCTTCGGCGCGGCCAACGGCGCCACGATCCCGCTCACTGGGGCCGCCCGGGTCCTCCTGGAGGTCCTGTGGTTCGGCGGCGGCGCCGCCGCGCTGGTCATGGCCGGCCGGCTCACCCCGGGGATCGTCTTCGCCGCCGTCTACGTCGTCAACGCCGTCCTGCGGCTCGTCTGGAACCAGTGAACCCCGGGCCCGCCGGGCCCGGCCGCATCACCATCGACGGAGGGAAGAACCATCATGGGCAAGCACGTCATCGCGGGAGCCGGTCAGGTCGGCTCCGAGGTCGCCCGGCTGCTGGCCGGCCAGGGACACGAGGTCGTCCTCATCAGCCGCTCCGGGTCCGGCCCCGACCTGCGGGGGATCCGCAAGGTGGCGGCCGACGCCGCCGACCGGGAGCGGATGACCGCCCTGACCGAAGGGGCCGACGCGCTCTACAACTGCGTCAACCCGCCCTACAACCGCTGGGCGCAGGACTGGCCGCCGGTCGCGGAGTCGCTGCTGGCCACCGCCGAGGCCACCGGAGCGGGATACGTCATCCTGGGCAACCTCTATGTCTACGCCGCGCCCGAGCGGCCGATGCGGGAGAGCGACCCGCTCACGCCGCCCAGCGTCAAGGGCGGGATCCGGGCCCGCATGTGGCGGGAGGCCCTGGCCGCGCACGAGGCGGGACGGGTCCGGGTGACGGAGGTGCGCGGGTCCGACTACTTCGGTCCCGGCTGCCTCGACCAGGCGCACCTGGGCGACAGGTTCGTCCCCCGGCTCCTGGCCGGCAGGCCGGTGCGCTACATCGGCGACCCCGCCCAGCCGCACAGCTGGACCTACGTGCCCGACGTGGCCCGCGCCCTGGTGACGGCCGCGACGGACGGGCGGGCCTGGGGCCGGGCATGGCACGTCCCGACGGCCGGGGAGATGACGGCGCACCAGGTCGCCGAGCGCATGTGCGCGCTGGCCGGCGTCCCGAACCCGGGGGTCAAGGTCATGCCGCACTGGGTCGTCCGTACCGCGGGCGCCTTCTCGCCCATGCTCGGCGAGCTGGAGGAGCTGCGCTACCAGTTCGTCCGGCCCTTCGTGCTCGACTCCACCGACTTTCAGGCAACCTTCGGCGTGGCCCCGACTCCGATGGACGAGGCACTGGCCGCGACGGTCGCGTGGTGGCGCGAGCGCCTGGCCAGCGCGGCCTAGGCCGTACGCTCTCAGCATGAAGACCGCTGTGATCGGCCTCGGCGACATCGCGGAGAAGGCGTATCTTCCCGTCCTCTCCGCGCTGCCCGGCCTCGACCTCCACCTGTGCACCCGCAACCGCGACACGCTCGACCGCCTGGGTGACGCCTACCGGATCGGGCACCGTTCCACCTCGGTGGAGGAGGTGCTCGCGGCCGGGGTCGAGGCGGCCTTCGTGCACGCCGCCACGGGCGCCCACGTGAAGATCGTCGAGCCGCTGCTCCGGGCCGGCGTCCACGTCTACCTGGACAAGCCGATCGCCTACACCCTGGCCGAGTCCGAGCGCCTGGTACGGCTGGCGCACGAGGTGGAGCGGTCGCTGCTCGTCGGGTTCAACCGCCGCAGGGCGCCCTCCTACGCGGCCCTGCTGGATCTGCCCCGCCATCTGGTGGTGATGCAGAAGAACCGCAGGGGCCTGCCGGAAGACCCGCGGACCGCGATCTTCGACGACTTCATCCACGTCGTCGACACCCTCAGATACCTGGTGCCCGGGCAGGTCGAGCAGACCGGGATCCGGACCCGGGTCAGGGACGGGCTGCTGGAGCACGTGACGCTGGAGCTGTCCGGTGCCGGCTTCACCGCCTTCGGCATCATGAACCGGGTGAGCGGCGCCACCGAGGAGACCGTCGAGGTCATGGGGGACGACGTCAAACGCCGGGTGGTCAACATCGCCGACGTGACCGACTACGCCGGGGCGGAGACGCTGACCCGGCGTGGCGACTGGATCCCGGTCTCCCGCCAGCGCGGCATCGAACAGGTCTGCCTGGAGTTTCTCGGCGCGGTCCGCTCCGGCACCCTGATCGGCGCCGACGACGCCCTGGCCACCCACGCGATCTGCGAGGACATCGTCCGCGCCTGTGCGGTGTAGATCCCGGAACGGGCCGTCAGTGCCCCATGGAGGCGCCTCCGTCCACCGGGATGACGGCGCCGGTGATGTACGAAGCCCGCGGGGAGGCCACGAAACGCACGGCCTCCGCGATCTCCTCCGGGCTCGCCATCCTCCGCAGCGGGATCTGCGCGCACATCTCGGCGATGCGCTTTTCGGGGAGGCCGGAGGTCATGTCGGTGTCCGTGAGGCCGGGGGCGATCACGTTCACCGTGATCCCCCTGCTGCCGAACTCCCAGGCGAGGGAGCGTGCGAATCCGATCAGGCCGGCCTTCGAGGCGGCGTAGTTGCTCTGCCCCTGCTCGCCCCGCAGGCCCACCGACGACGAGATGAACACGATCCGCCCCCGCTTGGCCCGGAGCATCTTCGGCGCCACCTGCCTGACCACGCGGAAGGCCCCTTTGAGGTTGGCGTCGAGGGTGGCCTCGAAGTCCTCCTCGCCCATCCGCAGGAGCAGCTTGTCCCGGGTGATGCCGGCGTTGGCCACGAGGACCTCCACGGCCCCCTGCTGGACCTCGACCTCGGCGACGGCGCGCTCCACGTCCGCGGCCGATGTGACGTCGCAGTGGAAACCCAGCAGGTCCGGTGGCGGCGGCTCCGACCTGTAGGTGACGGCGACCTTCTCTCCGTCACCCGCGAAGGCCCGCGCCACGGCGAGCCCGATGCCGCGGTTGCCACCGGTGACGAGGACGGAACGACTCACGATCTCTCTCCCTGGGGGTGAAGATGTCGGACGGCCCCGCCTGGGCGAGGGTTTCTGGAACTTGTTATAGTTGTCAGGCGGAAAGTCAAGTTCTCACAGAGAATCTCGGAAGGCCCCCTGCTGTGCGGTCCGCTAGTGATCAACGATCTCGAAAGCGTTCTCATACTCGGTTCTGAAGATTTCCGCGATCCGGTCGGGGGAGATCTCCCCGCCTTCGGCGTCCGCGTAGGCCTGGATAAGGTCGGCGAATTCACGCCGCATTTCACGCGGCAGGTCCACCCCGTGGTGGGCGTCCATCACGTAGGCGACGCCGCCTTTACCCGACTGGCTGTTGATCCGCACCACCGCCTCGTAACCGCGCCCCACGTCCGCGGGGTCCAGCGGCAGGTACGGCACCCGCCACGGGAGGTCGGCCGGCTCGGCCCCCGCCTCGGCGGCCTCGCGATCCAGGGCGTCGAACCCCTTCTTGATCGCGTCCTGGTGGGAGCCCGAGAAGGCCGTGTAGACGAGGTCGCCGCCGTAGGGGTGGCGCGGGTGCACGGCCATCTGGTTGCAGTATTCGACGGTGTCCCTGATCGCGTTGATGTCCGAGAAGTCGATGGTCGGGTCGACTCCGTGGGTCAGCAGGTTCATGCCCAAGGTCACCAGGCAGACGTTTCCCGCCCGCTCCCCGTTGCCGAACAGACAGCCCTCGACGCGCTCGGCCCCCGCCAGCACGGCCAGCTCCGCCGAGGCGACCCCGGTGCCGCGGTCGTTGTGCGGGTGGATGGACAGGCAGACGTGCTCCCGTCTGGACAGGTTGCGGTCGAGCCACTCGATCTGGTCGGCGAAGACGTGGGGCAGTGAGCGCTCCACGGTCGTGGGGAAGTTGAGGATCATCTCCCGCTCCGGCCCCGGCTCCCAGGTGTCCATGACCGCCTCGCAGACCTCCAGCGAGAAGTCCGGCTCGGTCTCGTTGAACAGCTCGGGGGAGTACTGGTAGCGGAGGTCGCAGCCGGCGAGCGTCCGCTCGGCGTACTTCATCATCAGCCGGGTCCCCTGAACGGCGAGGTCCTTGCATTCGGCGCGGGTGATCCCGAACACCAGCTGCCGGAACATCGGCGCGGTCGCGTTGTAGACGTGGACCGTGGCGCGGGGCGCGCCCCGCAGGCTGTCGACGGTCCGCCTCAGCAGCTCGTCGCGGGCCGGGACGAGCACGGAGATGCACACGTCGTCGGGGATGAGGTCCTGCTCGATGAGCAGCCGGACGAAGTCGTGGTCGTCCTTGCTGGCGACGGGGAAGCCGACCTCGATCTCCTTGTAGCCCATCCCCACCAGGAGCTCGAACATCGCGAGCTTGCGGGCCGGGCTCATCGGCCTGGAAAGTGACTGGTTGCCGTCGCGCAGGTCGGTGGAGAGCCAGCGCGGAGCGGCGACGATGTGCTTGTCGGGCCAGGTGCGGTCCGGGAGTGACAGTGGTGTGAATTCCCTATAACGTCCGGCGGGCCGTCGAGCGGATTTCACAGTCGGATTTCCTTTCTCGAGTATCATCGCAGTGCGACCTAATGCCCGCTTCTGCTGTCCCGGCTTCACGCTACAAGCGGTCCACAGGGTCGACAAGTGCGATCGAAATATCGGAAGTAGTAGTCGGGATACAACCTTTTACTCACCCCCTTAACTTCGATTCTTAATCGCTGCACGCTCGGGATTATGTCTATCATTCGCGGCTCTGTCGGGCCGTCGTTCATCAGTCCCGTCAAGATCACTGTCAGCCTCTTCCGCATGTGCGTCACCGAGGCCCGGCCCTCCGTGCTCGTCATCTTCATGCTGCGGTTCGTCGCGGGCGCGGCCCTGGGGGTCGAGGCCTCCGGCATGGAGATGGAGCTGGTCGGGAGGGGGCTGGTCTGGGGTCTGGCGATATTCGCCGTCTATCTGTTCAACGGGGTGATGGACGTGCGCGAGGACCGGGTCAACGGCTCCTCGCGCCCGATCGCCCGGGGGAGCCTGGACCCCGGCGACGCCCTCGTCGTCGCTCTGGCCGCCGCCCTGGCGTCGGTCGCGGGGGCCGTCGCGCTGGGCGGGCCGATCCTCTGGATGGTCCTCGCCGTGCTGGCCCTCGGATATGTGTATTCGGGGCCGCCGTTCCACTGGAAGCGGCGCTCGGGGGCCACCGCGGCCATCGGCGCGGCCGCCGGCCTCCTGACGTATGCCGCCGGATTCGCCGGGCACACCGGCGGTTGGAGTACCAGGACGGAGGTGCTGTGCGTCTTCATGCTCACCGCGTCCCTGTGGATGGGGCTTGTCGGCGTGTGCGCCAAGGACCTGTCGGACATCGAGGGGGACGCCGCGGCGGGCCGGACGACCCTGGGGGTGACACGCGGGGAGGGGCCGGTCCGGCTGCTCGCCGCCGGTGCGGCGCTGATCGTCGCCGTCGCGTTCGCGGCCGCCGTACTGATCACGGGCCTGCCCATGGTCGGGACGGTTGTCACACTGCTGACCGGTGCCGTTCTCGTCGCCGTGGTCACCCTCAGTCCGCTCTCACACGGAAACCGTCTCCGGCGTCGGCGTTCTTATCGGGCGTTTATGGTGACGCAGTATGCCTTACACCTCAGTTTAATCATGTATTAGTTTTCGGGCTGTTGCCCTGGGTAGCGGTAATTAGGTATAAATAGGTGCTTCAGATTGCCTAGCACCGAGAGGCGGAGTTGGGTGGGGGGCCAGACTCGCGATGAGGGAAATTTCGCAGCTTATGTAGATGCGAGCCGCGCTCGCATCCTCGCGGAATACATCCGGAGACTGGAAGTCGAAGGCGGCCGTCTCGCGCGAGAACCCCGGATGCTGCGCCAGATGATGGCGAACGCCGAAGAGATCCTGACCGATGTGGCCACGGCGCTGGAGACCGGCAAGGTCCAGACCGACGACTCCCACAGCCTTCTCGCCTGGGACATCGGCGCGGACAGGGCCGGGTCGGGCATCCATCCGAAAGAATCGCTCGACGCCGCGTCGATCTTCTTCCGGATAGCGCTGTCCACGTTGAGCGAAGTCCTGCGAGAGCACCCGGACTACGTGAGGCTGTTCAACACCGTGACCCTGAGCCTGGAACAGAGCATCTCGACCCGGATCCGCGCCGCGTCGGAGAGCTACACGAGCTTTCTTCTCAACAAGATGCACGAGGTGCAGGTGGAGGAGCGGCGCCGCATCGCCAGGGAGCTCCACGACCGCATCGGGCACGGGATCAGCGTCGTCCACCAGCAGCTCGAACTGTATGAGTTCCACCATTCCACGCAGCCGGCCAGAGCCCTGGTCAATGTCGAGCTCGCCGAGCAGGCCATCCAGGAGACCATGCGGAACCTGCGGCAGGTGACGTCGGAGCTGCATCCGCACGAGCCGCTGAAAAGCCTGGAGAAAGCGCTGCTCGGCTATCTCGCCACGGTCGAGACGGGCGACGTGGCCGTCCATCTCCACGTCAACGGGGACGAGACGTGGGCGTCGCCGGAGGTGCGCGACGAGTCCTTCCTCATCTTCCGCGAAGCCACCCGCAACGCGCTGGCCCACGCGCAGGCTTCGATGATCCTCATCCGGATCGACATCGCCCCGCACGAGCTGCTCGGCTTCGTCCGGGACAACGGCCGCGGCTTCGCCGTGGACCAGGTGCCGAACACCGGATCCATGGGCCTCATATCCATGCGGGAGCGCGCCGAACTGCTGGGGGGGACGATCACTGTGACGAGCGATCCTGTGGAGGGCACCTGCGTGGACCTCCACATGCCGTTACCCGGGCGGCTCGATGAGTGAGCCGGGCGGACCGACCACGATAGGCATCGTCGACGACCACGCCCTCTTCCGCGAGGGGCTGCGGGAGATCCTCTGGGCGCACGACGACTTCGCGGTCGTGGGCGAGGCGGGAGACTCCGTCGAAGCCCTGACGATGGTCGCGGGGGAGCGCCCCGACGTCCTCCTGCTCGACATCGAGATCCCGGGCAGAGGTGTCCTCGACACCGTGGCGCAGGTCCGCGCGATGTCCCCGGGCACCAAGATCATTGTCCTGAGCATGTACGACGGACCCCAGCTGCTGAGCCGGCTGCTGGCGGCCGGCATCCACGGATACCTGCTCAAGAGCGTGCATCGGGAGGAGGTGATCTCGGCCATCAGGAGCGTCGTCAACGACCCCGACCGGCTCGTGCTGGCGGTCTCCCGAGACAGCCTCGCCCAGGTGAACGGGGCCTCCTCCGACGTCCTGACCGATAAGGAACGGCAGGTCCTCGAGTTCGCCGCCCAGGCGCTCAGCAACCACCAGATCGCCACCCGCCTCGGCCTGACGGAGGCCACCGTCAAGCGCCATCTGCGCAACATCTTCGTCAAGCTCGGTGCCGTCTCCCGCATCGACGCGGTCAACAAGGCCGTCGCGGCCTCACTGATCACCTCCCAGCGCGATCCCGGCGCCGGCCCGCAGGGGTTCGTCTAGACCCTCCTCCGGCGGCGAGCAGCTCGTGGCGTGTCGGGACGCCAGGTCCGCCCAGGCCGCGTACGGCAGGCTCCGGGCGGACCTGGACCGGTGCCGGAGCAGGGCGTGGCGGGTCGGCGCCACGGGCCCTCCCGCCGGCCCCTCCCGCGCCGGCGGGGAGCGGACCCGGGCGGTGCGGCCTAGGGTGTGACTGACAAATAGATCGGCGGTGTGCTGAGAGTCCGTATCAACCGATGGCGAGGACTCGCCACGCGCTACGACGAGCACGCCATCGTCTACCGAGCCGCCGTCGTGCTGAACGCCGTCATCGCCTGGACCCGTCAGCCATCAGACACGCTCTGGTGCGGCACATCGGATGATCAGATGTCTGCCGTGGACGGTTAGACGAGAGTCGCAGTGGGTGACGAGCGTTTCCGCGTTACGGGGTCACTGCCAGGTGGCTGTCTCCGGGTCGATCCCGTGAGTGCGGGCGCACTCGTCGATGCTTTGCCGAAACCAGGAGGCCAGCCCGACCCGGATTCCGTCGTAGTGGGAGGAGAAGCCGGGGTCGGACTCGAACATTCTTCCCAGACACACCTGCATCTGTCGCGTGAGCGGGAAGAAGTTGGAGAACACTTCGCGGTGGCGTTCGACGAGCGCGTTCGCTTCCGGGCTGCTCGGAACGACACCCCGATCGAGGGCGTTGCCCAGATCGAGCTGCAATGTGGACATCGCCGCGGAGAGCGACTGCCACTGCTCCCGCGTGCGAGAAGCGGACCGCTCGGCGAACTGCGCCCATTGCGCGGAATCCCCCCACACAGTGCGGGCCTGCCGGGATCGATGGGCGTCCCAGTCCGCACCGAAGATCTCCGACTGTGCTTCATCGTCGAGGAGGATGCCCCGCTCGTGAGCCTCGGTCATCCGTTCCAGGCGCTCGTCGAGCCGCCGCAGGTCCTGGATGCGCTCGGCGAGCTGGGCACGCTGCTCACGCAAGGTGGCGCCGATCTCCGCTGTCGCGTCATCGAGAACCTCGCGCACCGCGTCCAGCCCGAGACCAGCCTCCCGGTATGCGACGATTCGATGCAGCCGTTGCAGGTCCGCCTCGGTGTACTGGCGATAGCCGGCGGTGGAGCGCACGGACGGCGACGCCAAGCCGATCTCGTCCCAGTGATGAAGTGTACGGACGGTCACCCCCACCAGCTCAGCGGCCGCGCCCACCGTGGCACCGTCACGGATGTCGCGCTCGGGTTCAACCACGGACACCATTGTGTCCCTCCTCCGCCGATCCCGGGGCGACGATTCCGACCGAGGCGAGATCACGCGCTTCTTGGCTGTCAGGATCGAACTCCTGCGCCGCGGTGAACACGACCCGCGCACCCTCGGGGGTGATCACCTCGACGTCGCGAGTACGCCACGGCGTATCCCGCGGCCCGGTCACGCTGCCCGGCACGAGATCCGAACACGCCTCGACGAGGGGATCGACCTCGCTCAGCACGCACAAGAAACTCACGCTCATCGCCGGCGCTCCGGGCGCCTCGGCACCGGCCGCCGCGGGAACGAGCAGGACATCCTGGAACGCCCACCGGCGCAGGTGGACCACCTGCCCCGGGACGCTGAACAGTTCGACAAAGCCGAACCCCCGCACCCAGAAATCCGTCGACGCCGCCAAGTCCGACGTCGGAACCGTCACGAACACCGGCATCGCGTAGATGCCGCGGAACACCTCTGGCGCAACCGCCTTCGGTCCACGCTCGGATACGGGGCCCATCTCGAATGCGTTGAAGAAATCACTCACGCGGTCTACCGTCCCCCCTCACGCAACGTGAGGGTCAAGCCCGATCCGTGAACCCGACGACATCGAACGATGTCGCCCTCGTCGACCGTGTCGCCGCCACCGACCTGCCTGGGCAGTACACCTAGGTCCCGTCCGGTGCGAAGATGCGCGCCAGGTGCTCGCGCGTCTCGGCGGTCAGGCTCACCTCGACCGCGGCGATGTTCATCTCCAGGTGGATCGGGTCGCCCGTGCTCGGGACGGCGACGATGTCCTCGCCCCTGGACAGCAGCCAGGCCAGTGCCAGGCGGCTCATGCCGATGTCCATGTCGGCCGCGGTCGCCTCGGCCTCGCGCAGCATGCGCATGCTGCGCCGCAGGTTCCCCGCCGAGAACCGCGGGTCCGCGCGTCTGAGGTCGAGCGCGTCGAGCTGGGCGCGGGACCTGATCCGGCCGCCGAGGAAGCCGCGCCCGAGGGGAGCCCGCGCGACGATGCCGACGCCCAGCTCCCGCGCGACGGGCAGGTGCTCCTTCTCGGCGCCCGGCTGCCAGAGCGAGTATTCCGTCGAGAGCGCGGCGACGGGGTGCACGGCGTGGGCGCGGCGCAGCTGCTGGGGCGTCCCCCCGTGCAGGCCGACGTGGCGGATCTTCCCGGCGCCGACGAGCTCCGCCAGCTCGGCCATGTGGCTCTCGATCGGCACCCCCGGGCCGGCGTGCAGGTAGTAGAGATCGATGTGGTCCACGCCCAGCCGGGCCAGCGTGGCGTCGCAGGAACGGCCGAGCCGTCCCGACCCGCCCGCGGTCCAGGGGTCCGCCCCCTGGCAGGTGGCCAGCAGCACCCCCTCGCGCCGCCCGTCCAGGACCTTGCCGACCATCGCCTCCATCTCGCTGCCGGCGCGCAGGTCGCTGAGGTCGAGCATGGTGATCCCGGCGTCGACGGCCTGCCCCATGATGGCGGCGGCCCCGGAGTCCACGTGCCCGTAGGCGCCGGTGAGAGCCATGCTGCCCAGGCCGAGGCAGGACGAGACCGGTCCAGCGTGACCCAGCCGTCTGCGCTGCATGGCTTCACCTCCGATTGTCCCTCCCAGTGGTGCCCGTCTCATCGGTACGTCTCATAGGTACATGGAGTGGCGCCCGTCCACCCGGCCCCGGAAGGCCCACCAGTTGAACGCCTGGAAGGCGATCAGCAGCGGGATCACCAGGGTGCCCAGGGGCAGCAGGAGTTGCAGGGTGGCGGCGTCGGCCGCCGCCTCCGGCACGGCCAGGCGGTAGGCTCCGCCGCCGGTGGAGACCAGGAGGTCCGGATACAGGCCGAGCCCGGCGATGACCACGGGCAGGGCCGCGGCGCAGCAGGTGGCCGCGAACGCGGTGCGGGCGGCGCCCCGGGACAGCGCGATGACGGCCACGACGAGGGCCAGCAGGAGCGCCCCGGTCAGGAGGGCGGCGGTCCTGCCGTCGGCGGCCACGCCGGAGAAGGCGCCCAGCGCCAGCCCGGCCAGGACGCACAGCGCCGCCACGCCGAGCAGGGGCCGCCCGGCGCGTAGCGCGCGCTCGCGCAGGCCGCCGCGGGTCCGCATCGCCAGGAACGCCGCTCCGTGCCCGGCGAACAGCGCCAGGGTCGTCGCCCCGCACAGCAGGACGAAGGGGTCCAGCAGCTCGGCGAAACCGACGGTGAAGGTGCCCTGCGGGGTCAGCGGCAGGCCGCGGATCAGCAGGCCGAGCACCAGTCCCCAGCCCGCGGCCGGCACCACCCCGCCGACGAGGGCCAGCCGGTCCCAGACCGCCCGCGCCGCCCGGCCCTCGTGCCTGCTGCGCAGCTGGACCGCGACGTTGCCGAGGACCACCCCGCCCAGGATGACGCCCACCGGGGCGTACATCCCCGACAGCAGCGGGCCCTCCAGGAAGGGGAAGGCTCCGATGAGCACCCCGCCGAAGGCCACCAGCCACACCTCGTTGCCGAGGAAGAACGGCCCGAAGGAGTTGAGCGCGAGGCGCCGCTCGGATTCGTCGCGGGCGAGGGGGGACTGGAGCATCTGCACGCCGTAGTCGTAGCCGCCGAGGACGAAATAGCCGGCGAGCAGCAGCCCCAGCAGGGCCAGCCAGGTGACTTCCAGACTCATGAGTCGTCCTAGGGCTAGTAGGGCTTAGAGGGCCATGACGGGTTCGGGGTCGACGCGCGGGCCGGGACTGCCGAGGTCGGTCTCCCGGGGGCCGCGCCGGGCGTATCTGCCGATCAGGATCCAGTTGGTGACTGCCAGTCCGGCCAGGAGCGCGGTGAAGCCGATCAGGGAGGCCAGCATGGTGCCCGCGCTCACCGACGAGCGGGCCTGGGAGGTCAGCAGCTCGCCGTAGATGGTCCACGGCTGCCGGCCCACCTCCCGCACGAGCCAGCCGAGGGTCGCCGCGATGAAGGGCAGCGGGATGATGACCGTCACCATGAGGGCCGCGCCGCGTGAGCGCACGATGTGGTCGCGGATCAGGAACCCGGCGCCGAACAGGGAGATCACGACGATGAAGAAGGCCGTGATCGTCATGAAGTCGTAGGCCGAGCCGATCCACGCCGGGGGCGCGTAGTCTCCGGGGCCGTACTGCTGGACCATCATGGACTGGACCTGATCGACGGTGTACGGTCCGCGGTCCTCGGGCTGCAGGAAGTCGCGCAGGACCGCCATCTTCATCGGCTGGGCCACGTTGAGGTCCGGGAACTGCCGGAAGCCGGCCTCCACCGTGGCGATGCCGAAGGGCACCGCGAACAGGAGCCCGAGCCGCAGCGAGCTCCGGAAGAAGTCGACCTCGGACGTGCGCCTGGAGAACTGGTAGGCGCTGACCCCCGCGACGAACGCCCCGCCGGTGAGCAGGGCCGCCCCCACGACGTGTTCCATCGCGTTGATGGCGCTGGAGTTGGTCAGCAGCGCCCCGAAGTCGGTCAGGTAGGCCACCCCGTCGCGCACCTCATGTCCCACGGGGCGGTGCATGAAGCCGTTCGCCACCATGATCCAGTACGCCGACGCGTAGGCGGTCAGCGTGACCAGCCAGAACAGGAGCATGTGGAGCACCTTCGGCAGCCTCCCCCAGCCGAAGATCCACATACCGAGGAAGGTGGACTCGGCGAAGAAGGCGACGAGCGTCTCCATCGCCAGCGGCGCTCCGAAGACGTTGCCGGCGAACGTCGTCAGGCCGCTCCACGCCAGCCCGAACTGGAACTCCATGACCAGTCCCGTGGCGATCCCGAGCGCGTAGTTGACGACGTAGATCTGCCCCCAGAAGCGGGTCATGCGCTCGAAGCGGAGGTTGCCGGTGAGGACGTGGCGGGTGTGCATGATCGCGATGATCGGCGCCAGCCCCAGTGTCAGCAGGACGAAAAGCCAGTGGAAACCGCTCGTGACGGTGAACTGCAGCCGCGCCAGGATGTCAGCGTCCATCATCAACTCGATCTCGTCCGATCATCTCGTCGGGTGTGCGGTTTTGGTGAGGATCCGCACCGCGCTCTCCCGGAGCGCGGCCACGTCGACCTTGCCGTTGCGGTTGACGGGGAAGTCGGGGACCGTCACGACGGCGTTGGGCCGCTCGTAGGCGGCCAGGTAGGAGCGGAACCTGCTCCGCCAGACCCGCTCGTCGTCGGTGACGTCGCGCACGAAGAAGACGAGCACGGATCCGGCCCGCTCGTCGTCCAGCGCGACGACCTTCACCGGGGCGCCGCACTCCTCCGCCCGGCGCTCCAGGTATTCGGGGTAGAGCGTGTGCCCCATCCGGTGCACCGCGTTCATCCGGCCGAACACGTGGAGCCGGCCGCCGTCGTCGATCTGGCCGAGGTCGCGGGTCCTGAACCAGGTCTCGGCGCAGGGCTCCAGGCCGCCGTCCTCCCGCAGGTAGCCCTCGAGCCGGCCGGGGGTGCGCACCGTGACCTCCCCCGGGGAGCCCGCCGGCACCGGCGCGCCGTCCTCGCCGAGGACCCGGACCTCCACGCCGGGCAGCGGCGCCCCGCAGCCCTCGGTCCGGCCGGGGACGGTCAGCGCGATGTTGCCGGTCTCGGTCATCCCGTAGCCGTCCAGCAGGTCGTGTCCGGTCGCGGTGCGGAAGTGCGCCGCCAGCGACCGGTGCAGTGGCGCGCCGCCCACACACCACATGCGCACCCCGCGCAGACCCTCCAGGAGGGCGGGGGTGCGGGCGAACAGGGTCAGCATGCCGTGGTAGGTGGGCGGTGAGCCGTCGACGATCGTGGCCCCCGACTCGGCCATCGCGGTCAGCGCCTGCTCCAGCCTGCGGTAGGGGGCGACGAGCAGGCCGCATCCGGTCAGCCACCAGATGAGCAGCAGCGACATGCCGTACTGGTGGGAGAAGGGCAGCAGCGGCGCCAGCACGTCGTCGGGCCGGTAGCCCATGACCCGGGCGGTGACCCGGGAGTTCTCCATGACGGCGTGGCCGGACTTCACCACGGCCTTGGGATCGCCCGTCGTCCCCGACGACCACATGACGACGGCGTCGCGGCGCTGTTCCCAGCGTTCCAGGGAGATCCTCTCCGACGGCTCGGGGAGCGCGCCGGGCGGGCGGGCGGTGACCTCCAGGTCGAGTATCGACGAGGGCGGGAGCGGGGGCCGGGCCGCCGTCGCCCCCGCGACCGCCCAGCGCACCTTCGCCACGCGCGTGATCCGCTCCAGCTGCTCGGCGGTCAGTTGCGGGTCGGCCAGGACGATCGAGACGTCCAGGTGGCACAGGGCCAGCAGCGCGGTCACGAAACCGGCGGAGTTCTCTCCCGTCAGCAGCACCCGGTCACCGGCGCGCAGGCCCTGGCCGGCCAGCCGGGCGGCGACCTCCAGCGCCTCCTTCTCCGCCGCGGCCGGCCACAGGACCTCCCACGCCGGAGAAGTCCGGCCATCCGGCTCGTTCACAACGCCACCTCCGTCTGCGGTCCCGAATGCACGCACTGCTGAAGCGATACTTGACTGTGGTCGCCGAGAACGAGGCGCGAGCCGCCGGGCTCGGCCCAGACACGGGCGTCACGGCCGATCACCGACGCTCTGACGGGACCGACTCCGCGTAGCGACGCCCCCTGAAGCACGATGGAGGCCTCGATCGTACTGGTCTGTATGTCACAGTCGGCACCGATTGAGGTATGGGGGCCGATCGCGCTGTCCACCACGGTCGCGCCCACGCCGATGACGGCGGGCCCGACCACGCGGGAGCGGCGGACGGACGCGCCCGCGTCGACCATCACCGGGCCGATCAGCTCGCTGCCGCTGTCGACGTCGCCGCGGACCACCGGCTCGATCCCGGCGAGGACCTCGCGGTTGCAGTCCAGCAGGTCGTCGACGCTCGCGGTGTCCCTCCAGTAGCCGTCGGCGGTGTGGGCGAGCACGGTGCCCCCGTTGCCGATCAGCCAGGAGACGGCGTGGGTGATCTCCCGTTCCCTGCGCCAGGTCGGCTTGGTGCACAGGATGGCCTGGTGGATGGCGGGAGTGAAGACGTAGGCGCCGACCAGGGCCGGCTCTCCGGCCCGTCCCGGCCCCTCCGTCAGGTCCGTCACGTTGCCCGACCCGTCGACGCGGGCGACGCCGTGGCCGCCGGACCCGGGCGCCTGGCCGACCATCACCATCGCGTCGGGGCGGTCACGTAGCCGGAAGTCCGTCAGCAGCCCGTCGAAGCCGCGCAGGATGACGTTGTCGGCCAGGTGGACCAGGAAGTCGTCGTCCTGCAGGAAGTCCCGGGCGATGAGCACGCAGTGCGCGAGGCCGCGGGGGGTGTCCTGGTAGATGTAGGAGACGTCGAGCCCGAACGCCGCGCCGGTGCCGACGGCCTCGCGGACGACCCGGTCGTCCCTGTCCACGACGATCGCGGCCTCGGAGATCCCGGCTTTCCTGATGGCCTCCAGGCCGAGGAAGAGGACCGGCTGGTTGGCGACCGGGAGGAGCTGTCTCTGCGCGGTGTGGCTGAGAGGCCGCAGCCGCGCCCTCGCCCAGCCCGCCAGGACAAGTGCCTTCACGACCTATCCCTTCCTTCTCATATGACCTCGGGGGAGGCTGTGCGGCCTTATACGGCCGCTGCGATGTCGTGCATGTGAGAGGCCGCCCGCGCCGGGACGGGCTGGCTGTCCAGCATCCGGTAGCGCAGGCGCCGCAGCTCGTAGGAGGGCTCCAGCCCGAGCTCGCGGTCCAGTACGGCCTGCAGTTCCCGGTAGGCGCCCAGCGCCTCGTTGCGCCGGCCGACCTGGCACAGCGCCGTCATGAGACGGCCGTGGAACCATTCGTTGAGCGGGTTGGTCGCCACCAGGAACCTGAGCTCACCGATGAGTTCGCGGCCCCGGCCCGTCTGCAGGTCGGCGTCGATGCGCATCTCCAGGGCGCGGAGCCGCTGCTCCTCCAGGTCGGCGAGGTGGCCCTCGAGGACACGGCCGGCCGTGATGCCCATGAGCGGCGGCCCGGTCCACAGCTCCAGGGCCTGGCGCAGCCACCGGGACGCCTTTTCGGGGTCCCCGCCGTCCAGATGTGCCCGCCCTTTCTGGACGAGCTCGCGGAAGGCGAACACGTCGATCTGCTCGGGGCTCACCTCCAGGCTGTAACCAGGTGGCCTGGTGGTCAGGATCTCCGCCGCGGTGGTGTGGATCCCCTCGTGATCGAACAGTTTACGGAGCTGGTAAATATAGGTCTGGACAGTGGTCATGGCGCTTTTCGGGGGATTCTCTCCCCACAGTTCGAGGATCAGGGAGTTGGCGTCGATAATCTGGTTGGCGGAGAGCAGCAGCAGCCCCATGATCTGCTGCTGCCGGGGAGCGGTAAGTCGCCAGGCCCGGCTGCCTGAACTGATTTCCAACGGTCCGAGCACTTTGAACTCCACCATCAGGATCACCCTCAATTCCAGGCCGGTTCCGATCGCGGTCAGATCTGAAGGTAGTCAGTCCTCCGGGCCAGCGACAATAGAAATTCACCAAGGTCGCCGGATGTGAACCAGGGGGATCGCCTGAGTATCGAAAGATTCAGTTGTGGAGCGCCGGTACGGGCATTTCGGCTGGGACCGGAGGTGCCGGGAGGGGGGTTTCGGCTGGGACGGGGGGCACGGGGGCGGACGTTCCAGCCGGGGGCGGGGCCGGTCCGGTGGCCGCCCGCCGGGTGCGGGCGCCCGGCGGGCGCAGGCCGGCCAGCCGGAGCAGGGGCGCGGTCATGACGGTGGTGGCCAGCGCGACGACCGTCAGGATGGCCAGCAGCCGCTGGTCGATGAGCCCGGCCTGGTAGCCGACCTGGATCACCACCAGTTCGGTGAGGCCGCGGGTGTTCAGCAGGGAGCCCAGGATGAAGGACTCGCGCCAGGACAGCCCGGTGAGCCGGCCGCACAGGCCGGGTCCGGCGATCTTGCCGACGACGGCGGCGGTGAGCAGGGCGGCCAGGGCGCCCATGGTGGCCCCGTCCATCTGGAGCGAGCCGAGGTCGACGCTCAACCCGAAGCTCAGGAAGAAGAACGGCAGGAGCACCGACTTGGACGTCTCCATGAGCGCCGCGGCCCCCTGGCGGTGGGCCGGCCAGGCGATGCCGACCAGCAGCGCGCCGATGAGCTGGTGGATGCCGATCACCGCGGTCAGGGCCGCCGTCGCCGCCACCGCCACGACCGGCAGGACGCCGCCGGAGATCGGGGACGCCGGCCCGGCCCGGTCGGCCCAGCGGGCCAGCCCCAGGCGCACGGGGCCGAGGAAGGCGATGGTGACGACGAGCGCGCCGGCCGCGCTCACCAGCAGGCCGCCGGGCCCCGAGCCGCCGGCCACCGCCAGGGCGACGGCCAGCAGCAGCCAGCTGGCCCCGTCGCCCACCGCGGCGGCGAGCAGGCTGAGCTGTCCCGGACGGGTGCGGCCGATGCCGAGGTCGCTGAGCAGGCGGGCCAGCACGGGGAAGGCGGTGATGCTCAGCGCGCACCCGACGAACAGCACGGAGGCCGCCGGGTGCTCGGCCGTCCCGCCGGAGCCGCCGATCAGCGGGATGGCGACGAGCACGCCCGCGACGAACGGCACGGCCATCGACGCCTGGCTGATCAGCAGCCCCTGCCTGGCGGTCCCGCGCAGCCGCGTGGAGGCCAGCTCCTGGCCGACGCCGAACACGAACAGCACCAGGCCGAGCTGGGAGAGCCCGTCGATCATCGGCAGGATGTCGCGCGGCAGGAGCAGGTCCGCGAGCTCGGGGCTGAGGTTGCCCAGGAGTGAGGGGCCGAGCGCGAGACCTGCGCAGATCTCGCCGACCACCCGGGGCTGCCCCAGACGCTGGGCCAGCGAGCCGGCCAGGTGCGCGCAGGACAGCACGACGACGACGCCGAGGAAGAAGTGCGCGACCACGTCCAAGACCGTCATTCTCCGTTCGGCGAGAACGGGCACTTCCACTCCGGTTCGGTGAACCTGCCGCCGTAGTGTCGTGCCTCCTCTCTGTAAGTGGTGAAACTGGGGTTGGCGGATCCGTGGAACGAACGCTCACGGGCACGTATCTTGCCGCGGAGTTTGAAGAACTTGATCCCCAGGGCGTTGAACTGTATATGCGAATTGAAAACCAGGGCCGGTTTCTCGAATCGCCGGCTGGGCCGGGAGGCGCCGTTGTGCAGTCCTACGACGAAGAACGGGTGCGAGCCGACGGAGAACGCGAAGTCGGCTGACGCGGGGTCCGAGTCGTATTTGTCATTCCATTTGTAATTCTTGCTGTCCTCGTCGTGCATGGCCTGCAGGTGGCGCCAGACCCGGTCCTCGTACTCCTGCTCCGTGAGGTGGAGCGGTCCCTCGAAGGTGGCGACGAAGGAGGTGAAGCTGCGTGCGGACGGCTCGAAGGTCTTCAGGAAGGTGAGGAGGTCGCGGTGGTGGGCCAGGACCGACTCCTCGGCGCCCAGCTCCGGATAGTGGTGGTGCACGATGGATTTCTTGCGCAACGCCGCACGCGCCCCGAGACAGACGAAGTCGCTCTGCTCGATGAACTTGGCCAGAGCGTCGAAGACGTCGTCATCCATGCCGGTAGCTCCAAGATCAGAGGGGGATGTTGCCGTGGCTGCCCCGCGTGGGCGGGGCGCAGGCGATGGCCCGCGCGATCGCACCCCGGGTCTCGTGGGTGGCGATGACCTCGTCGACGACACCGAGCTCGACGGCGCGTCCGAGGCCGCCGGCGATCTCGTCGTGCTGTACGGCCAGCTCCTCCTCCAGGGCCGCCTGCTCCTCGGGGGAGGAGCAGGCGGCGAGGCGGCGGCGGTGCAGGATGCGCACGGCCGCGACCGTGCCCATCACGGCCACCTCGGTGGTCGGCCAGGCGAAGACGCGGGTCGCGCCGAGCGCGCGGGAGTTCATCGCGATGTAGGCGCCGCCGTACGCCTTGCGCGTGACCAGGGTGACCCGGGGGACCGACGCCTCGGCGAAGGCGTGGAGCAGTTTGGCGCCGCGCCGTACGACGCCGTCCCACTCCTGGCTCACCCCGGGCAGGTAGCCGGGGACGTCCACGATGACGACGAGGGGGACTCCGAACGCATCGCACATCCGCACGAAGCGGGCGGCCTTCTCCGCCGAGATGGCGTTGAGGCAGCCGCCGAGCCGCATGGGGTTGTTGGCGATGACCCCGACGGTCCGCCCGCCGAGCCTGCCCAGCGTGGTCACGATGTTCGGCGCCCACTTGGCGTGCAGCTCCACGCCACGCTCGTCGAGGAGCCCGTCGACGACCGGCTGCACGGAGTAGGCCCGCTTGGGGTTGTCCGGCAGCAGCGTCGAGAAGTCGATCTCGGCGACCTCGCCGGGCACGCCGCCCTGCTCGCCCAGCAGCCCGGTGAGGGTCCGGGCTCTGGCGAACGCCTCCTCGTCGGTCTTGGTGACCACGTGCACGACGCCGCTCTTGCGGCTGTGCGGGTCGGGCCCGCCCAGCGTGGCCATGTCGACGTCCTCGCCGGTGACGCTGCGCACCACGTCGGGCCCGGTGACGAAGATGCGGCCCTGGGCGGACATGATCACGATGTCGGTCAGCGCGGGGCCGTAGGCGGCCCCGCCCGCGGCGGGGCCGAACACGACGGAGATCTGCGGCACGACGCCGGAGGCGCGGGTCATGGCCGCGAAGACGCGGCCCACCGCGTGGAGCGAGGCCACGCCCTCGGCCAGCCGGGCGCCGCCGGAGTGCCAGAGCCCGATGATCGGCAGGCGGCCGTGCACCGCGGTGTCGTAGGCGCGGACGATGTGCTCGCAGCCCGCCGAGCCCATCGCGCCGCCCTGTACGCGGGGATCGCTGGCGAAGGCCACCGCCTTGACGCCCTGCACCCGGCCGATGCCGGCGAGCACCCCGCTGCCGTCGGCGGGGGCCAGGAGCGTCAGCGATCCGGGGTCGAAGAACGTCGCCAGGCGCGGATGGGGGTCCCTGGGGTCCGCGTCCCCGGCCGCGGGCGCGGTGCTGGGGACGCGGGTCTCGTCGAGCAGGGTCATCCGAGGGCTCCCTGGGCCGCGACCGGCTGCGGAGCCGGGCTCGGGACGGTGGCGGTGGCGCGCCAGACCCGCAGGGCCGCGGCGACCAGCCAGACCGTGGGGATCGCCATGCCGAACAGCGGGTAGAGCACGCCGTAGCCGAGGTCGGTCAGTCCGGTGGAGTAGAGGTAGCCGGCGGTCACCACGCCGCCCACGCCGCCGACGACGCCGAGCCAGCCGACCCAGCGGGCGTACAGCGAGCTGAGGAGCATGGCGCCGCCGTACGCCAGGGGCGCCAGGCCCAGCACCAGCAGCACCCCGGTTATCTCCGTGGAGTAGGCGGTCCGGGTGCTGGAGGCGAAGATGGCCTCGTAGGCGTCGCCGCCGGCGCCGGCCTTCTGCCAGGTCTCCGCCATGAAGGTGTGGACGTATCCGTCGCGGGCGTAGGTGGTGATCAGCAGTGACACGCCGGCGATGGCGAGACCGTTGCCGATCAGCGCCAGCGGCCTGGCCGAGGACTTCTCGAAGGTCTCGCCGATCGTGATCAGGCCGACCAGCTTGAGCGCGGTCCCCACGGTGACGGCGAGGTGGAGCAGCACCCAGAGCGCGGGCGCCGACACGATGCCGTTCATGTAGTCGGCCGCGGAGATGTCGGCGAACGGGTCCTGCATGGTCATCGGCACCGACAGCGCGGCGATCACGGCCAGCGTCACGCCGCCGAGCCCGGCCGCCGCGCCGATCCGGTAGGCGGCGCGTTTCTCAGTCACCCATTGCATGGAAGCCTCCATCCACGTGAATCACTTCTCCGGTCGTCGCCGGGAACCAGTCGGAGAGCAGGGCGACGCAGGCGCGCGCCACCGGTTCGCAGTCGTCGGCCTTCCAGCCCAGCGCCGACCTGTCGTCCCAGGTCGCCTCGACGCCGGCGAAGCCGGGGATGCCGCGGGCGGCGAGTGTCCTGAGCGGGCCGGCGGCCACGAGGTTGACCCGGATGCCCTGCGGCCCGAGGTAACGGGCCAGGTAACGGGAGCAGGACTCCAGTCCCGCCTTCGCCACGCCCATCCAGTCGTAGGAGGACCAGCTGACGGTGGCGTCGAAGTCCAGGCCCACGATGGAGCCCCCGGCGGGCATCAGCGGCGCGCACGCGACGCTGAGCGATTTGAGGGAGTAGGTCGACACCTGGAACGTCGTCGCGACGTCCGGCCACGACGTCTCCAGGAAGCCGCCGCCCAGCGCGGCCTCCGGGGCGAAGGCCACCGCGTGCAGCACCCCGTCGAGGCGGTCGACGTGCTCGCCGACCCGCTCGGCGAGGCTGGCGAGGTGGCTGTCGTCGGTCACGTCGAGCTCGATGACGGGAGTGTCGGGGTCGGGCAGCCGCCGGGCCGTGCGCTGGACGAGGCTCATCCTGCCGAATCCCGTCAGCACGACCTTCGCGCCCTGCTCCTGGGCGACCTTGGCCACGTTGAACGCGATGGACGCCTCGGTCAGCACGCCGGTGACGAGCAGGTTCTTCCCGGTGAGTATCCCCATCTCGGCACTTCCCTTCAGCCGGTCGAGGTGGACGAGGCGGGCGTCACGGTGACCACACCGGTCCGCCACAGGAGCTTGACCAGGTGGAGCTGGAGCTCGTTGAGGTTCTCCTGAAGGTCGCGGTAGCGCATGCCGCCGTCCTGCAGGCAGTCCCACACGACCTTGCCGCCGTCGACCTCGTCGAAGCTGCGCACCTCGACGCCGCCGGCGGCGCCCTCGACCGAGTAGCGGTGGCAGGGGAGGGGCTGCGACAGGGGGGAGATCACCGCGTCGCCGTTCTTGACCGGGTCCTCCCAGTACTTGGTGAGGGCGGCCCGCTCCTCCGGCGACAGCTCGAAGGGCGGCGGCGGAGCGAAGCCCTTGAAGCCCGGGATGTCGAGGCCGAGGCTCTTGCGGATCGTCGCGCCGGGAGCCAGGGCGACGAGGTCGTCGTCGCCGATCCGCCCGGGGTCGGCCATGCCGTAGGCCTTCATGTACGGGCCCTCGGCGTCGAGGTCGGCCTGGGTGCCGTCGGGGTTGGTCAGCACCCGCAGCAGGTCGGGCTCCATCGTCGTGCTGAGCAGGATCTGGAAGGTCTGCTCGCGGACCTCCGTGGTGACGTCCTGTCCCCGGGTGCGCCAGTAGATGCTGTCCGGGTTGCTCTTGCCGATCGCGTGGTACCACTGGTCGATCGAGAGCGAGAAGGACTCGGCGATGCCGTGCCACTCCATGTCGTAGTCGTGCCACAGGTCCCGCTTGTGCTGCTCGTCGACGCTGTCGTCGAAGGTCGCCTTGAGCACGGTGGCGGCCGACAGGCCGTGGTGCATGGCGAAGGCCACCCCGGAGGAGAACAGGGGGTCGACGAAGTAGGCGGCGTCGCCGACCAGGATCCAGCGCTCGTCGAAGTCGGCGAACTGGTCGTTGATCATGGAGTAGTTGGTGGCGGTCTGCATCTTGTCGGAGATCGGCGTGCCGTTCTTGACCAGCTCGCCGACGAGCGGGATCTCCTTGATCGCCTTGGTGAACTGCTCGAGGTCGGTGAAGTCCTTGCCCGGCTCCTTGAGGATCGCGGGGATGGTCACGATCCCGACGGAGTGCGTCATCACGCGCTCACCGTCGATGATCTTCGGGACCGGGATGTACCAGCACCAGCCGTCGGAGAAGGCCGAGCAGGCGATGGGGGACAGGCTCTTCTCCCGGAAGATGTTCCAGTCCTCGGGGATGTCGTAGGCGTGCTGGGCGCCGGTGTAGTGCTGCCAGATCGCGATGTTCTTGTAGCCCGACAGGTAGTTGCGCTTCTTCTTGGAGGCGATGCTGTTGCGGCGCCCGGAGGCGTCGACGAAGTAGCCGCAGCGGATCTTGCGACCGTCGTTGAGCGTGACCTCGCAGCCGTCCTCCAGCCGGTCGAAGGCCGAGACCGTCGTCTCCTCGAACACCGAAACCCCGCACTCGGCGGCGTGCTGCAGCAGCATGTGGTCGAACTCGGAGCGGTTGACGTGGGCCGCCCAGCGGTGCACCCCGTCCTCCAGATACGAGTCGTGGTCGAAGAAGCCCACGTTGGGCGTCTTGTTCCATCGGAAGAGGCCGCCGAACTTCTGTACCTTGAAGTCGCTGGACATCATCTTGTCCAGCGCGCCGATCTCCTCCAGCGCGGGCGTGGTGGGGTGCGCGAGCGACTCGCCGATGTGCTCGCGCGGGAACTGCGCCTTGTCGAAAATCGCCGTGCTCAAATTGGTGGTGCGCGCCAATTGTGCGCCCAGCGTCGACCCGGCCGGTCCGCCGCCCATGATGATGACGTCGTAATAGGCGCCTATCGCGTCGGTCATTGCATCCCCTTTTCCGCGTTTGTTTGGGAGCGGCGAGACGATGTCCGCCAGAAGCCAGAGTGTCATCGACCGGCCGTTGCGGAACCGAGGAGATTACCGAAGACATTCGCTACGGTCTTAACGCGGCAAGTACGGCGATGCACTGTTGTCGAGTGGCTGACAACGATTTCAAGGCACTGCTCGCCTCGCCTGACGTACGCCGGTTCGTACTGGCGGGCTTCGTGGGCCGGATGCAGATGTCCATGCTGGGCATCGCGACGATCCTGCTGGTGACCTCGGCCACCGGCTCCTACGCACTCGCCGGCGCGGTGGGTGCCACCATCCTGGTCTCCCAGGCGTTCGCCGCTCCACGGATCGGCCGGCTGGGCGACCGCTACGGGCAGGGACGGGTCCTGCGACCGGTCGTGCTGCTGCACGCGCTCGGGCTGGCCGGCATCATGGCCGGCGTCGCGACGGGCGCGGTCTGGCTGCTGTTCCTGTCGGCGGTCTGCGCGGGCCTGGCCTTCCCCCCGCTGGGCCCGATGGTCCGCGCCCGGTGGACGGCGCTGGTGGGCGGGACCCCGCAACTGAAGACGGCCTTCTCCGTCGAGGGGGCCATCGACGAGGTGATCTACATCGTCGGCCCGGTGCTCGCCACCATGCTCGCCGCGGCGCTCCACCCGGCGGCGGGCTTCGTCGCGGGCCTGGTCCTGACGGTGGCCGGCGGGCTGGCCTACGCCGCCATGCGGCGCACCGAGCCGCCGCTCGCCACCGAGCACCACCGCGAGCCGTCCCTCCTGAGGGTCTCCGGCCTGCGCCTGGTGCTGGTGTTCGGGCTCGCGCTGGGCGTCATCCTCGGCTCGGTGGAGATCTCCATGGTCGCCTTCACCGAGGATCTCGGCCGCCCCGCGCTCGCCGGCCCGTTCGTCGCCGCGCTGTCGGTCGGCAGCCTCGTCACCGGCCTGCTGTACGGCTCGCGGCAGTGGACGGCACCGCTGGCCCAGCGGTTCCTGGCCTGTTCGGCGTGTCTGGCCGTCGGCCTGCTGCCGCTCGTCGTCACCACCGGCCTGCCGCTGATGGCCCTCAGCGCCTTCGTCGCCGGCGCGGCCATCGCCCCGACGCTGATCGTCATGTACGAGATCGTGGAGACGCTGGTGCCCGCGGCCCGCAGCAGCGAGGGGTTCGCCTGGGTGCAGAGCGCCCTGGTGATCGGCCTGGCGGCCGGTGTGTCGCTCTCCGGCCAGGTGACGGACGCCCTCGACGGGCACCACGCCTTCCGGGTCACCGCCGCGGCGGGGGCCGTGGCGCTCGTGATGGCGGCGCTGTACGTGCGGTCCGGGCAGGGCGTGCGGCGCGCCGAGGCCGTGCTCGCGAAATCGCGGAACGACGACCACGCCGGGCGGGACCGCAGTCCCAAGGACTTCGGTAATTCCCTCGGTGGAAAAAAGCCCGACCGGTGCGATGCTTAATTCGGAAGCGATGACTTGTAAATGCGGCGAAGCGCCAACGCGAAGTAGGGACACGATGCGTGATATCGCGATAGTCGGCATGGGATGCCGTTTCCCCGGCGCAGGAAATCTGAACGAATATCTGGGAATCCTGCTCGGCGGCGAGCACCGATTTCATTCGGTGCCGGCGGAGCGCTGGGAGCACAAGGTTTTCCACGACCCCGCCGACCGCAGGGCGGCGCGGAAGGCCTACACCGACCAGGTGTCCTACCTGGAGGGCATCGACCGCTTCGACGCCGCCTACTTCCGGATGCCGCCGCGGCGGGTGCGGACGATGGACCCGCAGCAGCGGCTCCTGCTCGACGTCGCCCGCGAGGCCGTCCAGGACGCGGGTTGGGAGCGGCGCCCGTTCGACCGTGAGAACACGGGCGTCTACTTCGCGATGAGCACCGCCGACTTCATGTATCTCACGCCCGACCCCATGGACATGGAGCCCTGGTCGATCCCGGGCGAGCAGCTCAACATGGCGGCCACCAACGTCAGCCAGTTCTACGACCTCGGCGGACCCAGCTTCACGGTGGACTCCTCCTGCTCGTCGGGACTGGTCGCGCTGCACGAGGCCGTCGTCGCGCTCCGCACCGGGGTGTGCGCCGAGGCGCTCGTCGGAGGAGCCTACGTCAACCTCATCCCGCACAGCCTGATCGGCTTCTCCAAGGTGGGCGCGGTCTCGCCCAGCGGCGTGTGCAGGCCCTTCGACCACCGCGCCGACGGCTTCGTGCTCGGCGAGGGGGTCGGCGTGGTGGTCCTGCGCCCGCTGGAGGCGGCGCTGGCCGCCGGCGACCGCGTCTACGCGGTGATCCGCGGCATCGGCTGCTCCAACGACGGCACCACCGACGGGCCGATGACGCCGCGGTCGAAGGGCCAGCGCCTGTCACTGCGCCGGGCCTACGCCGACGCCGGCGTCGACCCCGGCTCCGTGGGCTTCATCGAAGCCCACGGCACCGCCACCACGGTCGGCGACCGGGTGGAGCTGGAGTCGCTGCAGCGGGTCCGGAACGAGTCCGGCGCGGCGCCCGAGCCCGCCTACCTGGGATCGGTCAAGGCGCTGATCGGCCACTCCCTCACCGCCTCCGGCATGGCGTCCCTGATCAAGACGGCGCTCTCCCTGCACCACTCGGTGATCCCCCGCCAGCCGGAGACCCTGCCGGGCCCGGAGGCGGACCCGGCGGCCGCCGCCCTGCGGATCCCGGACGCCAACATCCCCTGGCCGCGGACCGGCTCCGCCGTCCGCCGCGCGGGCATCAACTCCTTCGCCTTCGGCGGGACCAACGTGCACGTCGTGCTGGAGGAGGCCCCGGCCGGCCCCGAGCCGGCCGGGCAGCCGGAGCCGCCCCGCGCCGAGCTGTTCCTGTTCTCCGCCGGCTCGGCGGAGCTGCTGGCCGACTATCTCGACCGGTTCCTCGACCACCTCGCCGCCGACCCCGGGCTGTCGCAGGCGTCGATCGCCGCCACGCTCGCCGGGCGCGAGCTGCTCAAGGCGCGGCTGGCGGTCGTGGCGGCCGACCGGGACGAGCTCGTCCGGCTGCTGCGCTCGGCGGGTACGGCGCTGCGGGAGGGGCGGACCGGCTCGCTGGGCGACGGCGTGTACGCCGCCGACGCCCCCGTCGACGCCAAGCAGCGCTCGGTGGCGTTCCTGTTCCCCGGTCAGGGCAGCCAGCGGCCCCACCTCCTGGCGGACCTGTACGAGCGCTTCGGCCGCTTCCGCGAGGTGGCCGGCGCGCTCGACGCGGTGGCCAGGGAGAACTTCGGCGTCGACGTCCTGGACAGCGTCTACGGGGAGGGTGCCGACAGTGAGGCGGGCCGGGAGCGGATGAGGGGCACCGACGTGTGCCAGCCCCTGCTGGGGGTGCTCGGCCTCGCGGCCGCCCACCTGGCGCGCTCCTGCGGGGTCACGCCGTCGGTGACGCTCGGGCACAGCGTCGGGGAGTTCCCCGCCGCCGCGGCCGCCGGGGCGATGGACGAGGCCGAGGCGGTCCGCATCATGGGCGGCCGCGGCGCCGTCATGCGGCGGGCGGAGACCGGCGAGGGCGGCGGGATGCTCGTCGTCCAGGCCGACGCCGCCGCGACCGCCGAGCTGTCGGAGGGGATCGACGGCGTGTGGCCCGCGTGTTTCAACCACCCGCGGCAGACGGTCGTCGCCGGGATGCCGGAGGGCCTGGCCGCGCTCGCCGAGCGGTGCGCGGCGGCGCGCGTCAGCGCCCAGCCGCTGGCGGTCTCCAACGCCTTCCACACCCCCCTGCTCGAAGGCGTCCGCGCCGACGTCCGCAAGGACCTGGAGCTGCGTGAGATCGGCCGCCCCGCGGACGCGGCCTTCGTCTCGTGCGTCAGCGGCGCGCGCGCCGAGGATCCCGCGGCCCTGCGCGAGCTGTGGGAGGGACACGCCTCGTCGCCGGTGCGCTTCGCCGACGCCACGCTCGCCGCCCACGAGCTGGGCGCCCGGATCTTCGTCCAGGTCAGCGGGGGCCGCTCGCTCCTGGCGATGACCCGGCGGACCCTGGGCGACCAGAACGGCTGCCACTACGTCGCGCTGTCCGGCGACACCCCCGACGGCGGCCGCAGCTTCCTGAGCGGGCTGGGCCAGCTCGCGGTGCTCGGGGTGCCGGTGACGCCGCCCGACGACAGCCGCCGGACGGTCGTGGACCTGCCGCCCTCGCCGCTGCTGCGCAAGGTCCACGCGCTGCCCCCCTTCCCGATGCCGGCCGCACGGCCGGCGGCCGCGGCGCAGGCCGTACGGCCCGGGCCCGCGGTGCCCGTATCCGCCGCCCAGCCGGGGCCGGCCGCGCCCGCCGCGCAGCCGGGTCCCGCATACCCGTCCACAGCGGAGGAGAGTCATGTGAGCGAGATCGTCAGCCTTTTCCGTGAGCAGATCGCCCTGCTGCGCGCCGCCGGGGCCGGAGCGGGGGCCGGAGCCGGCCTGCCGCCGGCCGCCGGCGAGGCGCTCCTCGCCCAGCAGGCCCAGCGGGCCGTACCGGCCCAGGCCCCGCAGGCGGTCCCGGCCGCGGCGCCGCCCGGCGGGTCCGCCGCCGTCCGGGACCGGGTCTGCGAGCAGATCGCCAGGATCGGCGCGTTCCCGATCGAGCAGCTGACCGGCCGGACCCTCCTGGTCGAGGAGCTCGGTTTCGACTCGCTGATGATCACGGAGCTGCGGACCTCGCTCCAGGGTGTCTGGCCCGCGCTGGCCGGCGGCCTGACCGGCCTGGCCAAGCGGCCGGCCATCGACGAGGTGGTCGCCGCCGTAGCCGCGCGGATCGGCGTGGCCCCCGAGGTCCCCGCCGCCCCCGTCCCGGACGTCGCCCCCGTCGCGGTCACCGCCGCGGTCCCCGACGCGGCGGTGCCGCGGCAGCGGGTCGCGATGGAGACGGGCATCGAGGGCTGGGCCGACCTCGTCGAGCACCGGGAGTTCATGAAGGGGATCGGCCGCAACCCCTACTTCATCGACCACCAGGCCAACATCAGCTCGACGACCGTGGTGGAGGGCAAGGAGCTGATCAGCTTCTCCAGCTACAACTACCTCGGCCTCTCCGGGCACCCGAAGGTCAACGCCGCGGTCCGCGAGGCCGTCGAACGCTACGGCACCTCGGTCTCGGCCAGCCGCTTCCTGTCCGGCAACCGGCCGATCCACCACGAGCTCGAAGCCGAGCTGGCCGCCCTGCTGGGCACCGAGGACGCGGTGGTCATGGTCAGCGGGCACGCCACCAACGTCTCCGTCATCGGGCACCTCGTCGGGGCGGGCGACCTCATCGTCCACGACGAGCTGGCCCACGACAGCATCCTGCAGGGGTGCCACCTGTCCGGCGCCACCCGCCGGCCCTTCGCGCACAACGACCCGGCCGCGCTGGAGGAGGTGCTCAGACGCCACCGCCACCTGTACCGCAGGGCGCTGGTCATCATCGAAGGGGTCTACAGCATGGACGGCGACATCGCCGACCTGCCGGCCATCATCGAGACCAAGAACCGCCACGGGGCCGTCCTCCTCATCGACGAGGCCCACAGCCTCGGGACGGTCGGCAAGTCCGGCGGCGGCGTCGGCGACTACTTCGACATCGACCGCTCCCAGGTGGAGCTGTGGTCGGGCACCCTGTCCAAGGCCGGGGCGAGCTGCGGCGGCTACGTCGCCGGCTCCCGCGACCTCGTCGACTACCTGAAGTACACCGTCCCCGGCTTCGTCTACAGCGTGGGGATGACCCCGCCCAACGCGGCCGCCGCCCTCGCCGCCCTGCAGGTGATGCGCGAGGAGCCGGAGCGCCTGGAGCGGCTGCGGAGCAACTCCGAGCTGTTCCTGCGGCTGGCCAAGGAGGCCGGCGTCGACACCGGCGTGAGCGCCGACTCGCCGGTCGTCCCGTGCATCGTCGGCGACTCCCAGCAGTGCCTGGCGCTGGCCAACAGGCTCTTCGACCGGGGCATCAGCGCCAACCCCATCCTCTATCCCGCGGTGCCCGAGGAGCTGGTCCGTCTCCGGTTCTTCGTCACCTCCGAGCACACCCCGCAGCAGATCGAACACACCATCGGCGTCCTCGCCGAGGAGCTGAGAAGCCTGTCGAGCTGAGAAGCCTGCCGAGCTGAGAAGAACCCCTGACTGCTCGCAACGAATGGATGAGACATTGGACTGGGCGACCGGAAAAATCGTGACTTCCACCGCTACCTACACCTCGATCGAGATCGAGGAGCTGGCCCTCGGAATGGCCGCGGTCCTGAGCGAACACTCGGTGACCGCCGGCGACCGCGTAATGATCAGCGCTGACAACTCCGCCGAGTACGTCGCGGTGCTGCTGGCCCTGATGCACCTGGACACGTCGATCGTGCTGGTCGACCACCGCGAGACGGCGGCTGAACGGCGCAGGACGAGCTCGGTCTCCGGGGCCCGCCTGCTCATCACCGACAGCGCCGACCTCACCGACCTCAGCGACCTCGTCGCCGGCACCGACACGCTGGCGATCCACTCGCTGGCCGAGGAGGCGCGCCGCCGCGAGGTGGGGGCGGAGTTCCTCTCCCTGTCGGCCTGGCACGCCCGCACCGACGCGCTGATCACCTGGTCCTCGGGGTCGACCGGCTCCGCCAAGGGCGTCGTGCGCTCGGGCCGGGCCTTCCTCAACGACCTGCAGCGCACCCGGGAGCGCATGGGCTACCGCCCGGAGGACGTGCTGCTGCCGCTGCTGCCCTTCTCCCACTTCTACGGGCTGACGCTCGCGATCCTGCAGTGGACGGTCGGCTGCTCCCTGGTGATCGCGCCGCGGGACCGGCTCGACCTGGCCGTGCGGCTGGCCGCCATCGCCGGCGTCACGGTGATCGACGCCACGCCGTCGACCTACCACGGCCTGCACGCCCTGGCCCAGCGGAGGCCGGGGACCCTGCGCGAGCTGAGCACCGTGCGCATGTTCTGCACCGGCGGGGCGCCGCTGCCCGCGTCGCTGGCCGAACGGTTCGAGCGCACCTTCAGCCGCCCGCTGCTCGACGGCTACGGCAGCAACGAGGCCGGCAACATCGCCCTGGCCAACCTCGCCAACCCGGTGGCGTGCGGGCGGCCGCTCACCGACGTGGACGTGCGCGTCCTGGGCGCCGACGGGGAGCCGGTGGAGACCGGCAAGGTCGGTGAGATCTTCGTGTCGTCGCCGAGCATGATGGAGGGGTATCTCGCGGCCGACGGCACGATCGTGCCGGTCGAGACGGAGCTGTACCCGACCGACGACCTCGGCTACTGGATGCCGGGCGGCAACCTCGTGGTGATGGGCCGCAAGTACGCCGTCCACCGGATGGGACACAACCTCTACCCCGAGGCCATCCAGCGCAAGGCGGAGTTCTGCGGGCGCCCGGTGAAGGTCGTGGGGGTCGAGGACGAGCGGCAGGGCAGCCAGCTGGTCTTCTTCGTGGAGGACCCGAACGAGGCGTCGGCGGCGCACTGGCGCACCGCCATCTGCTCGCTGCTGCCGTCCTACGAGCACCCCAACAAGGTCGTCGTGCTGCCCGCCCTGCCGGTCAACGGCGCCGGCAAGCCCGACATCAGGCTGCTGCGCAAGCTCGCCGAGAACGCCGTCTACCGGCCCGCCCGATTACGGCCGCACCGGGCCGTGCCGGAGCCCGCGGACGCCGAGCTCCCCGGCGACCTGGCGAAGGTGCCGTTCGCCGAGCGGGTGGCCGGCCTGCGCGCGCTGGCCGACTTCCTGCACACCGACGCCGACGCCGTCATCGAGATCCTCACCGAGATCTCCGACTACAAGTCGGTGGAGATGGAGATCGACGCGGCGCTGCACACGATCGCCGGCGCGGTCGAGGAGGTCGTCCGCAACGGGCCGTCCAAGGTGGACAAGATGGCGGTCTTCATGTCCTCCAACGTGCTGCTGTCGTCCTACGTGCTGTATCTGATGGTGCCGGCGCTGTTCACCGAGAGCATCGTGGTGCGGCCCTCCACCCAGGTAGCCGACCAGACCTGGCGGCTGCACGAGCTGCTGGCGCCGGTGCACGGGATCCCGGTCGAGATGACCTCGCTGAGCCAGCGGAAGTTCCGGGAGGGCCCGGTGAGCGAGGCCGACGTCGTGGTCTTCACCGGCACCTACCAGAACGCCGAGACCATCCGCGCGGACCTGTCGCCGGAGCAGATCTTCATCCTGTTCGGGCAGGGCGCCAACCCGTTCATCCTGACCCCCGGGGCCGACGTCGACCTGGCCTCCGAGGACGCCATCCGCATCCGGATGCTCAACTCCGGGCAGGACTGCTTCGGGCCCGACGTCTTCTTCGTCCCCGAGTCCGACGCCCCCAGGTTCGTCGAGGCGCTCGTCAAGCGGCTGTCGGCGATGACCTTCGGCGAGTACGACGACCCGGAGGCGGACTACGGGCCGATGTGCTACCCGAGCGCGATCGTCGAGGCGGCCGAGTTCCTCCGGGACAACGACAGCCACATCATCTACGGCGGCCAGATCGACTTCCGCACCCGCCAGATCCAGCCGACGGTGCTGCTGCGGTCGGTGAAGGAGAAGATGGCGCTCAGCGAGATCTTCTCCCCCATCTTCAACATCGTCACCTACACCGACCTCAAGCAGGTCTACGAGCGCCTGTCGACGGGCTACTACCAGGACCGGGCCATGGGGGCGATGGTGTACGGCGACGCCGCCGAGCTCGTCGAGCACCTGCGCAAGCGGCACATGGTGGCCGTCGACGAGACCCTGCTGGACATCGACGACGGCAACCAGCCCTTCGGCGGCTTCGGGATCATGGCCAACTACGTCAGCCACCGCAAGGAGCGGACGGCCAAGCCGCTGCTCATCTCCCAGATCGTCGCCGAGTTCGCCTCGGACAAGGCCGAGGCGGTGGGCAGCCGATGACCCTCACCGACAGCGCCGGCTACGCGAGCGCGTGGCACGCGGCCGTCGACTTCCTCCGGGCGAGCGGCGTCGAGACGGTCTTCGGACTGCCCGACGACGACCTCGTCCCGCTGAAGGCGCTCGAACCCACCGACGTCAGGATGGTGCTCTGCCGCGACCAGCGCGCCGCGGCCTTCATGGCGGCCGGTCACGCGCTCAGGTCGGGACAGACCGCGGTGTGCGTCATCGGCAAGGGCCCCGCGGCCGCCAACGTCGTGGGCGGCCTGGTCGAGGCCCGCTGCTCCGGGGCGCCGATGGTCGTGCTGGCCTCCGGCACCTCCGCCAGCGCGCGGGGCTCGGGGGCCTTCCAGGAGCTGGACCAGATGGCGATGCTGTCGCCCGTGGTCAAGTGGGCGCACCGGGTCGACCACCCCGACCGGGTCGTGCCCGCCATCGAGCGCGCCTTCCTGGTCGCCGCCAACGGCGCGCCGGGCCCCGTCTACCTTGAGTTCTCCGCCGACCTGCTGGAGGCCGAGGTGGTCCGCGGCCGTCCGTGGCGGCTGCCGCGGACGCACCGCCCCACGCCGGACGGGCCGGCGCTGGAGACCTCGCTGGCGGCGCTGCGCGCCAGCCGCCGCCCCGTCCTGCTGGTCGGCGGCGGGATGCGGCACCGCAACGCCGACGGCCAGGTGGAGCGGCTCGCCGAACGGCTCGGCGCGGCGATCTTCGTCACCGCGACCGGCCGGGGGAGCGTCGACGAGGACCACCCGCTCTTCTGCGGCCTGGCGGGCCTCTACGCCCCCGAGGAGTCGCATCCGCTGTGGGCCGGGACCGACCTGGTGGTGGCCCTCGGCAGCAGGCTGGAGGAGACGGCCACCTACCGGCCCGGCTTCGCCGGCCCCGGCACCGACGTGCTGCAGGTCAACCTCGAACCGGCCGAGGTGTCGGCCGAATGGGGCGGACCGGTGGTCATCGGCGACGGCGGCGCGGCCGTACGGACCTGGCTGGCAGGTCTCGCCGAGGAGGGCAACGGGGCCGATCCGGAGTGGGCCGACTCCGTGCGGAGCTGCCACAGCCGGTCGGCCGGACGGGTGGCCGCCGAGCGGCGGCGGGTGGCCGAGCTGCCCGGGATCCACATCGCCGAGGTCCTGCACGTCCTCGACGAGGTGCTGCCGGCCAAGCGGATCCTGGTGCAGGAGAACGGCCTGCAGGACATGTGGTCCTACTTCTACCCCTTCTGGAGCTGTGGCGCCTCGGCCGACTCCATCGTGCCCTCGGAGCAGACCAGCCTCGGCTTCGGCGCCGTCGCCGCGGCGGGGGTGAAGCTCGCCGCCCCGGACCACGCGGTGGCCGCCTTCGTCGGGGACGGCGCCTTCGGCAAGCTCGGCGCCGACCTCGACGTCCTGGTCGACGAGGGGATCGGGGTGCTGTACATCGTGCTGGACAACGGCGGCTACGGCTGGCTGCAGGCCCAGCTCGACAAGGGGGGAGCCGGGAGCTCGCGCTTCCGGTTCGTGCGGGAGCCCACCGCGGCCGGTGACGGTCGGCCCGGGCCGTACCACGCGGTCGTGGACGACCGGGTGGGGCTGAAGAAGGAGCTGTGGCAGGCGGCGCAGGAGAGCGCCGCCGGCCGCGTGGCCGTCGTCTGGATACCGGTGCGGCTGGAGGACGTGCCGGCCGACCTCACGGAAATGGAGGGACAGCACTCATGAGAACGTACGGACAGCGGCGTGTCGTCATCACGGGACAGGGCGTCATCTCGCCGGTCGGGCTGAGCGTCCAGAACTTCTGGGACGCGCTGCTGGCGGGCCGGAGCGGCGTGGGGCCGATCACCTCCTTCGACACGACCGACCTCCCGGTGAAGATCGCCGGAGAGGTGACCGGGTTCGACCCCCTGGAGTACATGCCCCGCACGGTCAGCCGCAGGATCGACAAGTACGCCCAGTTCGCCGTCGCGGCGGCGATGCAGGCGATCGAGGACTCCAAGCTGGTCATCGACGACGCCAACACCCACCGGGTCGGGGTGCTCATCGGCTCCGGGTACGGTCCCACCGCGCTGGTGCAGTCCGGCACGCTGACGCTCGACGAGCGCGGCCACCGCGCCCTGGCGCCGTGGCTGTCGGCGGCCACCTCGATCGACTGCGCCGCCGGTGAGATCGCCCTCAAGGTGGGCGCCACCGGACCCTCCGGCGCGGTGAGCACGGCCTGCGCGTCGGGGACCTCGGCGGTGGGGGAGGCGATGCGGATGATCCAGCGCGGTGACGTGGACGCGGTCATCGCCGGCGGCGCCGACAACTCCATCACCTCCTTCGACATCGGCTCGACCGCGATGTCCAGGGCGCTGTCGCGCCGCAAC
Organism: Streptosporangium sp. NPDC048886; assembly: GCF_055586905.1. NCBI lineage: Bacteria > Bacillati > Actinomycetota > Actinomycetes > Streptosporangiales > Streptosporangiaceae > Streptosporangium > Streptosporangium sp. NPDC048886. Next base: position 436,237 of record NZ_JBVJHH010000001.1, read on the forward strand.
GACGACCCGCAGCGGGCCAGCCGTCCCTTCGACAAGGACCGGGACGGGTTCGTCATGGCCGCCGGCGCCGGGGTCCTGGTGCTGGAGGACGCCCGCTCCGCCGAGCGCCGCGGCGCCCCGATCCTCGCCGAGGTCGTGGGGTACGGGGCGACCAGCGACGCCTACCACCCGACCGCGCCGCACCCGGAGGGGCTCGGCGCCCGCCGGGCCATGCAGCTCGCGCTGGACGACGCCAGCGTGGCCGCCTCCGAGATCGACCACATCAACGCGCACGGCACCAGCACCGTGCTCAACGACCGGACCGAGGCCGCCGCCATCCGCAGGGTGTTCGGCGACCACGCCCCCAACATCCCCATCACCGGGGTGAAGTCCATGACAGGGCACATGATCGGTGCGGCCGGCGCCGTCGAGCTCATCGCGACGGTGCAGGCCCTGCTCACCGGCATCGTGCCGCCGACCATCAACTGCGACGACCCCGAGGACGCCGGGCTGAACTTCGTGCCGCACCGGCCGCAGGAGCACGACGTCAGGGTGGCGATGAGCAACTCGTTCGGCTTCGCCGGGCACAACGCGACCCTCGTCGTGCGGCGTTTCGAGCACTGACCCGGACCATCCGCCCGCACCGCAACCGCATCACCGACCAGATCACAACGTAACGGCAACCATGCCGCCCGGACGGCGGCGACAACCGAGGAGAACGAGATGAGCAAGGAACGACTTCTGGCAGAGCTGGCCGAGATCGTCAACGAGGTCGTCGGCCTGCCGGTCAACGAGGTGCAGCTCGACCGGCACCTCCGCGACGACCTGGACATCGACTCGCTGTCGATGGTGGAGATTATGGTCGCCGTCGAGGAGAAGTTCGGCGTGGCCACCCCCGACGAGATCGCCGGCGAGCTGGAGACCGTCGCAGCCGTCATCGACCACATCGAGCGCAACAGCTCGGTGGGCGTGGCCTGAGCCGGTCGTGGCGGGGACGGCCGCTCCGGCCGTCCCCGCTCCGCGGTCCCCCCCCGATCACTTCAAGGAGGTTGCGCACGTGAGCAGCACGGTTGACCACGAGCGGTCGGCGACCCTGTTCTGGGAGCTGGAGCCGGTCGTGGCCGAGAACATGGAACGCCACCTGGCGGTGGTGCGGGACTGGAATCCACACGACTACGTGCCCTGGAGCCAGGGGCGCGACTTCGCCCTGCTCGGCGGCGAGGACTGGCGGCCGGAGGACACCCGGATCGACCCGGCGGCCCGGGCCTCGCTGATCGTGAATCTGCTGACCGAGGACAACCTGCCCGCCTACCACCACAACCTCATGACCGCCCTCGGGTCGGGCGGCGCGTGGGGTGAGTGGGTCTACCGCTGGACGGCCGAGGAGGCCCGGCACGCCATCACCCTGCGCGACTATCTGGTGGTGACCCGGGCGGTCGATCCGGTGGACCTGGAGCGGCGCCGTATGCAGTTCACGTCCTCGGGCGGCGCCGGCGAGCCGGTGGAACTGCTGCCGAACGTGGTCTACACCGCCTTCCAGGAGCTCGCCACGCGCCTGTCGCACCGCAACACCGGCTCGGCCACGGGCTGCCCGATCGGCGAGCAGCTCCTGGCCCGCATCGCCGCCGACGAGAACCTGCACATGCTCTTCTACCGGAATCTGGTCGGCTCGGCGCTGGAGCTGGCGCCCGACGAGACGATGGAGGCGATCCGGGACGTGGTGATGAACTTCGAGATGCCCGGCGCCGGCCAGGCCGGCTTCCGGCGCTTCGCCATGATGATCGCCAATGCCGGGATCTACGACCTGCGGCTCCACCACGACAAGGTCATCATGCCCATCCTGCGGCACTGGCAGATCTTCGAACGCGCGGACTTCACCGCCCGGGGCGAGGCCGCCCGGGAGGACCTGGCGACCTTCCTGCACAAGCTCGACGCCCAGGCCAGCCGGTTCACCGAGCGCCGCGCGGAGCGGAGCGCCGCGGCCAGGAGATAGCGGCGGCGCTCCGCCCGGCTCATCCCGCCTTGACGAGCGCGACGCGGCTGGAGACGTTCAGCTTCCGGTAGATGTTGGTCAGGTGCAGCTCGACGGTCCGTTGCGAGACGAACAGCAGCTGCGCGATCTCCCTGTTCTTCCTGCCGTCCACCACGAGCTGGGCGACCCGCTTCTCGGCGGGGGTCAGGGCCGCCCACCCGGTCTGCGCGCGCCTGCGAGGGCGCGCGCCGTACCGGACCAGCTCGGCGTGGGCGTGGTCGGCGAGCGCGGTGCCGCCGCAGCGCTGGGCGAGGTCCAGCCCCCGGCGCAGCATGTCGCGGGCCTCGCCCTCCTGGTCGGCCTCCGCGAGCGCGGTCCCCAGCTCGACCACCGCACGGCCGAGCTCCAGCGCCGCGGGGGACTTCTCCAGGATCTGGACGGCATCACGCAGGATGGTCACCCGCTTGCGGGGATCGGGGGTGAGCAGGGCCAGGGTCCTGAGGCTGCCGCCCAGGGACCGTCCGGCCGGCCAGGCCCGCGCGGCGACGACCTGCTCCCGTGCGATCGTCCGTGCCCGGGACCCGTCGCCGAGCCGGTCGAGGGCGAGCGCCGCGGCCGAGCGCCACATGCTCACCGCCGGGTTGGCCACCCCCCACCGGGCCAGGCGCTCGCCGCAGGCGAGGAGGTCCTCGACGCCCGCCCGGAGGTCGCCGCAGGCGATCCGGAGGCGTCCGCGGCTGTCCAGCAGGTGGTTGTGGCGCCAGGTGCCGGGCGGCTCGTGGGGGAGCCCGGCCTGGCGCAGCAGGTCGGCGGCCTCCTCGTGCTCTCCCCGTTCCAGGAGCACGTCGACCAGCGTGGCGAGATGGTGGAAGAGCACGGGCTCCGGCAGGCCGTCGGCGACGGCGGCGACGGCGGCCCGCGCGGCCACCTCCGCCTGCGCGACGTCCCCCCGGCGCAGCGCGACGTGTGATCTCAGCACCGCGAGTTCGGGGACCTGTACGGCGGGCAGGTGCTGTTCGGCGTCGAGGAGCTGCCGCTCCACGGTGTCGAGACGGTCGGCGTACACCAGCGGCAGCAGGGAGAAGCTGGTCACCAGGGAGCCGGCGCCGATCAACCGGCCGGTCGCCGGCGTCGTCTCGGCCTCCCTGATCGAACGTTCGAGGTCCTCGCCGCGCCAGGCCAGCCGGGTGGCCAGCGCCGCCCGGGCCCCGCTGTCGGTGGCGCTCGTGGCGGGGCTCCACTCCTGCCCCGCCGGGCCGGCGTGCAGCGTCTCCAGGATCATCCGGTATCCCCGCAGCCGCCGGCTGAGGGTCGGATCCTGGCCGTCGAGCAGGCCGACATGCTCGTCGAGCACGGAGATCGCGCCGTCGAGATCCCCCAGGGCGGCCGTGGCGAGGGCGAGGTGCTGCCCGATGAGGGCGTGCTCGGCCGAAGTCCTGACGCCGGTGCTGGCGTGCCGCAGATGCCGGATCGACGCGCGGGCGTCGTAACCGCCGAGGGCGACGCCCAGCTGCAGCGTCAGCTTCGCCCGGTGGACGGGTGACAGCGAGCTCTGGATCGCCCGCTGCAGGCACGCCGTGGACTGTTCGAGGTCCCCCGTCGAGGCCAGCCGCACGGCGACGTCGCAGAGCAGGTCGGTGATCTCCGGGTCGGTGGTGGGGGCGGCGGCGAGCAGGTGGCGGCCTATCAGCGAGGCGTCGCCGTTACGCGCGGCCAGGACTTTTGCGGCCGTCAGATGGTGCCGGCTCCGCTCACCGGCGCGCATGCAGCGGTAGAGCGCGGTCCGCACGATCGGGTGGACGAAGGCGACGGTGCCCCCCGCGCGCAGCAGGCCCAGCTCGGTGAGGGACTGGATCGTGTCGGCGCACACCGAGCCCTCGAAGCCGCACAGCTCCCTGACGAGGGTCGGGCGGGCGCCGCCGCCGAGGACGGCGAGGACTTTGGCGACATCCAGCGAGTGGGTCGAATGGCGGGCGAGCCTGTCCGAGATGTACTGGGCGGTCCGCGGCGGGGCCAGGCCGGGCAGCAGGCCGGCCGACTCCTCGTCCATCGCGACGCCCTCGGCGTCGAGCAGCCGGGCCAGGTCATGGGTGAAACGCGGGTTGCCGCCGGTGAGCTGCCGGCACAGGGCCGCGAACTGCGGGCTGGGCGGCGTCTGCCGGTAGCTCTCCAGGAGCCGTTCGACGTCCTCCTGCCCGAGCGGGCTCAGGTGGATCTCGGTGCGGTTGAGCGTGTTGCGGAGATCGTCGTAGGACTCCCGCGACGCCGGGCGCTCGCCGGTGGACACCGACACCACCAGCAGGAGTGGGATCCCCGACAGCCTGCGTGCCAGGTGCGCCAGCCAGCCGAGCGACAGGTGGTCGATGCGGTGCACGTCGTCGACGACGAGCGCCAGCGGGCCCTCGCCGGTGAGGTGGCGGACATGCTCGTGGAGCCCGGCGAACAGCTCCTCCGGCCCGGAGCCGGGGACGGCGGGCGGCGCGCTGACGCGTCCGGGTTCGAGGAGCTCCCGGACGGCGCCGAGCGGCTGCTGGGGGTGCTGATGGCCGCCGGAGGTGAAAAGGACGCGGACCCCGTGCCGCCGGGTGGCCTCCACCACGTAGTTGAGCAGGGCGGTCTTCCCCGCCCCGGCCCCGCCTTCCACGATCACGAGGGCGGAGCGGTTCTCCGCGAGGTCACCGATGAGCCCGTCGATGAGTGTGGTCTCATGCCGGCGGCCGACTAACGGGTATGGATCGTTTCCGTGCACATCATCCCCATCTCATCGGGTGAAGTAGCTGCACATGCCGTAAGTATCGTGATTGTCGATAGAGAATCACTCAAAGCAGGTTCAGCGAGATGTGACGGCTTGGTTCCGGCGGCGGCGACAGGGCTCCGGCGGCGGCGACGGGGTTCCGGCGGCCGTGGTGGGGCTCCCGCGGCCGCGCGGGGCGCGGCCGCGGAAGTTCCGTGTCGCGCGCCCCGGCGGTGCGCGACACGGAACGGCTCTCCGCGGCGGACGCCGTGGGTCAGCGTTCGGCCAGATACCGCCGGCCCAGGGCGCGCAGCCGCTCGTGGGCCGACTCGTAGACGCCGGCCCCGCCGAGATACGCCTTGGGGATCTTGGCGAGCATCGTGTAGTTGGTGTCGCAGACGTTGCCGACCGGCGCCTCGCCGATCTGGCTGACCAGCTGGTAGGCGTCCAGGGTGTCCAGGCCGGTGAGGTCGGCGGCCCAGGTGACGAGGTCGTGCTGGCTGATCCGGAAGGCGTCCTCCAGCGGGCGGGCCGAGCCGGTCGACATCAGGTGGGCGTCGTCCTCCAGGCGCGGCCAGGGGGTGCTCACACCCTTGATCAGCTCCACCGCGACCACGGTGTTCATCGCCGCCTCGACGGCCGTGCCGCAGACCTCGCCGTGTCCCTGGCGGGCGTGCCCGTCGCCCACCGCGAACAGCCCGCCCTCGACGTTGACGCCGAGGTAGACGGTCACCCCGGCGCGCAGTTCGGGGGTGTCCATGTTGCCGCCGTGGGCGTCCGGGGTGATCGTCATCCGGGCCTCGGACGCCGCGGGCGCGACGCCGACCGTGCCGTGCATCGGGTCCAGCGGGAGCTCCACCGTGAAGTCGCCCCTGCGGGCGTGGTAGCGGGCCACGCCCGCCTTCACGTCGATGTCGTAGCGCCACACGACCTCCTCCAGGGGAGGGGTGAGCATGGCCGTGGCGTGCGTGCCGGTCAGCGCGCCGAAGTGCGGGAAGGTGGCCGACACCGCCCAGTCCCTGGCGGGCTCGATGGAGACGAAGTGCAGCGCGAGCGTGTCGCCGGGCTCGGCCCCCTCGACGTGGAAGGGCCCGGTGACCGGGTTCAGGTAGGGGAAGTCGCAGACGCGCGAGGGCAGGTCGTCGACTGAGCGGACCCGGCCGCCGAAGCAGTCCTCGGTGTACATCTCGACGATCGTGCCGGGCTTGATCCGGCCGACGGCCGGACGTCCGCCGAAGGTGTAGCTCAGCTCCTCGGGGGCGGGCCGGTAGGAGACGATGTTCATCGCGCACCCGCCCGGCTGAGGTTCGTCACCGAGTTGAGCAGGGAAGAGGTGAAACCCTCCTCGACCTCGAGAAAAATTTCGAACATGTGATCTGTCCTTGCGTGGTCGGATCGGTGGGGCGGGGGCCGGCACGTCCCGGCGGAGCCGGGCGCGGTGGCTATCGGGTGGACTTCTCGTGCGTCTCGCCCAGGGCGGCCAGCAGGGGACGGCGGCCGTAGGCGTAGAAGGTGGCGAGCACGAGCGCGCCGACGCCGAGCCAGATGAGCCCCAGGACCTGGGCCGCGATGTTGGCGTTGATCACCACGTAGACCAGGATCGCGAAGCCGATCACGGGGGCGATCAGGTGCCGCCACCAGTCGCGGCTGCCGCGCCGGACGACGTAGTGGACGACCACCGAGATGTGCAGCGCGAGGAAGGCGGTCATCGCGCCGAAGTTGACCAGGCTGCTGATCAGCGGGATGCCGTCCTCACGGGTGGTCAGGTAGAGCCCGACGGCCAGGGAGATGACGGCCACCAGCAGGGTGGCGTTGACCGGCACCTTGTGCTTGGGGTGGACCTTGGCCAGGAAGGGGGGCAGCTGGCGGTCGCGGGCCATGGCGTACAGCAGGCGCGAGGTGGCGGCCTGGGCGACCAGGGAGTTGGCGAAGCCCCAGGCGACGGCGGTGGCGACGGCGGTCAGGACGCTGAGCCAGTGGCCTCCGGCGAACTCGGCCATGTCGTAGAACGCGGTGCCCGCCGGGTCGCCCTTGGTCAGCAGCTCGGCCCGGTTGGGGGTGAGCAGCGCGCCCACCCAGGTCTGCACGATGAACAGCGCGCCGGCCAGGCCCAGCGCCGCGACCATCGACCTGCCGATCTTCCGGCTGTCGACCTTGCTCTCCTCGGCCAGCATGGAGATGCCGTCGAAGCCGAGGAAGGACAGCACCGCGACGGAGACCGCGCCGAAGACCAGCGGCCAGGAGAAGGTCTCGGAGTCGAACAGCGGGGTCAGCGCCCCCGCCTGGGCCTTGCCCATGGCCAGCGCGCCCAGGCCGATGACCAGGAAGATCGCCAGCACGATGAGCTCGCCGATCAGCATGATCTTGGTGATCCGCGCGGTCATCTGGATGCCCGCGTAGTTGACGGCCGTGTTGAGGACCACGAACACGATCAGCCACCCCCAGATCGGGACGGCGGGCACGAACGAGGCCATCGCCGCGCTCGCGATGAGGTAGAGCAGCGCGGGCACCAGCACGTAGTCGAGCAGGATCACCCATCCGGCCAGGAAGCCGATGGGGGGAGTGATGCCCCGGCCCGCGTAGGTGTAGACCGAGCCGGCCATCGGGAAGGCCTTGGCCATCTGCGCGTAGGACAGCGCGGTGAAGGCCATCGCGACCATGCCGATGACGTAGGCGAGCGCGACCATGCCGCCGGAGGCCTGGAAGACCCCGCCGAAGATGCCGAACGGCGCGATCGGGACCATGAAGATCAGGCCGTAGACGAGCAGGTCGGTGAAGCTCAGGGACCTGCGGAGTTCCTGCTGGTAGCCGAACTGCTCCAGGGAGGGGTCAGGGCTCATGGGACGGCTCCTATACGTGGGTGCAGCCGTAACGATAGGACTTTTCCTTGAAAAGGAAAAGATTTCAGACGGAAGCTTTTAGCGGACGATGTCGAAGTCCAGGCCGTCGGCCCGGCCGATGTGCGCGCGCCGCCGCACCCCCCCGCCCTGGAGCGTCAGCCGTCCCCGCGCGGTGACGATCGAGGTGCCGTCGGCGATCGTGTCCACCGCGGGCACCGCGAGCGTCCCGGCCCGCGAGCCGAGCGCGGCGAGCATCAGCACCGCCTCGTAGCATCCCTGGCCGTGCCCGTTGAGCAGCGGGGCGTCGGGGCCGAAGCGGCGGACGTAGCGTTCGCCGAGACTCAGGCTGTCGTCGGTGACCAGGCTCGCGAAGTAGCCCATCGCCCCGTAGAGCTCGCCGGTGGCGTCACCGCCGATGCCCAGCAGGCCGTGCTCCTCCAGCGCTCCGCACAGCCGCGGGTGCGGCAGCCCGGCCGAGGTGAAGGCCCGGTTGAAGGCGACGAGATCGCTGCCGATCAGGCTGAGCAGCACGGCGTCAGCCCGGCTGGCGGTCAGCTCCTCCAGGACCGGCGCGAAATCCCGCATGCCGTACGGCACGTACCGCTCGCCGGCGACCACGACGTTGCGGGCGGCGAGATGGAGGCGGGCCGCCTCGTGGACCAGGCGCGGCCAGACGTAGTCGTTGCCGAGCAGGAACCACCTGCGGGCCCGGCGCCGGTCGATCAGCCAGTCGAGGCCCGGCCTGAGCTGGCGGTCGGGGGTCTCGCCCAGGAAGTAGACTCCGGGCGCGTGGCCGCCCCCCTCGTACGGCGGGGCGTAGACGAACGGCACCCGCCCGGCCAGCGCCCGGACCACGGCGATCCGCACGTCGCTGCCGCAGGTGCCGACCACCGCCTCGATCGCCCCGGTGGCCGCCAGCCTCCCGACCTCGGCGGCCACCTGCGCGGCGGGTCCGCCGCCGTCGATCAGGACCAGCTCGACCGGCCTGCCCAGCATCCCACCCACGAGATTGACCTCGTCGGTGGCGAGGATCGCGCAGTTGATCGCGCACGGTCCCACCAGGCCGAGGACGCCGGAGACGGGCACCACGAGGCCGACGCGCAGGGCGCGGCTCCGGATGAGCTCGGCTTCCAGAGGTTGGATGACGGGTGTGATGGCTTCTGCCACGTAGCCGAGTATCCTCCTGAAAGGAGGGTCTTGGCAGGCCCGTTACTTAGCCGGGATGCAGACGGGAGCTTCACGTGGTGACGACCGGACTGGGATCCTCGCTCGCCTACCTGCTCAGCCGGGCCGAGCGCAGCGTCAACCGCGGCCTGGCCGCCGCGGTGACCGCCGAGGACGTCACGGTCGAGCAGTGGCGCATCCTGCGCGCGCTGGCCGACGGCCGTGGGCACTCGATGGGCGACCTGGCCGAGGCCGTGCTGATGCCGCATCCGACGCTGACCAAGGCGATCGACCGGCTCATCGACCGCTCGCTCGTCTACCGGGGGCACGACCCGGTCGACCGGCGCAGGGTCGCGGTCTTCCTCGCCGACCGGGGAGCCGAGCTGCTCGCCCGGGTGGAGGGCGGGGTGGCCGGCCACCACCGGGTGATCGAGGCCGCCTACGGCACCGAGCGGACCGAGCAGCTCATGCGTGACCTGGAAGGGCTCGTCAGGGCCCTGGACGAGCCCTCCCGGCCGGTCGAGCGGAACCTGAGCGGTCCCGCCCGTTCCTGATGTGGCCGTACGTCCGTCCCGCCCGCCGGTGACAGCGTGCTGCGTTCATGCCGCCCGTCCATGACGGGGCCTTCCGTTCCCGCCGCCCGTCGGTGACCTGGCCGTACGTTAACATCGCCCGGCTGTGACGGCGTCCTCCGTTCCCGCCGCGGCCGGAGCGCGTGCGGCGGGTGGCGCCCGCGGCGGGCGAGGCCCGATCCCCGGGCGGGGACCGGGCCGTCCCGTCAGGGGTAGAGCCCCCGCATCCGGTGGGCCTCGGCGACCCTGCCCACGCCGATGGCGTGGGCGGCCTGGCGCAGGCTGATCCCGCGCTCGGCGGACATCGCCGCGACCGCGTCGAAGGAGCTCTCCATCAGCTCGCGGAGCTTGGCGTCGACCTCACCCGCGCTCCAGGAGCAGGCCTGCAGGTTCTGCACCCACTCCAGGTAGGAGACGATCACACCGCCCGCGTTGGCCAGGATGTCGGGGACCACCGTGGTCCCCGCGTCGGCCAGGATCCGGTCCGCCTCCGGGGTGGTGGGGCCGTTGGCGCCCTCCACGATCAGGCGGGCCCTGACCCTGGGCGCGTTCTCCGCGGTGATCGCGCCCTCCAGCGCGGCCGGGACGAGCACGTCCACGTCGAGCTCCAGCAGCTCCTCGTGGGACAGGGCGTCGGCGTGGCGGTAGCCGTACACGCCCCCCGTCTCCCGCACCCACGCCTGCAGGTCCTCGACGTTCAGGCCGGAGCGGTCGACCACCGCGCCGGTGGCGTCGGAGACCGCGACCACGCGGCAGCCGGCGTCGGCGAGGAGGCGCGCGGCCGGCCCGCCGACCTTGCCGAAGCCCTGGACCGCGACGGTGCGGCCCTCGGGGGAGCCCGTCAGGGCCTTGAGCGTGGCGATCTGCACGCCGCGGGAGGTGGCTCCGGCCCGCCCCAGGGAGCCGCCGAGGGTCGTGGGCTTGCCGGTCACCACACCGGGCACCGGATAGCCCGCGTTCACCGAGTAGGTGTCCATGATCCAGGCCATGGTCTGCTCGTCGGTGCCGACGTCGGGGGCCGGGATGTCCCGGTCCGGGCCGATGATCGGCAGGATCTCGTTGACGTAGCGGCGGGTGACCCGTTCGAGCTCCCGCGTGGACAGCGAGGCGGGGTCCACCGAGACGCCGCCCTTGGCGCCGCCGTACGGGATGCCGACCAGCGCGCACTTCCAGGTCATCCACATGGCCAGCGCGGTGACCTCGTGGAGGTCGGTGGAGGGGTGGAAGCGGATCCCGCCCTTGGCGGGGCCGCGGGTGGTGTTGTGCTGGACCCGGAAGCCCTGCACGACGTCCATCCGGCCGTCCTCGCGGCGGACGGGCACCGAGACGGTGAGGGAGCGGCGGGGGGTGGCCAGCATCGTGCGCAGGCCGTCGTCCAGGTGGAGCCGGTCGGCCGCCTGGTCGAGGTGGAACAGCGCGGAGTCGAGGGCCTGCCGGCCGGGGCTGATGAGGGTGGCGGCTGCCGGCGTCGTTGACGGCACCATGAGGGACATGAAGGAGAGCCTCCATACGGTGAGCGGAGCGCCGTTGCCCCGCTCAGGGCGGTTTGTGATGATCACACTAGTTGCGGGGTTTTGGCCCGCCAATCGGGGAACGTTGAGTTCTTATGGCCGATCCTTGTGGGTTTCCTCACTTATGGGGCGATCTGTTGTTATCGATCAGACCGGTTGGGCACGGTGAGGGCAACGCGCCAATATGGCAGGCTCCTGTTCTGACGCCTGCCGTTCTGTAGTGCTTGAGAGGATCAACGTGCCGGAACTTGTGGTCGGGCCACTGCTGCGTTACGTGGACGAGACCAGCGCGTCGGTGTGGGTGGAGACCAGCGAGCCGTGCGAGGTGACGGTCGAGGTCGGCGGGGTGCGGTCACAGGCGCTGACGTTCACCGTGCACGGTCACCACTACGCGATCGTCGACGTCGGCGCCGAGGGCGCCTACGAGGTCCGCCTCGCGGGGGAGACCGTGTGGCCGCTGCCGGACCAGCCGCCCAGCCGCATCCGCTTCTTCGGCCCCGGCGGGCCCCGGCGGGTGATGTTCGGCTCCTGCCGGACCAGCGTGCCCCATGACACGCTGCACATCGTCTCGCACGGGGTCGACGTCCTGCGCGCCTACGGCTGCACCATGATGGACGCCCCCGAGGAGGAGTGGCCCGACCTGCTGCTCCTGCTCGGCGACCAGGTCTACGCCGACGAGCCGTCCGCCGAGATGCTGGAGTTCATCAAGAACCGCAGGGACGGCGAGCCGGTGGGTGAGATCGCCGACTTCGAGGAGTACGCCGAGCTGTACCGCCAGGCGTGGACCGACCCGGAGATCCGCTGGATCCTCTCGACGGTGCCCAGTGCGATGATCTTCGACGACCACGACCTGCGCGACGACTTCAACACCTCCGCCACGTGGCGCGAGCAGATGGCCAAGGTCCCGTGGTGGCCGCGGCGGGTGGTCTCCGGGCTCGGGGCCTACTGGATCTACCAGCACCTGGGCAACATGTCACCGCAGGAGCGCGCGTCGGACGAGCTGCTCAGCAAGTTGTGCGCGGCCGAGGGCGACGGGTCCGAGATGCTCGACACGTTCGCCGAGCACGCCTACGACGTTCCCGCCGACAACCGGTGGAGCTACTCCCGCGACCTCGGCGGCACCCGCCTGATCATGCTCGACTCCCGCTGCGCCCGGCAGCTCACCCCGGGGGACCGACGCATGATCGACCCGGTGGAGTGGGAGTGGCTCACCGAGGAGCTCCGCAGGGGCGGCGTCGAGCGCTTCGTGATCGGCACGTCGGTGCCGTTCCTGCTCCCGGCCGGCATCCACCACATCCAGAACTGGAACGAGGCCCTGGCCCAGGGGGCCTGGGGCAGGCGGATGGCCCGCTGGTCCGAGGCGCTCCGCCAGGCGGTCGACCTGGAGCACTGGGCGGCCTTCCGCCGGTCGTTCGAGGACCTGTCGGACCTGCTGGCCCGGACCGGCAAGCCCGTGGTCATACTCTCCGGCGACGTGCACTACTCCTACGTCGCCAAGGCCGAGGGGCTGCCCATCTACCAGCTCGTCTGCTCCCCGATCCGCAACCCGCTGAGCCGTACGCTCCGCCTGGCCAACATCGTCGCGCAGTTCGGTCTGGCCACCCTGGTCGGCGGATGGCTGTCCCGGCTGGCCAGGATCCCCAAGCCGCCGTTCAAGTGGCGCATCGTCCACGGGCCGTGGTTCTCCAACGCGGTGGCCACGCTGTCCCTGGGGGCCGACCCCCTGTCCGTCCGCTGGGACACCGCCGCCGCCACCGAGATCTCGGAGATCACCACGGTGAAGCTGACCGGGGGCGGGTGACGCCGGGCGCCGTGGCGGAGCCCGCCTCCGGCGGGGTGCGGCTCACCCGTGAGGGACGAGCCGCACCGGCGGGGTGCGGCTCACCCGTGAGGGACGAGCCGCACCGGCGGGGTCATCCGGCGAACTCCCCGAGGGCGTCGGCGAGCTGGTCGACGGCCCAGATGAGGTCCTCTTCGGAGACGACGATCGGCGGGGCGAGGCGGATGGTCGAGCCGTGGGTGTCCTTGGCGAGGACGCCGCGGCGCATCAGGGCCTTGGAGATCTCGCGGCCGGTCGCCAGGGAGGGGTCGATGTCGACGCCCGCCCACAGGCCGCGGCCGCGCACGGTCACCACGCCCCGGCCGACCAGGCCGCGCAGCCTCTCGTGCAGCACCGCTCCGAGCTCCTTGGCCCGCGCCTGGTACTCACCGGTGTTGAGGATCTCGATGACCGCGTTGGCCACCGCGCAGGCGAGCGGGTTGCCGCCGAAGGTGGAGCCGTGCTGGCCCGGCTTGATCACGCCGAGCACGTCCTCGTTGGCGGTGATCGCCGAGACCGGGACCACACCGCCGCCCAGGGCCTTGCCCAGCACGTAGATGTCGGGGACGACACCTTCGTGGTCGCAGGCGAAGGTGTCGCCGGTGCGGCCGAGGCCGGACTGGATCTCGTCGGCGATCATCAGGATGTTCTCCGCGGTGCAGAGCTCGCGGACCTGGGTGAGGTAGCCGTCCGGCGGGACCAGCACGCCGGCCTCGCCCTGGATGGGCTCCAGCAGCACCGCGACGGTGTTGGCGTCGACGGCCTCGCGGATCGCCTCGACCGAACCGTACTTCACGACCTTGAAGCCCGGGGTGTAGGGGCCGAAGCCGTCGTGGGCGTCGGGGTCGGTGGAGAAACTGATGATCGTGGTGGTGCGGCCGTGGAAGTTGTCCTCCATCACGATGATGTTGGCCTGCTCCGCGGCCACGCCCTTGACCTCGTAGCCCCACTTGCGGGCGACCTTGATCGCGGTCTCCACGGCCTCGGCGCCGGTGTTCATCGGCAGGACCATGTCCTTGCCGGTGAGGTCGCCCAGCCCGGCGGCGAAGGCGGCGAACTGGTCGTGGAAGAAGGCGCGGCTGGTCAGCGTGAGCTTGGCGAGCTGTTCCTGCGCCGCTGCGACGATCTTCGGGTTACCGTGGCCGAAGTTCAGCGAGGAGTAGCCGGACAGGCAGTCCAGGAACCGCTTGCCCTCCACGTCGGTGACCCAGGCACCCTGCGCCTCGTGGATCACGATGGGGAGCGGGTGGTAGTTGTGCGCGCTGCGGCGCTCGCTGAGCTCGATGAAGTCTGCTGTGCTGGTCATCCGATATTCGCCGTTCCTTGATTCTTGGCCGTTCTACCTGCGTTCATCCCCGGATCTCGAGCGTGCAGCACTTGGGGCCGCCGCCCGCTTTGCGTAGCTCCGACAGTTCGACCGGGATGACCTCGAAGCCGTGGCGCTTGAGCTCCAGCTGAAGGTTCGCCGCCTCGGCGTTGATCACCACTCGGGTGCCGTCGCTGACCGCGTTGAGGCCCAGCACGGTCGCGTCCTCCTCGTCCGCGACGACGGCGTCGGGGAACAGGTTCTTCAGTACTTCTTGGCTCCCCGCCGAGAAGGCCCCTGGGAAGTATGCCACGTTATGTCCGTTTAGTGGGAACAGTGCGGTGTCCAGGTGGTAGAAGCGCGGGTCCACCAGCTGCAGCGTCACCACCGGCATGCCCAGGAACTCCTGGGCCTCCTTGTGGGCGGTGATGTCGGTGCGGAACCCCGTGCCGGCCAGCACCATGTGGTCGAGGGTGAGGAAGTCGCCCTCGCCCTCGTTGGTGAAGGCCGCCTCGTGCACCCGCTCGTAGCCGTTGTCGACGAACCACTTCAGGTAGGCGGGCCCCTCGGCGGCGCGCTCCCGGTGCGCGAACCGCGCGCCGTATACCCGGCCGCCGACGACCAGCGCCCCGTTGGCGGCGAAGACCATGTCGGGCAGTCCCTCCACCGGGTCGATCAGGCTGACCCGGTGCCCCAGCTCCTCGTAGGCGCTCTTGAGCCCCTCCCACTGCCGGATCGCCACCTCGCGGTCGGCGCCGGCCTCCGGATCCATCCACGGGTTGATCGCGTACTCAACCGCGAAGTGGTCGGGCCGACACATGAGGTAGTGCCTCGTCATGGAGAACTCCGCAAAGGGACGTCGTAGTGAGAACGGCAACAGCCTAGAAACGGTGTTCACGCTGGCCAAGGGCCTGATCTTGCGTGTCCACGCGGGTCTCTTGCGTGCTTCAGGTCACGAACGTCGATCCGTTGTGTGGGGTGACCAGGGGGGTGTCGATGAGCCGGGAGAGCACGATGGAGCTCTTGGTCCGCACCACGAAAGGCTGCGAGGCGATGCGCTCGATCACCTGCTCCACGTGGCGGACGTCGGTGGCCCTGATGTGCAGCAGCGCGTCGGCCTCCCCGGTGATGGTGCACGCCGAGACCACCTCCGGGAGGCGGGCCACGGCCACCCCGATCTCCGACGGCGAGGTCTTGCCCGCGCAGAACAGCTCCACGTAGGCCTCGGTGGTCCAGCCGAGCGCGGCCGGCTCCACCCGCGCGGTGAACCCGGTGATCGCCCCCGCCTCGCGTAACCGGTCCACCCGCCGTTTCACCGCCGACGCCGACAGGCCTACCCGGTGCCCGATCTCCGCGTAGGTGCTGCGGGCGTCCTCGACGAGCGCCCCGATGATGTCACGGTCCAGCCGGTCCAATTCCACGCTGCTTTGTAACACAGCGACCCCCGCCCTTCCGTAACGCGCCAGGCCACAGCGGTCCGGCCCGCTCCGCCGCGGGCCCGGCGCCAGGGCGGGGGACCGCCCCGCCACGCGCTCCGCACAGACGGCGAGAGGGCCGCGACGGAGGTGTCGCGGCCCTCTGCGGGGATGTCGGGGGCGTGCCTCAGGCGGGCTCGGCCTCGCCGGTGGCCTGCTCCATGGCCTCCTCGGGGGAGGCCTCCAGGTCGTCGCCGGCCTGGGCGAGCGCCGACGCCTTGTCCAGGCGGACCCAGCTCGTCACGCTCTCGATGGCGAACAGCACGCCGAGGTAGAGCGTGAGAGCGGCCAGCACCCAGGTCAGCACGCCGAGCGCGGCGCCGGCGCCGATCAGCAGCAGCCGGAGCTCCCAGCCCAGCCCGGCCTGGAACACCCAGGCGGGCGGCCAGATGCTCTGCCGGGTCCGGTAGACCGTGTCGTAGGTGTGGTAGCCGATCACGTAGAGCAGCACGAACAGCAGCCACTTGGGCGCCTCGGCCGCCAGGCCGACCAGGATGATCGTGAGGAACTCGGTGCCCCGGATCAGCGGCGGCACCAGCCAGTCGAGCTTGCCCAGGTGGTCGCGGGCCGCGGTGGGCAGCACCAGGAGCACCATGACCACGACCGGGACCAGCAGGACCGGTCCGTTGCCCAGCAGCCCGGTCACCGCCATCGCGACGATCGCCAGCAGCGCGACGAGCGCGGCCGGCACCGGGGGCAGCCCCGGTCCCACCTTGTCGCGCAGCGCCGTCACCAGCGGACCGTCGTCGCGGTAGGCGAGCAGGCGCGCGGTCTGCACGCGCAGCCGCTCCTCGTAGGGGTCCGGAGCGGGGGTGGTCTGCGGCTGGGTGATCATGCGAGCGACCTCATCAGACGTCCGGTGAGCGAGTAGGCGGTGGCGATGCCGCCCCAGATGATCAGCGTGATGAAGGTGACCCGGGCGTCGAAGAAGGCGCTGACGATGGCGATGGCGGCGAAGCGCTCACCGATCGGGAAAACGATCATCTTGCGGGCCCAGTGCACGGCCCGGTTCCGGCCCGCCTTGCTCCACATCCTCAGCAGCCCGCGGATCCCGCCGCTGCGCGCGACCTTGCGCTGCTCCAGCGCCGCCCGGAGGTCGGTGTCGGCGCTGATCGCCAGAGATATCGAGGGGAGCGGGGACGGGGGCCTGCGCCGGTTGGCCGCGCCGAAGGAGAAGTCCAGCAGGTGCTTGATGGACTGCATGCCGAGCGCGGCCAGCGCCAGCGTCCACACGTCGCCCACGCCGGAGACGGCCGCGCCGACCGCCAGGCCGGCGAAGACCACGTATTCCTTGAAGCGGTCGAAGGTGGCGTCCAGCCAGGCCCCGAGCACGCCGAACTTACGGGCGTAGCGCGCGACCTGCCCGTCCACGCAGTCGAACACGAACGCGAAGTAGATCAGGATGCCGCCGGCGACCATCCCGGCCCGCGCGCCGGTGGCGAAGCAGGCCGCCGCCGCCACGCCCAGGGCGATCGAGATCAGCGTGACCTGGTTGGGCGTGAGCCCGCGCCGGGCCGCCCAGCGGGCGATGAAGCGCGAGTAGGTGCTGACGAAGTAGGTGGTGAAGAAGCCGTCGGCGCCCTTGACCGCGTTGTTCAGCCGGGCCCTGTCCTCGTTGTAGGTGGACATCTCGGCCACTGCCTCGTCGGCCTGCCCGCGGGTGTTCAGCCGGCGGAAGAACAGGTCGCGGCGGCCCCGGATGCCGACCGAGACGCCCTTGCGCACCAGGCCCAGGACCAGGAGCTGGAGCAGGTCGTCTCCGGGGCCGAGCAGGTGGGCCATGTCGGCGAGCTCGCGGGCCGCCTCGGCCAGCGTGGGCGCGTGCTTGTGGTGCAGGTGCAGCGGGCCGAGCAGGACGGCGTTGGGCCGGGTCACCGCGTGGTAGGCCGAGCCGACCGAGATCACCCGGGACTTGGCGGCGCGGACCCGGACCGGGAGGTCCTCGAACGTCCGGTCGCCGATCTCCGGCTCCGCCTCGTCGATGGGGACGTTGGCGACGATGGCGTCGCCGTTCTCGTCCTCCTCGCGGGGCTCCTTGGCGATCAGCGCGAGCGCGCCGCGCTTCGACTTGGTGATCTGGTAGATCAGCTCGTCGTGGATCAGCGAGTTGGCCGGGAGGATGAGCAGGTTCTCCGTGGCGTGCTCGACCGCGTCGGCCACGGCGCGCAGGTCGCCGGCCAGATCGGAGGTCTCGACGAGCCGCCCCGGGAAGCCCTGGTAAACCGGAGCGTCGCCGGTGCGGGCGATCGTCACCGGTGCGGGATCGATCGAGGCGAGCTGGCCGTGCAGCTTGCCGATCACAGTGGGGCAGCCGGGGAGCGCGGGCAGAGTCAGCGCGGCGGGCGGCGTCGACTGGCCGGGAGCGGCATCGGGGCCGGGCGATGAACCCAGCAGGACCACGCGGGGCATGGCACCCTTTCGTGCGGGGGCGGGGTGAAACAAGGCGCGGGGAGTTCGCCAGGGGCCAAAGTTTAGTGAGTTTTGGATGAACAACACGCATCCGTGATCCATCTGTGCCACTTGATCATGGTTGACGCCGTGCGACACGGGGCATCCCACTAGACTGACCTGGTGAGTCTGTACCGTGACGACGGCATCGTGCTGCGCACCCACAAGCTGGGCGAGGCCGACCGCATCGTCACGGTCCTGACCCGGCGCACCGGGAAGGTCAGGGGGGTCGCCAAGGGGGTCCGGCGGACCACCTCGCGCTTCGGCGCCCGGCTGGAGCCGTTCACCCACGTGGACCTCCAGCTCCACACCGGCCGCACGCTCGATGTGATCACCCAGGCCGAGACGGTCCGTCCGTACGGCGAGGCGCTCGTCACCGACTACCCGCGCTACACCGCGGGCAGCGCGATGCTGGAGACCGCCGACCGGCTGGCGCTGGGGGAGAAGGAGCCCGCGCTCCGCCAGTTCCTGCTGCTCGTCGGCGGTCTGCGCACGCTCGGTTCGGGGGAGCACGATCCCCGGCTGGTCCTTGACGCCTATTTCCTGCGCTCGCTGGCCGTCGCCGGTTACGCTCCTGCCCTGGAGTCGTGTGCCCGCTGCAGGACACCCGCGATCCGGGCGTTCGCCATCGTGGCGGGGGGCGTGGTCTGCGGCGCCTGCCGTCCCGCCGGCGCCGCCGTGCCCGCCGGGGAGACCCTAGCCCTGATGGTCGCGCTGCTGAAAGGCGACTGGCTCACCGCCGACGCCTCCGAGAGCCGGCACCGCACCGAATGCAGCGGCCTGGTCGCGGCATATCTCCAGTGGCACCTGGAGCACGGCATACGCTCTCTCCGACACGTAGAAAGGGAGCTCGCCCAGTGAACGTCCGTCCCCCGGCCCCGCACCCGTCCGGCGCCACCCCGCCCCCCATCCCGCGTGACCTCGTGCCCCGGCACGTGGCGATCGTGATGGACGGCAACGGCCGGTGGGCCAAGCAGCGCGGCCTGCCGCGGACCGAGGGCCACAAGGCCGGTGAGGCGTCGCTGTTCGACGTGATCGAGGGCGCGATCGAGCTCGGCATCCCCTACCTGTCGGCATACGCCTTCTCCACCGAGAACTGGAAGCGCTCCCCCGACGAGGTGCGCTTCCTGATGGGCTTCAACCGCGACGTCATCCGCCGCCGCAGGGACGACCTCCACGCGATGGGCGTGCGGGTCCGCTGGGCGGGCCGTCCCGGCCGGCTGTGGAAGAGCGTCATCCAGGAGCTGCAGGACGCCGAGCGGATGACCGAGCGCAACTCCCGGCTGACCCTGCAGTTCTGCGTCAACTACGGCGGCCGCGCCGAGATCGTGGACGCGGCGCTGCGCCTGGCCGAGGACATCGCCGCCGGGCGGGTCAAGCCCGGCCGGGTGAAGGAGGAGACCTTCGCCCGCTATCTGGACGAGCCGCAGATCCCGGACGTCGACCTGTTCCTGCGCTCCTCGGGCGAGCAGCGCACCTCCAACTTCCTGATCTGGCAGACGGCCTACGCCGAGATGGTCTTCCTCAACCGCCTGTGGCCCGACTTCGACCGCCGCGACCTGTGGGAGGCGTGCGAGACCTACGCCAAGCGCGACAGGCGGTACGGCGGAGCCGTGCCGAACGCGGTTACAGAATAATGTTATGTTCCGGGTGACGCCGAACCGCTGAGAGGTGCGCCCGGATGACTGTCAGGATCGAACGCGACGGCTCCGTCACCACCGTCGTCCTGTCCCGGCCGGAGGTCCGCAACGCCGTGGACGGGCCCACGGCCGCGGCCCTGGCCGGCGCCTTCCGTGATTTCGAGGCCGATCCCGGCGCGGCGGTGGCCGTGCTGTGGGGCGAGGGCGGCACGTTCTGCGCGGGGGCCGACCTCAAGGCCATCGGCACGGACCGGGGCAACCGGGTGGCCCCCGGCGGCGACGGGCCGATGGGGCCCACCCGGATGCGGCTGACCAAGCCGGTGATCGCGGCGGTCGCCGGGCACGCCGTCGCGGGCGGGCTGGAGCTGGCGCTCTGGTGCGACCTGCGGGTGGCCGAGGCGGACGCGGTGTTCGGGGTCTTCTGCCGCCGCTGGGGCGTACCGCTGATCGACGGCGGCACCGTCCGGCTGCCACGGCTGATCGGGACCGGCCGCGCGCTGGACATGATCCTCACCGGTCGCCCCGTCCCCGCCCGGGAGGCCCTCGACATGGGCCTGGTCAACCGGGTGGTGCCGGTCGGCGGGGCGCGCGAGGCCGCCGAGGGCCTGGCCGCCGCCATCGCGCGTTTCCCACAGGACTGCATGCGCGGCGACCGCCTGTCGGTGCTGGAGCAGGAGGGGCTGGCCGAGGAGGAGGCCATGGCGGGCGAGCTGCGCCACGGCATGGACGCCCTGCCGGGCGCGGTGGCCGGCGCCGCCCGGTTCGCCGCGGGCGCCGGGCGCCACGGCGACTTCGGCGCGGGGCCGTCCTGTGAGTGATCACGGAAGGTGACCTCAGGCGCGGCGCCGGGCCCGGTAGGCGGCGACGTGCATGCGGTTGCCGCAGGTGCGGCTGTCGCAGTAGACCCGGGAGCGGTTACGCGACTCGTCCACGAAGACGTGCCCGCAGTCGGGGGCCGAGCAGGTGCGCAGGCGCTCCCACTCGCCCTCGACGAGCAGGTGGGCCAGCGCGACGCCCAGGTCGGCCGACAGGTGCTCGCTGAGCGAGGCGCCGGGGGCGAAGTAGTGGACGTGCAGGGCGTGACCGTCGTGCTCGGTCAGGCGCGGGGTGATGCGGGTGCCGCTCAGCAGCGTGTTCAGCCGGATGACCGCGGTGGGCTGGTCGGGGGCGGTGAAGACTTTGTGGAGGGCCTCGCGCAGGGCGCGCACCTGGACCAGGTCCTCGGCGCCGAGCTCGCCGATGCCGCTCACCTGGCGGCGTTCCACGAACTCCGTCAGCTGCTCCAGGGTGACCAGCCCGTCCTGGCCTCCCGTGGCGGAGGAGGTGTTGACGAGATCGACCACGGTGGCGAGCGAGTACACCATGTCATGTCCAAATGGCATGTTGCCTCCAGTTGAATGCGGTTCTAACGTGGGGGGCGCGTACGGCGGCTCGCCGTCCCGGAAGCGTATCTCTCCGGCGCGTGTTCGGGGTGCCTGTCGTGACCGCGCACCGCCGCGCCGTGACCGGGCGGTGGTCATCATGACGCCGGCCGGGACCGGGACGACGGTCATCGTGACGCCGGCCGCGCCCGTACACCTGTCCCACCTGTCCGGCGCGCCCGCCGCCGGGTCCGCCGCGCCCTCCGCGCCGTTCCTCCCACGCTGTCCCGCCGTGTCCACCCGGCGCCGTTCCCGGCGATGCCCGCCCCTGCCCGTCCGCCCGCCCGGTGCTCACGCCGTCCGCGGCGGCACCGGGGAGCGGCCCGGCGGTCGAGCCCGCCGGGTGCGAGGTGACCGCCCTCGGCGCCCGGTACGGCTCCCCGCCAGGACCGGCTGGGCCTGGACGGTCCTCTGCCGGGCCGTCGCCCGTGGCCGGTCCGGCGGACCCCGCCGGCCGGCCGACCGCTCAGGCCCGGCTCGACGCGCCCGCGGGCTTGACGGCGGCCGAGCAGGAGGCGCAGGTGCCGAAGACCTCGACGGTGTGAGTGATCTCGGTGAAGCCGTGCTCGGAGCCGACAGCCTCGGCCCAGCGCTCCACCGCGGGCCCGGCCACCTCCACGGTCCGCCCGCAACGGCGGCAGACCAGGTGGTGGTGGTGGTCACCGCTGGCGCACGCGCGGTAGACCGACTCGCCGTCGTCGGTCCTGAGCGTGTCGACATGGCCGCTGTCGGCCAGTGCCTGAAGCGCCCGGTAGACCGTGGTCAATCCGATCTTGGCGCCTTCCGCGCGCATCTCGGCGTAGACGTCCTGCGCGCTGCGGAAACCCTCGCTCTGGCGGAGGATCTCATGGACGGCATCCCGTCTGTTGCTCATGGGCTGGACTCCTGTGGTCGGCTCCGGCGTACGAATCTACCGAGCCCGAGGGCCAGGACGAACCCTCCGAGGGCCACGATGACGATGATGGCGCCCGGCGGGACCTCGACGTAGAACGAGGAGGTCAGCCCGCCGACCGTGGCGACCATCCCGAAAAGCATGGAAAGTGCCATTGTGCTCCGGAAACCCCTGGTGATCTGCTGGCTGGTCGCCACCGGGACCACCATCAACGCGCTGACCAGCAGCAGTCCCACCACGCGCATGGCGATGACCACGGTCAGCGCGGCGGTGACGGCGATCAGCAGGCTCAGCAGGCGCACCGGCAGCCCGCTGGCCCTGGCGACCTCCTCGTCCTGGCAGAGCACGTACAGCTCGCGCCCGAAGAGGGCCACCACGCCGAGCACGGCGACCGCCAGCAGGCCGATCACCCACACGTCCTCGGTGCTGACGCTGCTGATCGAGCCGAACAGGTAGGACATCAAGGTGGCGTTGCTGCCGCCCGGGGCCAGCGAGATGAGCAGCACGCCGCCGGCGATGCCGCCGTAGAACAGCAGCGCGAGCGCCACGTCGCCGCTGGTCCTGCCGCGCGCGCGGACCAGCTCGATCGCCACGGCGCCGAGCACCGAGACCGCCACGGCGGTCAGCACGGGGGCGGTGCCGGTCAGGAAGCCGAGCGCCACACCGGTCAGCGCGACGTGCCCGATGCCGTCGCCCAGCAGCGCCAGGCGGCGCTGCACGATGAACGTGCCGATGGCGGGGGCGGCCAGGCCGACCAGGAGGGCGGCGATCAGCGCCCGCTGCATGAAGTCGAACTGCAGAAGGTCGATCACGGTGCGGGTCTCCAGTCGAGCGGGCTCGAGGGCTTCTCCTCGGCGTGCGGGTGCACGTGGTCGTGACCGGGCAGCGCGTGCGCGCCGACCGCGTGCGGCGGCGGCCCGTCGTGGCAGACACATCCGTCCCTGAGGACCACCGCGCGGGTGATGAGTGACTCCAGGGGGCCGAGCTCGTGGGCGACCAGCAGGACCGTCTTGCCCTGGTCGACGAGCGTGGCCAGGGTGTCGGCCAGGAGCTGCTGGCTCTGGGAGTCCACGCCCGCCGTGGGCTCGTCCATCACGAAGGTGTCGGGCTCTCCGGCGAGGGCGCGGGCGATCAGCACCCGCTGCTGCTGCCCGCCGGACAGGGCCTGGACCGGGTCCCCGGCACGGTGGGCCATGCCGACGGCCTCCAGCGCCCTGGCGGTCGCCTCGCGGTCGGCCGCGCTGGTCGGGCGGAGCCGCCGCTGCCTGGCGATCCGGCCCGAGGCGACGACCTCGCGGATGGTCGTCGGCACGCCGCCGCCCACCGAGAGCCGCTGGGGCACGTAGCCGATCCGCCACCATTCGCGGAACCGCGCGGGCGGCGCGCCGTACAGGAGGGTCGAGCCGCCGGACAGCGGTGTCAGGCCGAGCAGGGCGCGGATGAGGGTGGACTTGCCCGATCCGTTGGCGCCGAGCACGGCCACGACCTCGCCGGGCTTGACGGTCAGGTCGATGCCGCGGAGCACCGGACGGCGATCCAGGCTGACCTGGCCGCCGTTCATGGTGAAAACTGCTTGGTTGGATGTCACGTGTTGCCTTTACGGGCAGCTGAGCGCCGCCTGAAGTGCGGTGAGGTTCTGGCGCATGGCGGACAGGTAGTCGCCGCTCGCCGGCTGGCTTTCGACCGGGTCCAGGACCGCGGTCTTGGCTCCGACCTCCTGGGCGAGAACCTCGGCGACCTTGGGGCTGACGAGGGTCTCGGTGAAAATCGTAGTCACTTTCTCCTGCTTGGACACTTTCGCCACTTCGGCGAGGCGGGCGGGAGAGGGCTCGGCGTCCGGGTCGATGCCGCTGACCCCGATCTGGTGCAGTCCGTAGCGGTCGGCGAGATAGCCGAACGCGGTGTGGCTGGTGACGACCGCCTTCGACCCGCACGCGCTCAGGCCCCGGGCCAGCTCGCCGTCGAGGGCCGTGAGGTCGGCCGCGGTCTTGGCGGCGCGCTCCTTGTAGCCCTGCGCGTGCGCCGGGTCGACGGCGGCGAGCTTCTCGCCGAGCCGGGTGGCGACGGTCGCGAAACGGGACGGGTCAAGCCATAGGTGCGGGTCGTAGGCGAGATCGTGCCCGTGCTCCTCCTCACCCGGATGAGCCTCCTCCTCCGCGTGCTCGTCGCCGGCGACCGCCGGGAGGGTCTTGACCGCCGCCGCCGCGTCGAAGCCCCGGCTGGCGGCGTGCTGCTCGACCGCCTCGTCCACGGCGGGCTGCACGCCCTTGATGTAGGCGACCAGGGTGGTCTCCTCCAGCCCGGCCACCTGGAGCGGGGACAGCTCCAGGTCGTGCGGCTCGACGCCGGGCTTGGTCAGGCCCGTGACGGTGACGTCGGGACCGCCCACCCGCTCGGCCAGCCACTGCAGCGGATACATGGCCGCGGTGACCTCGGGCTTGCCTCCCGGCGCGCCGCCCGGCCGGGCGGAGTCGGCTGAGCCGGAACCACAGGCGGCGGTGGCGGTGAGAACGGTCGCGAGAGCGAGCAGGGCCGCGCCGCGCATGCGCATACGTCGGGAGAAGTCGGACATCATGTCCGTCAGTATGGCCGCAAATGAAAACGGTTGTCAAAATCGCGACCGGGGGCCGACCGGCTGGAGAGGCGACGGACGCCCCGGCGGCTCCGGAGCCTAGAAGGCTCCGAAGCGGTCGGCGGCGAGCAGGATCAGGAAGGTGAGCAGGGCGACACGCAGGATGCGGCCCTTGGCGCCGAGCGAGGGCCACGACATGTAGGCGAGCCAGCCGACGAACCCGATCACCGGCAGCACCGCGAGGCCGCCCCAGAAGGACGGCACGGCGAAACCGGCCAGGAGCAGGGCCACGAGCGCCACCGGGGCGATCCAGCGGGGGAGCTGGAACAGGAAGACGAGCGGGGCCGCGCTGCGCCGCTCGACCTTCTGCCGCAGACCGGTCGCGCCCGGGGTGAAGAACTGCTCACCGGGTGGGGTCGGGTGCTGTCTCCGCTGCTGAGGGCGGTGCTGGGCCAGCGGGTGTGCGGGTCGCTCGCTGTGTTTGTCGGCCACGGCCCGAGCCTAACGCCGCGACGCCCGGCGCGACATGCCCCACGCCCGCCCGGCCGGGTCCGGAGGTGCTGGGCGGGGTCGAGGTGGTCTGTCCGGTTCCTCGTCGGCCGTGGCCGGGCGGTACGTTGCCGAACATGACCGACAATCGCATTCCTCCCCCTTTCATCGGCGACGAGCGCGCCATGTTGAACAACTGGCTCGAGTGGCACCGCGGGACCCTGGCCGTCAAGTGCGCGGGCCTGTCGGAGGACCGGCTCCGCGAGCGCTCCGTGCCGCCGTCGACCATGTCCCTGCTCGGTCTGGTCCGCCACATGGCCCACGTGGAGCGGGCCTGGTTCCGGCACATCCTCAACGACGAGGACGTCCCCCCGCTGTACGGCAAGGACGTCAACCCCGACGCGGACTTCGACGGCGCGGACACCGCCTCGGCCGAGGAGGCGTTCGCCGTCTGGCGGGCCGAGGTCGAGCACGCCCGCGAGGTGTCGGCCGAGGTGCCGCTGGACGCCGTGGGCAAGCGGAAGCGCCACGGGCAGGACTGCTCCCACCGGTGGATCCTCGTCCACGTGATCGAGGAGTACGCCCGCCACAACGGCCACGCCGACCTGCTGCGAGAGCGCATCGACGGCGTGACGGGGGAGTAGCCGGACATGGTCCCGGCGTCCCCGCCGCCATTCTCCGGCGACGTGCCGGGAGCGGGGGCGGGACCGTCCTCTGGCATGCTGTGCGGATGCTGGCTCTCATCCGTTACTCGGTGCCGCCCGGCCAGACCGAGGAGTTCCTGGCCCGGGCGCACGACATCGTCGACACCCTGGCCGGACAGCCCGGATACGTGCGCGGCCGGGTCGCCCGGTCGGTGGACGAGCCGGAGCTGTGGGCGCTGGTCAGCGAGTGGGAGGGGGCCGGGTTCTACCGGCGCGCCCTGGGAGCCGCGCGGATGGCGATGTATCCGCTGATGACCCTGATGATCAACGAGCCGAGCGCCTTCGAAGATGTGAACCGTCTTTAACCGGCCTTTCCATCACAAGGCAGGCGTCATGCTCCATGCGCGCGTCCCGCTCGTCCGACTCCCCTAAGCTGGGAACTCAATCATTCCTCGCCGACCTCCAGCCGGATGGAGACTTTCCCTTATGGCACGCCGTACGGACATCATGGACACCATCGTCAGCCTCGCCAAGCGACGTGGCCTTGTCTACCCCTCCAGCGAGATCTACGGCGGCCTGCGCGCCTCCTGGGACTACGGGCCGCTGGGCGTGGAGCTCAAGAGCAACGTGAAGCGGCAGTGGTGGAAGAGCGTGGTGCAGGGCCGTGACGACGTGGTCGGCCTCGACTCCTCGGTGATCCTGGCCCGTGAGGTCTGGCAGGCCAGCGGCCATGTGGAGACCTTCACCGACCCGCTGACCGAGTGCCAGGCGTGCCACAAACGCTACCGGGCCGACCACCTCGAAGAGGCCTACGAGGAGAAGCACGGCAAGGCCCCGGAGCACGGCCTGGCCGACATCACCTGCCCCAACTGCGGCAACAAGGGCGCCTTCACCGCGCCCAAGCAGTTCAGCGGCCTGCTGAAGACCTACCTCGGCGCGGTCGAGGACGAGTCCGGCCTGGCCTACCTGCGGCCGGAGACCGCGCAGGGCATCTTCATCAACTACCTCAACGTGCAGCAGTCCGCCCGCAAGAAGATCCCGTTCGGCATCGGCCAGATCGGCAAGTCGTTCCGCAACGAGATCACCCCGGGCAACTTCATCTTCCGCACCCGCGAGTTCGAGCAGATGGAGATGGAGTTCTTCGTCAAGCCGGGCACCGACGAGGAGTGGCACCAATACTGGATCGACGAGCGCTTCGGCTGGTACACCGACCTGGGCATCAACCAGGACAACCTGCGCATCTACGAGCACCCGCAGGAGAAGCTGTCCCACTACTCCAAGCGGACCGTCGACATCGAATACCGCTTCAACTTCACCGGCAGCGAGTGGGGCGAGCTTGAGGGCATCGCCAACCGCACCGACTTCGACCTGACCGCGCACGGCAAGGCCTCCGGCACCGACCTCAGCTTCTTCGAGCAGGACACCGGCGAGCGTTACGTCCCGTATGTGATCGAGCCGGCGGCCGGTGTCGACCGCGCCACGCTCACCTTCCTGATCGACGCCTACACCGAGGACGAGGCGCCCAACGCCAAGGGTGTCATGGAGAAGCGCACGGTCATGCGCCTCGACCACCGGCTCGCGCCGGTCAAGGCCGCGGTGCTCCCGCTGTCACGCAACGCCGACCTGTCGCCGAAGGCCAAGGACCTGGCCGCCCAGCTCCGCCGCCGGTGGAACGTCGAGTTCGACGACGCGGGCGCGATCGGCCGCCGCTACCGCCGCCAGGACGAGATCGGCACGCCGTTCTGCATCACCGTCGACTTCGACACCCTCGACGACCACGCGGTGACCATCCGCGAGCGCGACTCGATGGCCCAGGAGCGCGTGGCCCTCGACAAGGTCGAGTCCTACCTCCGCCAGCACCTCAACGACTGAGGACCTCTCCGACCGGTGACGGCCGGCGGCCCCGACGGGGCCGCCGGCCGTCGCTTTTCCCGGACGGGTCCGGCCCCATACCCCAGGGACTGAACCGGCGGTGAACGGGTTTGAATGCTGAGACAATTGGTTTACACCAATTGGTTTATACCAATTCTCCGGGCGGCCGATATCACCGTTGATTTGACTCCGATTTGAAGTGGATTAGACCGCCACATGGGGTCTGACGTGCATAAATACACCTCAACACCTTGGGTGACGTTTCATCATCTTATTCGTCGGTAGAGTCCGAAGTGAGGCGGAACCACACGTCATTTGAAGTCGCAGAAGGAGCAACCGTGCCCAAGTACGTTTACGACTTCACCGAGGGCAACAAAGATCTCAAGGATCTGCTCGGCGGTAAGGGTGCCAACCTGGCTGAGATGACCAATCTCGGGCTGCCGGTGCCCCCCGGCTTCACCATCACCACCGACGCGTGCCGCCGGTTCCTGGCGGACGGCGAGCTCCCCGCGGGCCTGGAGGAGGAGGTCTCCCGGCACCTGGTCGCGCTGGAGGAGCGGATGGGCCGCCGCCTGGGCCAGGCCGACGACCCCCTGCTGGTGAGCGTACGCTCCGGGGCGAAGTTCTCCATGCCCGGCATGATGGAGACCGTCCTCAACATCGGGCTCAACGACCAGTCCGTGCACGGCCTGGCCAAGCAGTCCGGCGGCAACGAGCGCTTCGCCTGGGACTCCTACCGGCGTCTCATCCAGATGTTCGGCAAGACCGTCCAGGACATCGACGCCGCGCTGTTCGACGACGCCCTTGAGGAGATCAAGGACGGCCGCGACGACCTGGACCTGGAGGCGGCCGACTTCCAGCGGCTCGTCGAGACCTACAAGGACATCATCCGCACCCAGACCGGCCGGGACTTCCCCGCCGACCCGCACCAGCAGATGCGCATGGCCGTCAAGGCGGTCTTCGACTCCTGGAACGCCCCGCGCGCCGTCCTCTACCGCCGCCAGGAGCGCATCCCGGCCGATCTCGGCACGGCGGTCAACATCTGCTCGATGGTCTTCGGCAACTGCGGCATGGACTCCGGCACCGGCGTGGCCTTCACCCGCGACCCCGGCAGCGGGCACCAGGGCGTCTACGGCGACTACCTGCAGAACGCCCAGGGGGAGGACGTGGTCGCCGGCATCCGCAACACCATGTCGCTGCAGGAGCTGGAGGGCATCGACAAGTCCGTCTACGACGAGCTCATGCAGATCATGGAGAAGCTGGAGAACCACTACCGCGACCTGTGCGACATCGAGTTCACGGTCGAGCGCGGCAAGCTCTGGATGCTCCAGACCCGGGTGGGCAAGCGGACCGCCGGTGCCGCCTTCCGCATCGCCGTACAGCTCGCCGACCAGGGGCTGATCGACCTCGACGAGGCCGTGACCCGGGTCACCGGAGCCCAGCTCGCCCAGCTGATGTTCCCGCGCTTCGCCAAGGACGCGGAGATCACGAAGATCACAACGGGCATGAACGCCTCCCCGGGCGCGGCCGTCGGCAAGGCCGTCTTCTCCTCCGAGCGGGCCGTCGAGCTCGCCGCCCGGGGCGAGGCCGTCATCCTCGTCCGCCACGAGACCAACCCCGACGACCTGTCCGGCATGATCGCCGCCCAGGGCGTCCTGACGAGCCGGGGCGGCAAGACCTCGCACGCGGCCGTGGTCGCCCGCGGCATGGGCAAGACCTGCGTCTGCGGCGCGGAGGAGCTGGAGGTCTCCACCAAGGAGCGCAGGTTCACCGCCCCCGGCGGCGTCGTGGTCTCCGAGGGGGACGTCATCTCCATCGACGGCTCCAGCGGCGCCGTCTACCTCGGCGAGGTGCCCGTGGTCGCCTCCTCGGTCGTGGAGTACTTCGAGGGCACGGGCGACACCGGCGACGAGCTCGTCCAGGCCGTGCACCGCATCATGAGCCACGCCGACGGGGCCCGGCGGCTGGAGGTGCGGGCCAACGCCGACAACGCCGAGGACGCCGCCCGCGCCCGCCGGTTCGGCGCGCAGGGGATCGGGCTGTGCCGTACCGAGCACATGTTCCTCGGCGACCGCCGCCAGCTCGTCGAGGACCTGGTCCTGGCCACCTCCGACGAGGAGCGGGAGCGGGCGCTGGCCGCGCTGGAGCCGCTGCAGAAGGCGGACTTCACCGAGATCTTCCAGGCGATGGAGGGCCTGCCCGTCACGATCCGCCTGATCGACCCGCCGCTGCACGAGTTCCTGCCTGACTACACCGAGCTGGCGGTGAAGGTCGCCCTCGCCGGCGAGGGGGCCGGCGACAAGGACCGCCGGCTGCTCGCCGCGGTCAAGCGCCTGCACGAGCAGAACCCGATGCTCGGCCTGCGCGGCGTACGGCTCGGCCTGGTCATCCCCGGCCTGTTCGCGATGCAGGTCCGGGCGATCGCCGAGGCGGCCAGGGCCGTTCCGGGGGCCCGCGCGGAGATCATGATCCCGCTCGTCGCCGCCGTCCAGGAACTGGAGACCGTCAAGGACGAGGCGCGGGCGATCCTCGCCGAGGTCGGCGTCGAGGCGCTGGTCGGCACGATGATCGAGGTGCCCCGCGCGGCGCTGACCGCCGGGCAGATCGCCGAGGCCGCGGAGTTCTTCTCCTTCGGCACCAACGACCTGACCCAGATGACCTGGGGCTTCTCCCGAGACGACGTCGAGGCCGCGTTCTTCTCCAAGTATCTGGAGCTGGGCGTCTTCGGCGTCTCCCCGTTCGAGTCCCTGGACCGCGACGGCGTCGGCCGGCTCGTGCGGATCGCCGCCGAGGAGGGCCGGGCCACCCGTCCCGACCTCAAGCTGGGCATCTGTG
This sequence comes from Streptosporangium sp. NPDC048886, assembly GCF_055586905.1. NCBI lineage: Bacteria > Bacillati > Actinomycetota > Actinomycetes > Streptosporangiales > Streptosporangiaceae > Streptosporangium > Streptosporangium sp. NPDC048886. The sequence goes on from NZ_JBVJHH010000001.1 coordinate 466,422, forward strand.
GTGAGCACGGAGGCGACCCCGACTCGGTCCATTTCTGCCACGAGGTGGGCCTGGACTACGTCTCCTGCTCGCCGTTCCGCATCCCGGTCGCCCGGCTGGAGGCCGGCCGCGCGGCCCTGGCCGCCCCCGCGGACTCCGGCACCCGCTAGGAGCGTCCGCCCGGTCCTCGGGCGCCCCCGCGCTCCGGCGGCGCCGGGCGGGGCGCCCGAAGCGCGGTGCGGCGCCAAGACCGTTCAGGGCGGCGGGGTGGGCCGGTGCCCACCCCGCCGGCCCGCGCGACCGGCTCCGCAGGGGGCCGGATGCCGGTGAAGGCCGTCGGCGGTCCGGCGGGCCCGCCGGACGCGACCCGATGCCCGCAGGTCAGGGTCATCAGGTGTTTTCCTGCCGTTCGGCATGGACCGCTCCTTTCCTGGATAAAATCACTGCACTTATGCACGGTTACGACGAGCACGACCAGGCAAGATGGGTGCCGGAACCTCCCGGCAACCCGGAGAGAGGCCCGTTCGAGCGGGACCGGGCGCGGGTGCTGCACAGCGCGGGGCTGCGGCGGCTGGCCGCCAAGACCCAGGTGGTCGGGCCGGGGGAGACCCTCGGCAGCGGGCAGCACATCCCGCGCACCCGGCTGACCCACTCGCTGGAGTGCGCGCAGATCGGCCGGGAGATGGGCCAGTCGCTCGGCCGCGACCCCGACCTGATGGAGACCGCCTGCCTGGCCCACGACCTCGGGCACCCGCCGTTCGGGCACAACGGGGAGACCGCGCTCAACGAGCTGGCCGCCGGATGCGGCGGGTTCGAGGGCAACGCCCAGAGCCTGCGCCTGCTGACCCGGCTGGAGGCCAAGGTCGTCACCGAGGACGGCCGCAGCGCCGGGCTCAACCTCACCCGCGCCTCCCTGGACGCCGCCGTCAAATATCCCTGGACCCGCGAGACGAGCCCGAAATACTGCGCCTACGACGACGACCTGGCCGTCTTCGAGTGGATCAGGGAGGGCGCGCCCGAGGGGCGGGTCAGCTTCGAGGCCCAGATCATGGACTGGGCCGACGACGTCGCCTACTCGGTGCACGACCTGGAGGACGCCCTCCACTCGGGCGCCGTCGCGCCGCAGGCGCTGCGCGAGGCCGGCGAGCGCCGTGAGGTCTGCGAGACCACCCGCGACTGGTACGCCCCGGACGCCGACACCGGCGAGCTGGAGGACATCTTCAGCCGGCTGGTCGCCCAGCCGCTCTGGCCCCGCCACTTCGACGGCTCCCTCGCCGCCCTCGCCGCGATCAAGGGCCTCACCAGCTCGCTCATCGGCCGCCTGTGCCGCTCGGCGCAGATCGCCACCCGGGAGGCGTACGGCCCGGCCGCCGGCCGCCACGGCGCCGACCTGATCGTGCCCAGGGCCACCCGCCTGGAGTGCGCCCTGCTGAAGGGGCTCACCGCCCACTACGTGATGACCAGGGACGCGCACAACGCCAACCAGGCCAGGCAGCGCGAGCTCATCCACGACCTGGCCCACCTGATCATGCTGGGCGCGCCCGGCACGCTGGAGCCCGCGCTCCGGCCCTCCTTCACCAGGGCCGGCGGCGACGCCGGGCGGCTCCGCGTGGTCGTCGACCAGATCGCCTCGCTCACCGACACCTCCGCGGTCACCTGGCAGCGGCGCCTGTCCGGCCGCTGAAGCCCTCACCCGGCCACGCCCCGGCGGCACCGGGGAGCCGTTGCCCGGCCGTGCCCCGGCGGCCGTGCCGGGAAGCCGCCTTCCGGCGCGGTCCGGACCGCCTCCAGGTGCGTGCCGGACCGCGGCCAGGCCCGCCCGGGGCCGCTAACCGCCGATGGTGATGTTCTCGTCGTCCGGCTGCGGGGGCTTCTCGGTGGCCTTGGGCTTGGCCGCCGGCTTGGACTTGCACAGGGTCGCGCACTTGGGCGCCGCCCCGGTCTGGGCCATCACGGCCTGCATCTCGTCCTTGGGTGAGAGCGTGCGGTTGCCGTTCAGCCAGGCGTCCAGGTAGTTCCACGGCTTGACCATGCCGCGCCGTACCCACCAGAGCGCGGGCTCGGTCTTCCAGGAGATGGCGAAGTAGAGGTTGCTGGCGGTGGAGCGGGCGTTGCCCGAGTTGCCGACCTGGCCCAGGACCTGGCCCGCGCTGACCCGCGTCCCCGGCTGGATCCCCGGGGTGACCCTGTCGAGGTGCCCGCCGAGGTAGCGCACGCCGTCGTCCCCGATGACGGTGACGAACCGGCCCTCGCGGTCGGTCCCCCGGTCGGTGGAGGGCCTCCAGCGGTTCTTGGTGTTGACCTCGTGGACCACGCCGTTCACCGGCGAGACGAACGAGCACCCCTTGCCCGCCCAGATCGTGGTCTTGGGCAGGACCAGCAGCCTGCTCTCGTAGGTCACCCGGCAGCCCCTGACGGGGAAGACGTAGGTGTGGTCGGACACCTTGGGCGGCGGCACCTGCACCGGGTCGTCGGCCTTGGGCCGGTCGACCGTCACCCTCACCTTGGGGACGGGCGTCTCCGTGGGCGCCGGAATCGTCGCGGTCACCGCGCCCGGCGCCGCGGCGACCGCCTCGGCCACGGGAGCCGGAGGAAGTGTGCTGATACCCGCCACGCCGCCCGGTGAGGCGCAGGCCCCGGTGACGAGCGCCGCGCTGGTTACCGCGGCCAACCGTGCTATATGCCCCGATCGCATGATCTCCACCCGCGTAACTTATCGAGAATCAGCCTTTACCTTTGTAACCGACCTTCCGATTGGTCACGACCCGTTCGAGAAAGTCGTCCCCGTCGTCCGGCTCCGACCTGTCGGAGGGCCCCACTAGACTCACGGCGTGGCAGGCCGGATCAGTGACGAGGACATCGCGCTCGTGCGGGAGCGCTCACCGATCGCCGACATCGTGGGTGAGCACATCCAGCTCCGCAACGCGGGCGGCGGAAACCTGAAGGGGCTGTGCCCCTTCCACGACGAGAAGAGTCCGTCCTTCAACGTCACCCCCACCCGGGGATACTGGTACTGCTTCGGCTGCGCCGAGGGCGGCGACGTCATCACCTTCGTCCGGCGGCTGGAGCACCTGTCGTTCGGCGAGGCCGTGGAGCGGCTGGCGAACCGGGCCGGCATCCAGCTCCGCTACGAGCAGGGCGGCTACGTCCCCGGCCGCGAGCAGGGCGAGCGGAGCCGGCTGATCGAGGCGCACCGGGCGGCGGCGGAGTTCTACGCCTCGAAGCTGACCGCGCCGGAGGCCGCGGTCGGGCGCAGGTTCCTGTCGGAGCGGGGCTTCGAGCGGGTCGACGCCGAGCACTTCGGGGTGGGCTACGCCCCCGCCGAGTGGGAGGCGCTCTCACGCCACCTGATGGCCCGGGGGTTCACCAGCGCGGAGCTGATCAAGGGGGGCCTCGCCAAGGAGGGGCGGCGGGGTCCGATAGACCGCTTCCGGGGGCGGCTGGTCTGGCCCATCCGCGACATCACCGGCGACGTGATCGGTTTCGGCGCGCGGAAGCTGAACGACGCCGAGGACGGTCCGAAATACCTCAACACCCCCGAAAGCCCGCTCTACAAGAAGAGCGAGGTCCTCTACGGCGTCGACCTGGCCAAGCGGGAGATCTCCAAGCGGTCCCAGGCGGTGATCGTCGAGGGCTACACCGACGTGATGGCCTGTCACCTGTCGGGCGTGCCGACGGCGGTGGCCACCTGCGGCACCGCGTTCGGCGAGGAGCACATCAAGGTGCTGCGGCGGCTGCTGCTGGACCAGTCGGGGTCCCACGGCGAGGTGATCTTCACCTTCGACGGTGACGCGGCGGGGCAGAAGGCGGCGCTGCGGGCCTTCGCCGACGAGCAGAAGTTCGTCACCCAGACCTTCGTGGCCGTGCAGGCCGACGGGCTCGACCCGTGCGACCTGCGCGTGCGGCAGGGCGAGGCCGCCGTGCGCGACCTGGTCGCCAGCCGGGAGCCGCTGTTCGCGTTCGCCATCCGCAGCGTGATCTCCCGCTACGACGTGAGCACCAACGAGGGCCGGCTGTCGGCGCTGGACGCCGCCGCGCCGATCGTGGCCGGGATCAAGGACCGGGCGCTGCGCCAGCTCTACGGGGTCGACCTCGACCGGTGGCTGGGCTTCAACAACGAGCGTTTCGTCATGGACCGGATCGCCGAGATCTCCGCCACGGCCCAGCAGCGCCCGCAGCGGCCCGCCGGGCCGCGCCGGGTCGCCGACCTCACCGACCCGGGCGTGCGGACCGAGGCCGAGGTGCTGAAGCTGGCCGTGCAGCGCCCGGCGTTGCTCGGTCCCGGCTTCGACGCGATCGGCCCGGAGGCGTTCACGCTGCCCGAGCACGCCGCCCTCCACCGGCTGGTCATGGACGCCGGCGGCACCGCGGCGGCCGGGCACGGCGGGCGGGAGTGGGTGGACCGGCTGCTGGACGGGGTGTCCGACGCGCTACGCGGGGTGGTCACCCGGTTCGCGGTGGAGGAGCTGCGCGCGGACGTGGCGAACGAGGAGCGCTACGCCTCGGCCATGCTGGCCGCGCTGGAGCTCGTCTCGGTGGCCCGGTCGATCGAGCAGTTGAAGTCGCGCATGCAGCGGACCAACCCGGTCGAGGAGCAGCAGGACTACAACCGGCTGTTCGGCGAACTGGTCGCGCTGGAGCAGCAGCGGCGCGTGCTGAAGGAACGCGCCGCCGGAAGCTGATCGCGTAATTGGCTTTAATTTCCATGCGTTGATTCGACCAAACCCTAATAAGGTCTCGGTTCGATAATGATCCGGGCCTTACCTTCGGTGCCAAAAATAGGTCTGCCATTTTGGGGACCCAATACAGCAGACTGTGTCCCGTGGGTGCATCGGTGCTGCCAAGTGGGCCGCCATCGGTAGACCAGGTGGCCGACCTCGTTGCGAAAGGGAGGGAGCGCGGAAGCGTCACGGTCGACGACGTGGCCGCCGCTCTCGACAAATCCGAGCTGCCGTCCGACGCGCTCGAACGCGTCGTCCGCATGCTCGCCGAACACGGAGTGGAGGTTCTCGAGCCCCAGGGCGATGAGGAGACCACCCGCTCCGATGAGGAGGACGTCGGCAAACGGGCGCCGACCAGCGATCTGGTCCGCATCTACCTGCGGGAGATCGGGCGGGTGCCACTGCTGACGGCCGAGGAGGAGGTGGAGCTCGCCAAGTCCATCGAGGCGGGGCTGTTCGCCGAGGACAAGCTGGCCAACGTCGTCTCGAGGCTGGCCTTCCCGGAGTTCAAGGAGCTGGTCTGGCAGGGCACGCGGGCCAAGCAGCGGCTGATCGAGGCCAATCTGCGGCTCGTCGTCTCCATCGCCAAAAGATATGTGGGCCGCGGGATGCTGTTCCTGGATCTGATCCAGGAGGGCAACCTCGGGCTCATCCGGGCGGTCGAGAAATTCGACTACACCAAGGGATACAAGTTCTCCACGTATGCCACGTGGTGGATTCGCCAGGCGATCACACGGGCCATCGCCGACCAGGCGCGCACCATTCGCATTCCGGTGCACATGGTCGAGACGATCAACAAGTTGGTCCGGGTGCAGCGCCAGCTCCACCAGGATCTGGGCCGCGAGCCGGCGCCCGAGGAGATCGCGCTGGAGATGGATCTCCCGATCGACCGGGTGATCGAGATCCAGCGCATCGCGCAGGAGCCCGTCTCGCTGCAGTCGCCGATCGGCGAGGAGGACTCCGACCTCGGTGACTTCATCGAAGACGCCGACGCGGTCGTGCCGATGGAGGCCGCGGCCTTCATCATGCTGCAGGACCAGCTCGACGACATCCTCGCCACGCTGTCCGACCGTGAGCAGCGCATCATCCAGCTGCGCTTCGGCCTGGCCGACGGCCACCCCCGGACGCTGGAGGAGGTCGGCCGGGAGTTCGGCGTGACGCGGGAGCGGATCCGGCAGATCGAGTCCAAGACCCTGGCCAAACTCCGCCATCCGACCAGAGCTCAGATGCTCCGCGACTATCTCGACTGAGAGTCCGTACGGCGAAGGCCCCCTGGTGCGTGTCCCGGGGGCCTTCGCCGTTCCCGGCGTCGGCGCCCGCGCCCGCCGGCCGACGGTGGCGCTTGTCACATCCGCCTGGGGGTCACCCGGTTGGCGGATTGAGGTAAGGGGAAGCTAAGTTAGGGACGCCTGACCGACCATCAGGCGCCCCAATGCCTCCCGTCCGTCGTTCCGCCACCGCCCATGGCCTCCTCGCCCCGCCCGCACCGCCGCCGGACCGCTGTCCGGCCCGGCCGAGGTCGCGGCCGGTTGGTCTTTCACGAGAAGGGGAAGAGATGCCCGATCTCAGCCGACGCAGGCTCCTGACCGGCGCGGGCCTCGCCGTGGGCGCCGGCGCCGCCGCCGTCGCGGGCGCAGGCTTCGTACGACAGGCGCAGCCGGAGCCGGTCCGGGCCGACACGCCCGGCGCCTCGATCCCGTTCCACGGCCCGCACCAGGCCGGGATCGCCACCCCGGTCCAGGACCGGCTGCACTTCGCCGCCTTCGACCTGAGCACCGACTCCCGCGAGGCGGTGGTGGCGATGCTGAAGGCGTGGACCGCCGCGGCGGCCCGGATGACCGCGGCGCAGGAGGTCGGCGGCGGGGCGACGGGCGCGGAGCTCGCCCCGCCGGACGACACCGGCGAGGCCATCGGCCTGCCCGCCTCGCGGCTCACGCTGACGGTGGGCTTCGGCCCCACGTTCTTCGACAAGCTGAAACTGCCCAGGCCGGACCGGCTCAAGGAGCTGCCGCGCTTCCCGGGGGACAAGCTCGACCCGGCCCGCAGCGGCGGCGACCTCTGCGTGCAGGCGTGCGCCGACGACCCCCAGGTCGCGGTGCACGCCGTACGGAACCTGGTGCGCATCGGCTTCGGCACGGCGTCGGTCCGGTGGTCCCAGCTCGGCTTCGGCAAGACGTCCTCGACCACGCCGGACGCGCAGACCCCGCGCAACCTGATGGGCTTCAAAGACGGCACCGCCAACATCGCCGGGACCGACGGCAAGAGGCTGGACGAGCACGTCTGGGTGGGCGAGGAGGGGCCCGAGTGGATGCGCGGCGGCTCCTACCTCGTGGCCCGGCGGATCCGGATGCACATCGAGACCTGGGACCGGACCTCGCTGAAGGAGCAGGAGGACATCTTCGGCCGGACCAAGCGGGAGGGCGCCCCGTACGGGGGCACGCGCGAGCACGACTCCGTGGTCCTGGACAAGATGCCGGCCGACTCCCATGTGCGGCTGGCCCACCCGGACTCCCTGGGCGGGGTGACGATCCTGCGCCGGGGCTACTCCTTCACCGACGGCAGCGACGGCCTGGGACGGCTGGACGCGGGCCTGTTCTTCCTGGCCTACCAGCGTGACCCCGAGAAGGGGTTCATCCCCATCCAGCGCGCCCTGGCGGCCAAGGACACGCTCAACGAATACATCCAGCACGTCGGGTCCGGCGTCTTCGCCTGCCCGGGCGGGGTGCAGCCGGGCTCCTACTGGGGCGCGGGACTCCTCGCCTGACCTGAGGTCCGGCCGCCGGCCTGACCTCAGGGGCCGCCCGCGGCCGGACGGTCCCCGGGGCCCCGGAGCCGGTCCGGCCGGATGGGCCCCTCCCTCAGCCGCCGACGGACACGAGCACGTCCTGCGCGCGGTGGTCGGACATGCCCCGGGGGTCCAGGAGGTCGTAGCCGTGGACGGTGGCCGCGGAGGTGAAGGTCCAGTCGAGCTGCCACAGGGCCGGCCCGCCGGCCGGCCAGGAGGCGGGCAGCAGGTCGGGGCAGGCGCGGTCGGCGCTGGAGAGCCGGCCGGACAGCCACCCCAGGTCGCCCATGGCGCCGGTGGTGTTGAAGTCGCCGGTGACGACGAGCGCGCCGCGGTTGGCGCCGACGTCGGCCTCCAGGCCGTCGAACTGTGCCCGGCGGGCGGCGTCGCGGTCCCGTAACCCGGTGTAGAACCGCGAGGTCAGCGGGCTGTCGTCCAGCATGTACTGGGTGGGGACGTGCACGTTGTAGACCGACAGCACGGAGGCGCCGACCCGCAGGTCGGTCCGTAGGACCTTGGCCAGGTCGAACGCCGCCCGCCACGGGGAGCCGGGGCCGAGGGCCCCGGCCGGCCCCAGCGCCCGGGCCGAGACGATGGGCAGGCGGGACAGCGTGACCAGCTCGCCGTCCACCGCGAGGTGGTATCCGGGGAACTCCCGGCGCAGCCGAGCCAGGTCGTCGATCTGCCGCGGGGCGCCGCCGGACCAGTGCAGATACTCCTGGAGCGCGTAGACGTCGGCGTCGCGGGCTCTGAGGAAGGCGTAGAAGCGGTCCGGGTCGTCGTCCTGGTCCCAGTATTCGGTGTTCCACGACAGCACGCGGAGCGCGCCCGCCGGGGCGGCGGCCCCGGTGCCGCCGGTCAGCGCACCGGGATTGAGCCCGCTCTGGCCCGCGCCGAGGATGAGGGAGGCGGCCGCCAGGACCGCGCACCACCGCCGGGTCCGGCCGGCCCGGCCGGTCAGCGGCACGGCGGCCAGCAGCAGGAGCGGCGCGGCGAGATAGACCAGCGGCGGCACGAGGTCCGGTACCAGCCACAGCCAGAACCGGCCCGACAGCAGGTGGTGCAGGACGACGAACGCCAGCCACGCCGCGGCGGCCCAGGCGAGCGCCCGGGCCCGCCACCGGGGCGTACGGCCGGCCGGCGCGGGCGGCCGCCGCGCCGCGGCGCCTGTCATGTCCGCTGTCCCCGCTGCGCCTGTCATGTCCGCCGTCTCCGCTCCGCCGTACACGCCCTTCAGCCTCCGCTCCGCAGCACGGCCGGGGCCGGGACGTCGTAGACCCCGCGGAAGCGCCGGGACACCAGCCACTGCGCCGCCCCGGCGGCCACGCCACCGATGATGACGAGGTTCACCAGGAAGTGCACGCCGACGAAGAACACGCCGAAGAGCGGGCAGCGCCGGGCGAACACATACCGGTACATGCCCGCGTCACAGGCCAGTGAGACGGCCAGCCAGAGCGCCGGTACGGCGGCGGCCGCCGGGCCCAGGAGCAGGGGCAACGGCAGGGTGAGGGCCGCGAACGCCGCCGCCAGGGAGGCCCAGGCCCGGGAGGCGGTCTCGTAGCCCCGCGCGAACCTGCGCCGCCGGGCGTACAGGGGCACGCGCAGCCGGCCGCGGTGGAAGAGTTTGCGCAGCAGCGCCCCCAGCTCGCGGTCGTGGCCCATCCGGCCGCGCACCGCCGAGGTGATCACGACGGTCCGGCGCAGGCTGAGCCGCCGGCCGTAGTCGACCTCCTCGGTGTGGCGCAGCAGCGGGTTGAACGGTCCCGTCTCGGCGAAGACGTCCGCGCGGATCGCGAACATCGCCGACCACAGGAAGGAGACCTCGCCCTCCGAGCCGATCGACCAGTAGTGGTGCTGCAGGGCGCGGTAGTCCTCGGTCCGGGTGGAGCGGATCAGCGGTTCGGGGTCCTCGATGCCGCAGACGGCGCCGAGGCCGGGGTCGGCCTCCAGGAGCGCCACCGCGGTGGCCACCGCGTCGGGGGCCAGCGCCACGTCGGAGTCGACGAAGAACAGGATCTCGCCGGCCGCCCGGGCGGCCCCGGTGTTGCGGGCCACCGCGGAGCCGCCGTTGGCCGGGGTCCGGACGACGGGCACCCCCATGGACTCCGCGATCGACACCGATCCGTCGGTGCTGCAGTCGTCCACCACCATGATCTCCAGGGGGGAGTGGGTCTGCTCCCGCAGGGCCGCCAGGCACAGCGGCAGGAACCGCGCGTGGTTGTAGTTGGGCACGATGACGGTGACCAGTGGACGGTCCGGTCCCATGGGTTACCCCGCTTTCGGATTCTGGTCCAGGTTGGGATGACGGCTCGGGGCGCGGCGCGCGGGCGGCCCGGCGCCGCGGGCGCTCTCCCCGGCGGCCGGTGAGACGACCACGTCCTGCAGGTGGTGGGTGGACATCCCCTCGGGGGAGCGCAGGTCGTAGCGGTGCACGCGCAGGCCGGGCGAGGTGAGGGTCCAGTCCATCCGCCACAGCCGCAGCCCCGCGAAGGTGAGCGTCGCCGGGTACGGCGACCGGCCGGCGCGCGCCGCGTCGGCCAGGCCCGCCAGCCGCCGGGCGTGTCCCGTGCCGGGCAGCGTGTTGAAGTTGCCGGAGACCAGCACGGGGTTGCGGTTACGGCCGAGATCGGCGCCCAGCGCGTCGAACTGGGCCGTCCGCGCGGTGTCCAGCGCCGCTATGGACCGGTAGAACTCCCGGCTCAGCGGGCTGGAGCTGAGGTAGAGCATGTCGTAGAAGTGCACGTTGTACACCGAGACCAGGCGTCCGCCGACCCGCAGGTCGGTGCGGAGGGCCGCGTCCGTCCAGGAGGGCGCGAGCGGGTTCGGGTCCGCCCCCAGCGCCGCCTGGCCCGCCACGGGGAGGCGTGAGATCGTCAGCAGGCCGCCGGCGGTCGCGATGTGGTGGCCGGGGAACTCGCTCCGCAGCCGCTCCCCGTCCCGCAGGGGCAGCGGGGCCCCGGGGCCGCACCCCGAGTGCTCCTGGAGCAGGTAGACGTCGGCGTCGAACCCTTTCAGGTAGGCGAAGAAGCGGCCGGGGTCGTCGGTGGTGTTCCAGCAGTAGGTGTCCCAGGAGACGACGTGGAGCGCGCCGGGCGGGGCGGCCCCGTCCCCGGCCCGTGCCCAGGGTGCGCGCGGGTTCAGCCCCGACTGGTCCAGGCCGAGGGCGAGGGCGGCCGCGGCGAGCAGGGCCGTCCACACGCGGGCGGTCCGGGCGGTCCGGACGCGGCACAGCCGGAGCACCGCGAGGGCGGCGAGCAGCGCCGCCGGCAGCAGCGCGAACAGCAGGGGCGGCACCATGAGGTCGGGGACGACCCACATCCAGGTGCGGCCGGTGAGCAGCCGGCGCAGCGCGATGAGCGCCACCTGCGCCGCCGCCAGGCTGACCAGCACCCGTTCGAGGCGGGACAGCCGCGTGCGGGCGAGCAGAAGCATCGCCACCGCCCCGAGCACCAGCAGCGGCCCGAGGCAGAACATCAGGAGCGGCAGCGCGCCCCCCCACCACCAGAACCTGCCGGTCAGCCAGTTGGCCAGGGCGGACAGCAGCCACACCGCCGACCCCCCGAGCGCCACCCGCACCGCCCAGCGCCCCGCCGCGGTCCGCCGCCGCTCCGGCCCGCCCTCTGGCCCGGCCACCGCCCCGCGCCGCTCCGGCCCGTCCTCCGGTACGGCCGCGCCCGGCGGGCGGGGCCCGGCGGTGCGCCCGCCGGGCCCCGATCCGGAGGGACCCGCGGTCATGCCGCCGTCCCCGCCGTCCCCGTCGTCCCCGCCGTTCCCGTCGTTCCCGTCGTCCCCGCCGTCCCCGCCGTGCCGGGCGCCCGGTCGCGGATGCGCAGCCAGAACGAGGCCGGGCGGTAGGACTCGGTGAGCCCCAGGCGATGCCAGAGCGGTTCCACCAGCCCGCGCAGCCGCGCGTCACCCTCGATGAACGCGTTCGGCAGCTCGGTGTCGAACCGGGCCGGGTCGGCCAGGAGGAAGGCCGCGAGCAGATACTGCTCGGAGTAGTGCCGCCAGCGCCACTCGGGCGGATAGTCGCTGGGCAGCAGGATGTCGTGCAGCTGCACCAGGACGCCCGGCCGCAGCAGCGGCAGGATCTCGAAGAAGAAGACGGTCACGTCCGACCCCATGAAGACCCGGTGCGACCCGTCGAGGAAGACGATGTCACCGGCCTCCAGGTCGGCGAACAGCCCCGGGTCCACGCGCTCCAGCGGGCTGCGGAGCACCGTGTCGCACAGCGCGTCGACGGTGGCGCGCGGCGCCGGGTCGATCGAGGTGACGTGGGTGCGCAGACCGTGGTCGTCGATCGCGCGGCGGACGAACTTCGTGGAGTTGCCCGAGCCGATCTCGACGTACCGCCGCGGCGCGGCCTCGGTGAGGAAGCCGTACAGCGCGAGCGCGTCCAGCGGCGGCAGCCAGCCGTTGTCCCAGTACGGCGTGGTGCCGCCCGGGTGCTCCCGCACCGGGACGGCGGCCAGGTGCTGTTCCAGGGCGAGGAAGCGGGTGAGCCGCTCGGCGTAGCGGGCCCGGCCCCGTTCGAGCAGCGCCGCGATCTGCGGGTGGTCCGGCCTGCCGTACCCGAAGCGCGGCTCCGGCCGGGCGGGGTGGTCGATGAAGATCGGCCGGCGCAGGCCGAAGGCGGACAGGACCGTGCCGTGCACCGCCGGGTGCCGCTCCAGCCACGCGAAGGGCCGGTCGGCGAGGGGCAGCGCGGCCAGTGCCCGCAGCAGGGGGCCGCTCACCCGCCCGGCGGGGAGCTGGCGGACGAGGTGGCGGAGCTGCTCGCGGCCCGGGGAGGCCGGCGGCGGGCCGCTGTGCGAGGTCGACGTCATGACGGGGAGGCTCCTTGCTGTCGGGTGAGTCGTGCGTGCTGGTCCCCGGCGGGCGGGGTGGGGCGGTGACCGCGCCGGCCGGTCCGGGCGAGCCAGCCCAGGACGGCGGCGGTCGACGCCAGGTCGGCCACGGTGATCAGCACCCGGCTCAGCGCGACCAGCGTGACCAGGCCGCTGCCGGTCAGCAGGGTGGCGACGGTGAGCCCGAGGACGGCCTCGCGCGGGCCCAGCCCGGAGGGCATCACCAGGGTGAGGACCCCGGCCACGGTGGACAGTGCGAAGCCGCCGACCCCCACGGTCAGGGCCCCGGACAGGGGCGCGCCGAGCGCCACCGCGAGCACCGTGACGTGCAGGCCGCTGATCAGCCAGCCGGTCGTCATCAGCCCGGTCACCGTGAGCAGGACGCGCCGTCCGGGCAGGACCGGCGGGACGTCGCCGCGGCGCAGCACGCGCTGGGCCACGCCGAGCAGCCTCTCCAGCAGCCGGGGCAGGGCCGCCGGCACGAGCGCGGCGGCCAGCGCCGGCAGCAGCGCCCACCACAGTGCGTCGGCCGCCACCAGCCGGGGCAGGGCGACCAGCCCGACCGCGAGCCCGGCGACCACCGCCAGTCCCTGGCTGGCCACGAAGGCCCCGGCCAGCCTGGCCGGGGGCTCACCGAGCGGCCTGGCCTGCGCGGCGTGCGCCACCGCGGGCCAGACACCGCCCGGCAGGTAGCGGGTAAGCCCGGCGAGGAAGAACACCCGGACCGCCACCGGCCAGGGCAGGCGGGTGCCCAGCCCGGCCAGCAGCATGCGCCAGCCGATGAAGCCGGGCACCCCGCCGACGGCCGCCAGCGCCGCGGCGAGCAGGGCGTTCCCCCAGCCCACCAGCCGCAGGCTCGCGCCCAGCCCATGGCGGACCCGCCACAGTTGATAGCCGAGGAAGCCGGCCACGAGCAGGTAGGCGGCCACGCGCAGCCCGGCGAGCGCCCGGCGGCCCGCCGGGGTGGCCAGGAGGCGGCGGGCGTCCCGCACGGCCGTCACGCGGGCGCCTTGGCGTACAGGCGGCGGAACGAGCGCGAGGTCAGCCACTGGACGATCCCGACGCCCGCCCCGGCCGCGATGGTCAGGTTGACGAGGAAGTGCATGCCGACGAAGAACAGCCCGAAGCCCGCGCCCCGGGTGGCGAACACGTATCGGTACATCTTCCGGTCGATGCCCAGCCAGGCGGCCAGCAGCAGGGCCGGCAGCGCCGCCGACCACGCGGCGCCGGTCAGCAGCGGCACGGGCAGGGCGAGGAGCGTCAGCGCGGCGGCCAGGCTCGCCGCCGACTCCGGCGAGCCGACCACGCCCGCGGCCCGCCGGGGCTGCAGGAAGAACGGCACGTGCACGCGGGTGCGGGTGAAGACCTTGCGCAGCGCGATGCGCAGGGTGGCGTCGTCGTCGTGGCGCCCGCGCACGGCCGAGGTGAGCAGCACGGTGTAGCGCTCGTTGAGCCGCTCGCCGATGTCGGCGCCCTCCGACTGGGTGAGCTCGGCCGTCCACGGCCCGACCTCGGCCCACACGGCGGCGGGGAAGGCGATGATGGCGACGGGCAGGAATCCCTTGATCGGGCCCTCGGCGACCAGGTACCAGTAGTGGCGGTAGAGGGTGCGGTACTCCTTGACCAGGCTGTCACGCCGCAGCGGGACCGCCTCGTAGTTGCCGGAGACCGCGCCGATGCCGGGGTCGGACCGCAGCAGCGCCACGGCCTGGGCGACCGCGTCGGGGGCGAGCGCGACGTCGGAGTCGAGGAAGAACAGCACCTCGCCCCGCGCGTGCGCCACGCCGAGGTTGCGCGCGACGGACACCCCGCTGTTGCGCGGCGTGCTGAGCACCCGCACCCCGTGGGCCTCGGCGACCCGTACGGAGTCGTCGGTGCTGCAGTCGTCCACGTAGATGATCTCGATGGGGGAGTACGTCTGCTCCTGGACCGAGCGCAGGCACAGCCCGAGCACGTCGGCGTAGTTGTAGTTGGGGATGATGACCGAGACGAGGGGCGTGGCGGTCATGGTTCACCAGCCTTTCGAGGGATCGGCCGGGCGCCGGCGCCCGGCCGCGCGCCGGGAGGGCCCGAAGGAGGAGTCGAGCGTGGCGCGCACCCATCCGGTGGCGGCGCCCGACAGCAGCGCCACGTGCGTGAGCAGGTGCACCCCGGTGAAGAAGGCCAGGAACGCCGGGCCCTTCTCCCGCAGCACGAACCGTGACAGCGGCGGATCGCAGAGCGCGAACGCGGCGAGACAGGCGCCGGTCAGCGACAGCGCGGGCGGCCACACCAGGCCGGCGGGGACGCTCGCCGCGGCCAGCGCGACGGCGAGGAGGCCCGGCACGCGGTTGACCTTCAGGGCGTCGGGCCGCAGCCGGTTGCGGGCGGAGAAGCGCAGCAGTTGCGCGCGCCGGTACTGCTCGGCCAGCAGCGGCAGGAGCCGGTCGGCCTCGTCGTGGCGGCCGGTCACCTCGGCTGAGATCCGGATGCGGTGCCGCGCCAGCAGCCGCTCGCTGTACTCGTCGTCCTCGGCGCAGCGCAGGTTCTCGTCGAACGGCCCCACCTCGTCGAAGACCGCCCGCGGGACGGCGGCGAGGGCGAAGACCGCCGTGGCCGTCGGGCCTGCCGCCCGGGTGAGGGCGTGGTGCAGGTGCAGCGTCCGGTAGACCTCCACGGGACCGTCGTCGATGAGCGGTTCCTTGGCGTAGACGCCGTAGACGCACCCGCATCCGGGGTCCTCGCCGAGCAGCCGCACCGCGTTGAGCACCGCGTCCGGGGCCAGGCCGACGTCGGAGTCGAGGAAGAACAGGATCTCGCCGCGGCCCGCCGCCGCCCCGGTGTTGCGGGCCGCCGACACGCCCCGGTTGCGGGGGTGCGTCACCAGCCGGCACGGGAAGGCGCCCGCGATCTCCCGGGACCGGTCGGTGCTGGCGTCGTCGACGACGATCACCTCCAGGCCGGGGTAGGTCTGCGCCAGTGCCGCCGTGAGGCAGGCGCGCAGCGTCTTGGCCGAGTTGTGCACCGGGACGACGACCGAGACCAGGGGGTACGGCCGGGACATGACTGCCGCCTTTCGCGTCGTGGGGTTCATCGCAGGACCGTCGCGGCCAGCGCGGGATGGTGGGCCAGCACGAGCGTCACGCCGAGCACGACGGCCAGCGCCACCGCCGTGGCGGCCAGGCCCCGGTCGCGCAGCACCCCCCGCACCGGATCGCCGCCGCCCCCCTCGACGAGCACCACCTGCAGGTAGCGGAACAGGGCGAAGATCACGAATGGCGTGGCCAGCAGCATCGCCGGCTGGCCGTAGGGGCCGAACGGCGCCTCGGTGCGCAGGTACATCAGGCCGGCGACCGCGGTGAGCACGCAGGTGAGCTGGAGCATCTGGTCGGCCAGCCCCACCGAGTAGCCGCGCAGCGCGGGCCGGTGGGCGGTCCCGGACTCCAGCAGCTCCTGGCGCCGCTTGCCGGTCACCAGCAGCAGCGACACCGAGAACACCGCGACCAGCAGCCACCCGGAGACCGGCTCCCCGATCGCCGCGTACCCCTGGACGACGCGTAGCGCGAAGCCCAGCGCGACGGCGCACACGTCGATCAGGGGGATGTGCTTGAGCACACGGGTGTAGGCGACGTTGAGCGCCAGGTAGGCCAGCAGGGGCCAGTACGGCCGGCCGGGACCGGAACCGGCCACCACGCCGAGCAGCGCGAGCAGGGCGGCGCAGTACAGGCAGGCGGCCCAGACCGGCACCCGCCCGGCGGCGACCGGACGGTGGCGCTTGACGGGGTGGTGGCGGTCCCGGTGCCGGTCGGCGATGTCGTTGCCGACGTACACGCAGGCCCCGGCCAGGACGAAGCCGGCCACGGCCCAGCCCGTCGCGCCGAGCATCGCGAGGGTCCAGACGCTCGCGTCGGCGAGCGCGAGGGGCACCAGCAGGACGCTCTTGGCCGCGTGCAGCGGCCGTATCAGGGCCACCAGGTCCGCCGGCAGCCCCGGCCGCCGGCCCGGCGCACCGTCCGCCGTGCCGTCCGGCGCACGGTCCGCCGTGCCGTCCGGCGCACCGTCGGCGAGCGGCTCCGGCGGCCGGGCCACCCCCTGGGAGCCGGGAGGTTCGATGACACGCATATGCACCTCCGGCCGGGATCAGAAGAAGACTTTCGCGAGCGACAGCGCGCCCTGTCGCCACGCGTCGCGGCTGGTCCGGCCGGCCGCGGGCGCCCCGCGGCCCTGCTGCCGCCGGTTCTCCCGCCACCAGGCGTAGGTGCGCAGGATCGCCTCCTGGTTGGAGAAGCGGGGCTCGAAGCCGAGACGGTCCCGGGCCTTGTCGATGCTGACGTAGGAGTCCGCGAGCAGCTTGTACAGCAGCCGTTCGTACACCGGGGACAGCCCCGTCCTGCCCAGCAGCCGCAGCGCGGCCAGGGTCGGCCCGGCCGGGAGCGGCACCAGCCGCCTGCCGTGGCCCGCCGCGTCGAGCACCGTCTGGAAGTCCTCGCGCAGGGTGCCGAACGCGGCGGCGGCGATGTTGAAGGTGTCGCCGGCCACGTCCGCGGGCGCCTGGAGCACGCGCAGGATCGCCTCGACCAGGTCGTCGATCGCGAGCATCTGGATGCGCACGTCGCCGCGGCCCAGCAGCGGGAAGTTACGGCCCTCCTCGGCCCATTCGAAGAGCATCGAGAACAGTCCCATGCGGCCGGGGCCGAGGAAGGTCTTGGGCCGCAGGACCGGCACGCACATCCCCTCCTCCCGGAACGCCTCCGCCACCTCCTCCGCCGCCGCCTTGGCCCGGCTGTAGGGGTCGACCGGCTCCCGGGGATGGCTCTCGGCCGTGGGGACAGTCCGCGGCAGGCCGTACACCGCCGTGGAGGAGACGTGCACGGCGCGCGGCACGCCGGCCCGGCGGGCGGCCTCCAGCACGCTGCGGGTGCCCCCGACGATCACGTCGCGGATCTCGCCGGCCGGGTAGCTCGGCAGCGCCGCGGCGCAGTGCACCACCGCCTCGGCCCCGGTGACCAGTCCGGTCATCAGCGGGGTGTCACGGACGTCGCCGATCGCGTACCGCGCCCGCGGGCACCCGTCGGAGCGCGGGCGCAGGTCCACGCCCAGCACGTCGTACCCCGCCTCCGTCAGGCCCCGGACCAGGTTCCCGCCCAGCATCCCGGAGCTGCCCGTGACTACGACCCGGACGGCCATCGCGGCGCCACCTTCTCCCGCACGAACCGGGTGAGCAGCCGCGGCAGGCCCTGGTCCAGGGTGGCGGCGAGGCTGTCGAGGAAGTACTCGACGTCCGCGGGCTCGACGACCAGCGGGGGCGCGGCGACCAGCGGGTTGTCCCCGTTCAGCGTGTAGTAGGCGTAGACGCCGTGGTCGCGGTAGAGCGCGTCGACGACCGAGCAGGTGATCAACTTGATGCGGAAGTTGGGATCCTTGGCCAGGCCGCCCGGGGCGAGCCTCGCGGCGAGGTCGAGGATCTTCGGCCCGCCGTCCAGGAAGATCCCGTACAGCGCGCCCGCGCCCCGCACCGCGGCCACCGTGTCCGGGTGCTCCTTGCGGATCCGCTCCAGGCCCGGTGCGAGGACGCGCTCGATCTCGCGCGCCCGCCCCGGATAGTCGTCCTCGACGGCGACGTTGACCGCCTCGATCGCGGTGGCGGTCTCCTCGCCGAACCCGTAGTACGTCGTGCTGGTGCTGTGCATCACCGAGTCGGCGAGGTTGTCGTAGGCCTTGCGGAACACCCGCTCGCGCGCGATGTACGCCGAGATCGACGACTTGCCGCCGCCGAACGACTTCGACGTGGTCACGATGTCCGGGACGAGGCCGGGATGGCGCATGAAGTAGAAGAGGCTGCCGGTCTTGCCCCAGCCCGTGTAGATCTCGTCGAAGATCAGCATGATGTCGTCCGCGTCGCAGAGCTCCCGCAGCCCGCGCAGGAACTCCTCGGAGCAGGAACGCATGGTCGAGGCGCTGAACGGCTCGATGATGATCGCGTACACGTCGCAGCCGCCGTCGCGGGTGCGCGCCGCGGCGGTCGCGGCGCGCACGGCGTCCAGGTCGCCGTAGGGGAAGGCGCCCACCCCGGGGATGCCCGGGAAGCGGAAGCGGTCCTGGGCGCCGGTGAGGGCGCCGGAGCCCAGCAGCTTGCCGTGGAAGGCGATGTCGGCGCGGAGGATCCGCTGCCGGCGCCCGCCGTGGTACTTGTAGGCGAGCTTGACCGCGCCCTCCACCGCCTCGGCGCCGGAGTTGGGGAAGAACGACATGTTCAGGTCGCCGGGCAGCAGCTGGGCGAGGTTGTGGCCGAGCGCCGCCACGTAGGGTGAGAAATAGGTCTTGTGCACCTCCATCCGGTGCGCCTCCTGGAAGCGCCGGCGGGCGGCCAGGACGCGGGGGTGGTTGTGGCCGTGGTTGAGCACGCCGACCCCGCCGGTGAAGTCGAGGATCCTCCGGCCGCCCCGGGTCCAGATCCAGGCGCCCTCGGCGCGCTCGACGAGCTCCCGGCCGAAACCGAACGAGGTCATCAGCGACACCTGGCTGCGGCTGACGTGTTTCCGGTAGAGGTCGTGAACGTCTCTGGCGGTGAGCCGCTCGCATTCTTCGAGGCTGATCAGTTCGGACACGCGCACTCTCCTCTCCCCGTCGCCGGGGAATCGGTGCTCATCGGGACGCGGCGCCACGGTTCCGGCGGCCCGGGACTGCGGTCGGTCCCGGGACCCCTCCGGAAGTGAAGTGGAGTCGCATTGACGATGCGGTCCGGCTGTCAAGGGCGGGTAAAGGCGCGGCTTGACACCGTCGAGTCACGCGTTTGCAGATGATGAGACAGATGGGGAGCCGCGAGCCCGACGTCCGGCGTGTCCGTTCTCCGGCGCGGGCCCGGCCGGTCCCGCGGGCGCCGTCTCACCATTCGAGAACGCTCCGGTCCGGTATGGCGTGCCGGGGGGAGGGCGGGGGTGGACGCCCACGGCTCCGCCGTCCGGCGGGCGATGACGGGGAGCGCGAGAAACGCCCCGCCTTTCCGCCATTCATCCGGCCGGTCGAAAAGATCCGGAAAGGTTTATCCGGAAGGCGGGTCCGGGCCGGTGGCGCCGTGATCCGGAACGGGCGGGACGCCGTCCGGTGCGGCCGCGGCCGTGCCCGGCCGGCGACCGCCGATTTCGGCGAGATCCTCGCCCTCCGTCTTCGCGGTGCGGGACTTGACGGGCAGGTGGTGGGCTACGGCGGGCCGGCCCTCGTTAATGCGGCCCTGAATCGTGGTTGTGGCCAGCGATAAATAGAACATGAGCACCATTTATCGGGCAATTCGCCGTGAACTTCAGATATCGACACGTGGTCATATATATGGGTATATGGCGCTGATGATATGTGGCTGTGCGGCGCTGACGGACGGAGCGGCTTCGGCCGCCCGAATATCGACGGGCCAGGACCTGCCGCGGGGCGGACGGCGTCCGGCGGTGCCGGGTCATGCGCTTTAGCGTCCTCGGCACGCTCGAGGTCCGCTCCGGTGACCACCGGCTGGTCCGGCTGGGCGCCGCCAAGCAGCGCACCCTGCTGGCGGTGCTGCTGCTGAACGTCAACCGGCCCGTCCCCGCCGACCGGCTGGTCGAGGCGCTGTGGCCGCAGCGGCCGCCCCGCACCGCCGCGGTCGCGCTGCGCACCTACGTGTCCGCGCTCCGGCAGGCCCTCGGGCTGGCCGACCGGACCGAGCCCCCGCTGCTGTGCACCGTGCCGGGCGGCTACCAGATGCGGCTCTCCCCGGCCGACCTCGACCTGCTGACCTTCGAGGAGCTCGCGGCGCAGGGACGCCAGGCGCTGACCGACGGGCGGCCGGGACTGGCGGCCGAGCGGCTGCGGCGGGCGCTCGGGCTCTGGCGCGGCCGGCCGTTCGAGGACGTCGCGCTGGACCCGGCGCTGGACCAGGCGCTGGGCGCCGAGCTGGTCCGGCTGGAGGAGCGCAGGCTCGCCGCGCAGGAGACCTGGATCGACTCCCAGCTCGCCCTCGGCCACCACGGCGACCTGCTCGCCGAGCTGGGGGCGCTGGTCACCGAGGAGCCGCTGCGGGAGCGATTACAGGCCCAGTGGATGCTCGCCCTGTACCGTTCGGGCCGTCAGGCCGACGCGCTGCGCGCCTACCGGGAGCTGCGCCGGCAGCTCGTCCACGAGCTCGGCGTGGAGCCGAGCCCACCGCTGCAGCGGCTGCACCGCCAGATCCTGGCCGGTCACGCCGACCTGGCCCCGCCCGCGGACGCCCCCGGTGCCCCGCCCGGTACCCCGTCCGGGGGCGCTTCCGGTCCGTCCGGTGCCGCGTCCGGGGTCGCCTCCGGTGGCCCGGCCGGTGGCCCGTCCGGAGTCCCGGCCGGTGGCCCGTCCGGAGTCCCGGCCGGTGGCCCGTCCGGAGTCCCGGCCGGTGGCCCGTCCGGAGTCCCGGCGGTGCCCAGGCAGCTCCCCCGGGACATCGCCAGCTTCACCGGCCGGGCCGCGGAACTGGCCCACCTGCTGGCGCTCGCCCATCCGGCGGACCGCCCCGACGCGCCCGTGCCGGGTCCGGGGGCCCCGGCGTCCGGCCCCGGGGTGCCGGTGATCGGCGCCATCCGCGGCATGGCCGGAGTCGGCAAGACCACGCTCGCCGTGCACGCCGCGCACCTCCTGGCCGACCGCTTCGCCGACGGGCAGCTCTTCGTCGACCTGCACGGCTTCACCCAGGGGGTGGCGCCGGTCGACCCGGCCGACGCGCTGGACCAGATGCTGCGCTCCCTGGGGGTGCCCGGTGAGCAGATCTCACACGACCTCGACTCCCGGGCCGCCCTCTACCGGACCCGGCTGGCCGGCCGGCGCGTGCTCATCCTGCTGGACAACGCGCTCGGCGAGGCCCAGGTGCGGCCCCTGCTGCCCGGCACGCCCGGCTGCCTGACGCTGATCACCAGCCGCAGGCGCCTGGCCGGCCTCGACGACGTCCGGACGCTCTCCCTGGAGGTCCTCCCGCCCGGCGACGCGCTGACGCTGTTCACCCGCACCGCCGGTGAGCAGCGCCTGGCCGGCCAGCCGCCCGGGCTGCTCACCGAGATCGTCGAGCTGTGCGGCCGGCTGCCGCTGGCGATCCGCATCGCCGCCGCCCGGCTGCGCGTCAGGCCCGGCTGGACCCCGGCGGACCTGGCCGGCCGGCTCCGCGACCACCAGCACCGGCTCAGCGAGCTCGAGGTCGGCCAGCTCAGCATCACGGCGACCATGGACCTGTCCTACCACCACCTCAGCCCCGGCAGGCAGGGCATGTACCGGCTGCTCGGCCTGCACCCGGGGCCCGACATCGAGCGGCACGCGGCCGCTGCCCTGGCGGGCACCACCCCCCAGCACGCCGGCCATCTCCTCGACGACCTGGTCGACGCCCACCTGCTGCAGGAACCGGTCCCGGGCCGCTACCGCTTCCACGACCTGGTGCGCACGCACGCCACCGCCACCCTGGCCGACGAGGACGCCGACGCCGACCGGCGCACCGCGCTGATGCGCCTGTTCGACCACTACATCCGTACCGCTTCGGCCGCCGTGGACACGGCGCACATGTACGAGACCGACCACCCCGTCCGCGCCCGGGGACAGGACGCCCGCTCCGGGGCCCCCGGCGACCGGGCGCGCGCGTCGGAGTGGCTGGACGCCGAGCTGACCAACCTGCTCGCCACCGCCGCGTACGCGGCCCGGCACGGCTGGCCCGCCCACGCCCTGCACCTGTGGGCCTCCCTCCACCGCCACCTGCACACCCGCGCGCACTACACCCACGCCCGCACCCTGCACGGCAACGCCCTGCACGCCGCCCGCGCCCTCGCCGACCGCGACCGCGAGCTCGCCGCCCTGTGCGGCCTGGGCGACGTGCATCTCGCCCAGGGGCGGTTCGGGCGGGCCGCCGACTACTTCGAGCGGGCGCTGGAGATCGCCCGGGTGACCGGCAACCGGGACGGGGAGCTGGGCGCCCTGTGCGGTCTGGGGCACGTGCACCGGGCGCAGGGCTGGTTCGGGCGGGCCGCCGACTGCTTCGAGCGGGCGCTGGAGATCGCCCGGGTGACCGGCAACCGGGACGGGGAGCTGGGCGCCCTGTGCGGTCTGGGGCACGTGCACCGGGCGCAGGGCTGGTTCGGGCGGGCCGCCGACCACTTCGAGCAGGCACTGAAGATCGCCGACGTCACCGGCAACCGCGACGGCGAGCTGCGCGCACTGACCGGCCTCGGCATCACCCACCTCATGCGGGGCGAGCACCGGCCGGCCACCGACTGCTACCGCCGCACCCTGCGGATCGCCCGCCGGATCGGCGACCGCAACGCCCAGTTCGAGGGCCTGTACGGCCTCGGCCGTGTCCACCAGGCCACCGGCCGTCCCGACCGGGCCTTCACCTACCACCGGACCGCTCTCGACATCGCCCACGACCTCGGTCATCCGGCGGGCCAGGTGCGCGCCCTGCACGGCCTGGCCCGCGCCCACCGCGACCTGGGCCGGCACGAGGAGGCCCGCGAGCAGTGGCGGCGCGCCCTGGACATCCTCACCGACCTGGGCGTCCCGGAGGTCGAGGAGATCAGCGCTGAGGAGATCTATGCCCATCTGCGTGATCCCGACCGCCGGTCATAGCGGTCTTCGGCCCATCTTGGAGGGTATTGCGACGACTGTTGGGTTTAACCCCTGTTTTCCTGGCGGATACAGGCGCAGACTGGGCGGATGGAGGCGCGGCCGGCCGTAGACGACGCCGCTCTCGGGCGCGAGGCGTGGTCCGTGCTCGACGCGAACTGGACGGGGTCCGCCACCGTGCCCGCACCCGGGCTCTACCCCCACCAGTGGAACTGGGACTCCACCTTCGTCGCGATCGGCCTGGCCCGCTGGGACACCCGGCGGGCGGGGACCGAACTGCTCAGCCTGCTGGCCGGGCAGTGGAGCACCGGCATGGTGCCGCACATCGTCTTCCACCCGTCCCACGCCGACGCCTACTTCCCCGGCCCCTCCGTCTGGCGCTCGCAGGACCATCCGGCCTCCCCCAACAAGGCGATCACCTCCGGGCTGACCCAGCCGCCGCTGCAGGCCCTGGCCCTGTGGTGGGTGTGGCGGCACGCGGCGGACCGCGCCGAGGCCGCCGCCCTCGTCCGCCGGCTGTATCCGATGCTGGTGGCCCAGCACGACTACCTCGCCACGACCAGGGACCTGGGCGGGGGCGGGCTGGCCGCGATCGTGCACCCGTGGGAGTCGGGGATGGACGACAGCCCCGTGTGGGACGCCCCGCTGGGAGCGCTGCCCGCGGTCCGCTACGCCTACCGGGGCGAGGAGCTGCCCGACAGCCACCAGGACCGCTACATCTGGCTGGCCCTGCGTTACCGCGACTCCGGCTACGACGGCGCCTACCTGCGTGACGAACATCCGTTCGCGGTGGAGGACCCGCTGTTCAACGGGATCTGGCTGGCCTCCTGCCAGGTGCTCGCCGAGCTGGCCCCGCTGGCGGGCGCCGACCCCGGGCCGCACCGGGAGGCGGCCGAGCGGATCCGCGCGGGGGTGCTGGAGCGGCTCTGGGCCGACGGGGTCTTCCGCGCCCGGGATCTGCGCAGCGGGCGGCTCAGCCCCGTCTGCACGATCGGCGGTTTCGGGCCGATGCTCGATCCCGGCCTGTCCGCCGACCGGGTGGAGAAGCTGGTGGGCGTGCTGGAGTCGCCCCGGTTCATGGGCGCCGCGGGATACCCGGTGCCGAGCTGCGAGATCCGCGCGCCGCAGTTCGACCGGTCCTGCTACTGGCGGGGGCCGTCCTGGGTGAACACCAACTGGCTGCTCCGGCGCGCGCTGGCCGTACACGGCCTGACGGGGCCGGCGGGGCTGCTCGGCGCGGGCACCCTGCGCCTGGTACGGCAGGCGGGCTTCCGCGAGTGCTTCGACCCCTTCGACGGCAGCGGCCGGGGCAGCCGGGACTTCTCCTGGTCGGCCGCGCTCACCCTCGATCTGCTCGCGGATAACGTGGACGCATGAAGCTCTTCAACCGCATGCCCGCCGAGGTCCGCGCGGCCGTCGCGCCGACCGACCGGGTGCTCACCTACGCCGAGGGGCCGGACGGCTACGTGATCGCCACCGACAAGGCGCTCTATCTGGGCGGGGTCAGGCTGCCGTGGTTCCAGGTGGACCGCGGCGTGTGGGACGAGGAGGGGCTGACGGTCGTCACCACGGCGGGAGGGTCGCACCGGGCGCTGCTGCCCGAGCCGGGGCGGATCCCCGAGGCCGTGCGGGAGCGGGTGACCGCCTCCATCGTGGTGAACCAGTACGCCCCGCTGGACGCGCGCGGGGGAGTCCGGCTGGTGGCCAGGAGGACCGGAGACGACCAGATGATCTGGGAGTTCGTCTTCGACCCCGGCATGGACCCCACCGACCCCGGCCTGCAGGCCCTGGCCGAGCAGGCGCTTGAGGAGACGCGCCGCAGCTTCGGCGTCTGAGCGCGGGCGGGAGCCCGAGCCCATAGAGACCCGAGCCGGGCAGAGACACGAGCCGGGCAGAGGACCGAGCCGGGCAGAGGACCGAGCCGGGCAGAGGACCGAGCCGGGCAGAGGACCGAGCCCGGACGGGCGTCCGAACGTGGACGGGCGTCCGGACCTCGGGCGGAGGCCCGAGGTCCGGGCCGGCGGTCTCGGCCCGGACCTGCGGAAGGCCCCCGCGGGGGCCTTCCGTCCGTCAGGGGTGTCCGTCATGGGTGTGGAGAGGTGGCCTTGTCATCCTCCGGCCAGCCGGTGCCCGTCTCGTCGTGCTTGTCGGCCTGCCAGCCGTTGTCCGAGTGCAGGAACGGTAGCCGGTTCTTGGCCGCGTGGGTCACCTTCGTCTTGGCGGCGCCGGTGACCTTCGAGACCCGCGCGCCGACCAGGCCGGCGGTCTCCTGCACCCTCGGGCTGTCGGACACCCGCAGGGCCATCCGCTTGATCTGCTCGTAACGCTCCCGCCCGGCGCGGCTCCCCAGGATGTAGCCCACAGCAAGACCCACCCCGAACATCATCCGGTAACGCATCTCCACCTCCACAGCCATGCTCCGCCGGACCCTACCCGCGGATCGCGGGTCGTTTCCGACCTACCCCGGTGTAGCGATGCGACACACACGCTCAGAGTGCGCTAATCTATTCCTGCGCCGCAAGGAGCGAGGAAAACTCCCCGGTCAGAGCGGCGCAAAGCACGATCCCGTGTAGCTCAATCGGCAGAGCAGCCGGCTGTTAACCGGCAGGTTATAGGTTCGAGTCCTATCGCGGGAGCCACACACAGAAGGCCCCTGGAGCCCAGCTCCGGGGGCCTTCGGCGTTCTATGGTCCGATTCGGGAGACAAATCCTCCCCGGCCGTAGAAGATGTCAGATACCGCGTCATGTATCGCTATGCTCGCCAGTCAGCGAGGACGGCGCGGTCGCCGCGGAACACAACGATCGCAGTGGGGCAGGGCCGCTGCACACAGGGCACCGCGCCGCCCGGAACGGCCGTCCGTGCCCGTGAGCACGCATGGGTGGTTGTTCTGTGCTGATCTGGCGGAGGTCTCGGCGTCGTGCACCGGAGCTGATGGGCGGTGTCCGGCGCGCGGCGGCCAAGTTCTTGAGGGCGAAGGAGCCTGTTCCGGTCGTGCAAGAGATCGATACCGCGGCGGCCGCGGACTTCCTGAGGTTGTTCCACGCGGAGAATCCCGAGGCGGGGCCGGTGGAGGCCCGCATGCGCGAAGTCCAGATCGAGATCTACCGGACGGGGAGCTACACGCACACCCCGGAGGAGCTCGCCTTCGGCGCCCGGGTGGCCTGGCGCAACAGCTCCAGGTGCATCGGCCGGCTGTACTGGCACTCGCTGCAGGTGCGTGACCGGCGCTGGGTGAACACGGCCGAGGACGTGGCCGTGGAGTGCGTCAACCACCTGAGGGAGGCCGCGCCCAACCGCAAGGTCCGGCCGACGATCACGGTGTTCGCCCCCGACCGGCCGGGCAGGCCGGGCCCGAGGATCTGGAACGAGCAGCTCATCCGCTACGCCGGATACGCGATGGACGACGGGTCCGTCGTCGGTGACCCCCGGTATGTGGACTTCACCACGATGGTGCGCAAACTCGGCTGGCCCGGCGGCCCCGGCACGCATTTCGACGTGCTGCCGCTGGTCGTCTCGGCGGGCAACGGCTCGCCGCTGATGTTCGGCGTGCCCGCCGACGCCGTGCTGGAGGTGGAGCTCACCCACCCGTCCTACCGCTGGTTCGAGAAGCTCGGGCTGCGCTGGCACGCCGTACCGGCGATCTCCAACATGTGCCTGGAGATCGGCGGGATCCACTACCGGGCGGCGCCGTTCAACGGCTGGTACATGGGCAGCGAGATCGGCGCGCGCAACCTCGCCGACATCGACCGCTACGACCTGATGCCGATCATGGCCCAGCTCCTGGGCCTGGACACCTCCACCGACCGCTCGCTCTGGCGCGACCACGCCCTGGTGGAGCTGAACGTGGCGGTCCTGCACTCCTTCGACCAGGCCGGGGTGACGATGACCGACCACCACACCGAGTCGCGGCGATTCCTGACCCACCTGGCGCGTGAGGAGAAGGCGGGCCGGGTCTGCCCGGCCGACTGGAGCTGGATCGTCCCGCCCATCTCGGGCTCGGCCACACCGGTCTTCCACCGCTACTACGACGAGGCGGAGCTGTCGCCGAGCTACGTCCACCACCCCGATTCCGTGGAGCGGGGGCTCGGCCGCTGGCCCGTGCCGGGGTGGTGACGGAGGGCGGGACGGCGGCGCGGCGGCAGGGGCATTGCGGAGAGGCCGTAGAACATGGTTCGGTATGGAGACCGGGCAAGGAGGGCGCGCAATGATGGACCTGGTGCTGTCGTCGGTCGAGCAGGGCGTGCTGACGCTGACGTTCAACCGGCCCGAACGGCTCAACGCCTGGACCGACACGATGGGGCGGCGATACTTCGACCAGCTCGCCGAGGCGGAGGAGAACCCGGAGGTCCGGGTGATCGTCGTGACCGGGGCGGGGCGGGGCTTCTGTGCCGGCGCGGACTTCCAGACCCTCAACGCCATCCAGGACGGCTCCTACGAAGGGGAGCCGGACAAGCGGCCCACCACCTTCCCGGCCACCATCGGCAAGCCGGTCATCGCGGCCGTCAACGGCGCCTGCGCCGGCCTCGGCATGGTCCACGCCCTGGTCTGCGACCTGGTCTTCACCGCCGCCGAGGCCAAGTGGACGACCGCCTTCGCCCGCCGCGGCCTGATCGCCGAGTACGGCCTGTCGTGGATCCTGCCCAGGCTCATCGGCCAGGCCCGGGCCATGGACCTGCTGCTGTCCGGCCGCACGTTCACCGGGGCCGAGGCCTACCGGCTGGGCCTGGCCGCCCGGTCGGTGCCCGGGGAGAATCTGCTGGAGGAGACCCTGGCCTACGCCCGCGAGCTGGCGACGCACAGCTCGCCGGCGTCGATGGCCGTGATCAAGCGCCAGGTCTGGGGTGACTGGGAGCGGACCCTGGAGGCGTCGGAGTCGGCCGCCGTGCGCCTGATGACCGAGTCGTTCGGCCGCCCCGACTTCGCCGAGGGCGTGGCCAGCTTCGTCGAGCGCCGCGCCCCCAGGTTCCCGCCCCGGTGAGCCCGCCCGCCGCCGGGCCCCGCCCCACGGCGGTGGCGCGGGGCGGTCAGGTCACGTGGGACAGCCAGTGGGGGGCGGTCCTGAAGGGGGCGGCGCCGGTGGTGACGGCCTCCATCAGCCGGGCGGCCGTGGCGCGGGCGTTCTCGATGACCTCGGGGGGATAGGCGTAGCGGACCTGGTGCTCCTCGAACTCGTCCTCGTCGTCCAGGATGATCCGGCCGTCGCGCATGCGCATGACGTCGAGGTCGAGGTCGACCATGGTCACCTCGCCGTCGCGCCACTCGGGGACGGTCGAGATGTCGCAGTAGATCTCGACCCTGTTCGGCTCGGCGTTGAAGGTGGCCGTCCACCAGGCGTCGCGGGGGAAGAGCATCACGAACGCGTCGGCCCAGGTCACCGGCGGCTCATCGCCCCTGCTGCCGCTGGAGCCGGCGACGCAGCCGGTCCAGACGCCGTGCTCGTCCTCGCCGAGGAGCAGCGCGGGGTGGTGCCAGTGCAGTGAGCCGTCGTATTTGCGGTAGACCACATTCACGATCTCGCGTGTCATCCCCCGACAATAAGGGTTGACAGAGATCTATGTATTTCCTACCTTCTAACTAGGTTAAGAGTGTCAGTGCAGAGCCCCGGCTCACTGACCGGCAACCCTCGCACCGCGGCGGGGTGCCCCCGGGGGAGACCTGGCGGCACGGTCGGCGTGCCGCAAGCGCGGACCCCTCAACGGGTCACCGAGGCATGCCTGGGAGCAGTACATGTCCGAGATCACACTCAACTACGCCGGCCCCGTCGACCTCGACGCCTACGGCCGCTACCGGCCGGGCGACCGGCCCGGCCCCCGCTACCCCTTCCAGGGGCGGATCACCGCCGACGGCGCCGGCGAGTTCCCCGCCGAACCGGGCCGCTACCACCTCTACGTCGCGGCGGTCTGTCCCTACGCGCAGCGCGCGGCGATCGTGCGCTCGCTCAAGGGACTGCAGGACGTGATCTCGCTGTCCTACGTGGACGACGAGCGTGACGGGCGCGGCTGGGCCTTCCGCGAGCGGCGCGGGGCCGACCCGGTCAACGGCTTCACCACGCTCCGCGAGGCGTACGAGGCGACCGAGCCGGGCTTCGACGGCCACGTCTCGGTGCCGGTGCTGTGGGACAGGGCGGGCGGGCGGATCGTCAGCAACGACTTCCCCGACATCACGATCGACCTGGGCACCCGGTTCGGCGGCGACCCGGAGATCGACCTCTACCCCGAAGAGCTCCGGCCGGACATCGACGCGCTCAATGCCAGGATCTACGAGTACGTCAACACCGCGGCGGGCCGCGTCGCCTCGGCCGCCACCGAGACGGAGTACGGCCGGGCCCGGCAGGCCGTGATCTCCTTCCTGGAGGAGCTCGACGCCCGGCTCGCCGACCGCAGGTTCCTGTTCGGCTCCGGGATCACCGAGGCGGACGTGCGGCTCTGGCCGACGCTGCTCCGCTTCGACCTCGCCGACAACCCCTCCGCCAGGATCAGCGAGCGCCCGCTGACCGCCTTCCCGAACCTGTGGGCCTACGCCCGGGACCTCTACCGGCACCCCGCCTTCCGTGACAACACCGACTTCTCCGCGATCACCTCCCCGGCCGCCGCCGAGACCGACCCCTGGCGGATCCCGGTCGAGCCGCTCCACGCCGACTGGGACGAGCCGCACCGCAGAGCCGCCGTATGAGCCCCGTGAGCGCCGCGCCCCCCGTGCCGCCGGACGAGGAGATCGCATGAGCGCCGCCGTCGCCGTCGTCGGCGCCGGGCCGACCGGGACCTGCCTGGTGGAGCGGATCTGCGCCAACGCGGCCGAGCTGCTCGACTGGCCGTCGCTGGACGTCCACGTGATCGACCCCTACCCCCCGGGCGGCGGACGGGTCTGGCGCAGGGAGCAGCCCGAGCTGCTCTGGATGAACTCCACCGCCGCCGACGTGACGCTGTTCACCGACGCGTCGGTCCAGTGCCAGGGCCCGATCCGCCCCGGTCCCTCGCTGGCCCAGTGGCTCGGCGGCGACCCCGGCAGGTTCGCCTCCCGGCCGGTCCAGAACGCCTACCTGTCCCACGTCTTCCGGCAGGCGGTCGACACCGCTCCACGCGGCGTCCGGGTGCACGTCCACGCGGCCCGCGCGCTGGACCTCACCGACGTCCCCGGCGGCCAGGTCGTGACGCTGGAGGGCGGCCGGACGATCGAGGTGGACGCGGTGATCCTGGCACAGGGGCACGGCGACGTGATCCCGACCAGACAGGAGCAGGCACTGGCGGAGACGGCCGCGGGCGGCGGGCTGCACTACCTGCCCACCGGCTACGCCGCCGACCTCGACCTGGACCGGGTGCCCGGGGGCGAGCCGGTGATCGTCCGGGGCATGGGACTGGCCTTCATCGACCTGATGGTGCTGCTCACCTCGGGCCGGGGCGGCCGGTTCGTCCGCGAGTACGACGGGGAGCTCGTCTACCTGCCCAGCGGGCGGGAGCCGCTGCTCCAGGTGGGCTCGCGCCGCGGCGTGCCGTACCACTCGAAGACCGGATACCCCTTCCGCGGCGCCCGCCCGCCGGTGCCGCGCTTCCTCACCGCGCAGGCGCTCGGCGCGGGGCCGTGGAACTTCCGCAGGGACGTGTGGCCGCTGGCCGCCAAGGAGCTGGGCCACGCCTACTACCACGAGCTGATCACCGCCCACCCGGAGCGGGCCCGGACGGGCTGGGCGGAGTTCGAGGAGGCGTACGCGGCCGAGGAGTGGCGCAGTCCCGGGATGCGCGCGCTGATCCGCAGGGCCGTACCCCGGCACCTGGACCGGCTGGACTTCGACCGGCTGGACCGGCCGCTGGAGCGGATGCGGTTCGGCGACCCGGCGGGGCTGCGCAGGTGGATGCACGGCTACCTGGGAGCGGACCTGGAGCGGCGCTCCGACCCCGCGCACAGCGCCGACCACGCCATGATCCTCGGGCTGCTGTCCGTCTACGGCGTCCTGGCCGAGCTGGGCGTCTCCGACCCCTGGTTCCACGGCTTCTTCAGCTACATCGCCAGCGGTCCGCCCGGCCCCCGGCTGGAGGAGCTGCGGGCGCTGGCCAAGGCCGGCGTGGTCACCTTCCTCGGCGCGGACCTGAAGGTGGAGCACCGCGACCGGCGGTGGCAGGCGCACAGCCCCACCGTCCCCGGCACGGTGGCGGCCCGGACCCTGATCGAGGCCCGGCTGCCCGCGCCCAGCGTGAGCCGGGCCACCGACCCGCTGATCTCCGCGCTCCGCGACCGGGGCGAGATCGACGAGGACTCCGGGCTGCTGAAGGTACGGCCCGCCGACCGCCGCCTGCTCGACCGCTCCGACACCCCCCACCCCCGCAGGTTCGCCTTCGGCCCCTGGGTCGTCGGCGGTGGGGCCACCGGCGGATTCGCCCGGCCCGGCCTCAACGCCCCGCTCTTCCGGCACGCCGACGCCCTGGCCCGGATCGTGCTGTCCGAGGCCGTCACCACCCGGATCAGACACGTCGCCTGAGCTGTCTGTCGCCTGAGCTGTTTAAGGAGAAGAACGTGAAAGTCCGATGGGGCGCCCTGACGCTGGCCGCGGTGCTGGCGCTCGCGGCGTGCGGGGCCGAGACGGAGGCCCCGACAGCCGCGGCCGGCGGCGGGGGCGGCGGATCGCTGGTGTGGGCGGTGGAGACGCAGCCCATCACGTTCAACCCCCAGCAGTGGGGCCAGAACAAGGCCCGCCTGCTGGTGCACAACCAGTTCGACTCGTTGGTCGCCCGGGGCAAGGACGGCGAGTTCCTGCCGTGGCTGGCCAAGTCCTGGGAGGTCTCCAAGGACGGCCTGACCTACACCCTCCACCTCCGCGACGACGTCACCTTCCACGACGGGGAGAGGTTCGACGCCGCGTCGGTGAAGGCCAACTTCGACCAGTTCCTGTCACCGGGCTACAACCCGGCGGTCGCCGCCGTCCAGCTCCGTAACTTCGGCAGGGCCGAGGTGGCCGGCCCGCACACCCTGAAGATCACGCTGAAGGCGCCGGACGGGCTGTTCCTGGACTTCCTGTCCTCGCCGTACGCCGGCCAGATCTCCCCGAAGTCGCTGAGGAACGCCAAGGACCTCAAGGCCGGCGGGGTCGACGTCGTCGGCACCGGGCCGTTCGTCCTCGACCGGTTCACCCCGGGCCAGGAGGTCCACTACAAGCGCAACCCCGACTACGGGTGGCCGCCCGCCGGCTCGGCCCACCAGGGGCCGGCGCACCTGGCGGAGGTGACCTACCGCTTCCTGCCCGAGGCCGCCGTCCGGGTCGGCGCGCTCACCTCGGGCCAGGTCCAGGTGATCGAGGGCGTGCCCGCCACGGAGATCGCCCTGATCAAGGGCGACCCCCGGTTGAGGCTGGAGACCAGCCTCAACTCCGGCAGCGCGTTCTCCTACTACTTCAACCAGTCGCACCCGCCCTTCGACGACAGACGGGTGCGCGAGGCCTTCCGGGACGCCGTCGACGTCGACGCCGTCCTCAACTCGGTCTACCAGGGCACGGCGAAACGGGCCTGGAGCATCATCGGCCAGGGCAGCCCGCAGTTCTACGACGCCTCACTGGAGAACACCTTCGGCGACGACCCGCAGCGGGCGGCCAGGCTGCTCGACGAGGCGGGCTGGGACAAGCGCGACGCCGAGGGCTACCGGGTCAAGGACGGCAGGCGGCTGACCGTGCGGGCCGTCAACTCCGCCCCGTTCGTCCGCGACCGCCGCGACATCCTCGCCCAGGCGATCCAGGCGGCGGTCAAGCAGAGTGCCGGCATCGACTTCCAGGTCAAGCTGGTCGACCAGGGCACCGCGCAGAAGGCCTACGACGACAACCAGTATGACGTCTTCGAGAACTCGCGCGGCGACACCGACGCCGGGGCCGCGCTCAACCTGATCCTCCCCAAGGGCGCCGCGATCAACCGGACCCACTTCGCGGACGCCGGCCTGGACAGGCTGCTCACCGAGGCGTCGGCCAGCTCCGACACCGCCGAGCGCAAGGAGCTCTACGCCAAGGTGCAGAAGCTCGTCGCCGACGAGGCCCTGCTCCTGCCGCTCTACGTGCCGGCCGACCAGATCGCCTACAGCGCCTCCGTCACCGGGCTCACCTTCGAGCCGGTCTCCGGCACCCCCAACAGTGCTTATGACATCCGGACAGGGACATGAGCACCCTCACACTCACCCGGCGGCGGGGGCTGGCCGCCGCCGGGTGGCTGGGCCCGGTGGCCCGGCGGCTCGGATCCGGCGTGGCCGTGCTCTGGGCCGCCGCCACCGCGGCCTACGTCGCGCTGCTGCTCGCCCCGGGCGACACCGTGGACGTCCTCATCGGTGACGGTCTCGACACCCCCGAGCGGAGGGCGCAGATCATCGCCGAATGGGGGCTGGACCGCTCGGCCCTGCAGCAGTACGGCGACTATCTGATCCGGCTGCTCCAGGGCGACCTCGGCCACTCCTACATCCTGCAGCGCGGCGTCGGCGAGGTCCTGTCCTCGCAGATCGGGCCGACCGTGAGACTCGCCCTCGCCGCCGCGGTCTTCGGGGTGGCGCTGGCCCTGGTGCTCGCGCTGGTCACCGCGGGCCGCAGGTCCTGGACCAACGGCCTGGCCGGGCTGTCGGAGCTGGTGGCGGTCTCGGTGCCGCCGTTCCTGATCGGGATCCTACTGCTGGCCGTCTTCTCCTTCAGCCTCGGCTGGTTCCCGGTCTCCGGCGACCGGGGCACCGCCGCGCTCGTGCTGCCGGCCGCCGCGCTGGGACTGCAGATCGCCGGAGTGCTCGGCCAGGTGCTGCGCGAAGGTCTCGAACGGGCGCTGGAGGAGCCGTTCGCGGTGACCGCGCGCTCGCGCGGCATCACCGAGTGGCGCTTGGTCACCCGCCACGCCCTGCGGCACGCCCTGCTCCCGGCCGTCACCCTCACCGGATGGTTCACCGGCGTCCTGCTCGGCGGCGCGATCGTCGTCGAGGCCGTGTTCGGCCGCCCCGGCCTCGGCCAGGTCACCGTCTCGGCGGTGACCGGCAAGGACATGCCGGTGGTGATGGCGATCGTGCTGCTGTCGGCCCTGGTCTACGTGACGGTCAGCACGGTCGTCGACCTCGCCTACCTGGCGATCGACCCCCGCCTGAGGAGGAGCCGATGATCGAAGTTGTTCTCCGTCCGGGGAGGGCCCGATGACGACGGTCACCCAGGCGCCGCCGGTCACGGCCGTCGCTCCCGCCCGGGCCGGGCGCCGGTACGGCGTGCGTCCCCGGTCGGTCGTCCCGCTGCTGTTCCTGGCCGCCGTCGCGGTCGCCGCCCTGGTCCCGGACCTGCTGAGCGGGGTGGACCCGCTGACCGCCGACCCGCTGCACGCCCTCGCCGGGCCGGACGCCGGCCACTGGTTCGGTACCGACCACCTCGGCCGGGACGTGCTGTCCCGGGTCGTCCACGGCGCCGGGCACTCGCTGGGCATCGGCGCGGCCGCGATCCTGTTCGCCGCCGGGACCGGCACCGTCCTGGGCATGCTGGCCGGGCTGTCCCCCCGATACCTCGACGAGCTGCTCAGCCGCCTGTTCGACGTGCTGGCCACCTTCCCCGAGCTGCTGCTCGCCCTGCTGGTCATCGCGGTCACCGGCCCCGGGACCGGCAACGTCGTCCTCGCGATCGGTCTGGCCCAGGTCCCCAACTACGCCCGTGTGATCCGGGCCCAGACCTTCGTCGTCCGCCGGTCCGGCTACGTCGAGCAGGCGGTCACCTTCGGCCTGCCCCGGCCGGTCCTGGTCCTGCGTCACGTGCTGCCCAACGTCCTGGGCCCGCTCCCGGTGCTCGCCACGATCGGCATGGGTACCGCCATCATCGCCACCTCGGGTCTCAGCTTCCTCGGCATGGGGCCGCAGCCGCCGAGTCCCGAATGGGGCTCGATGCTGTCGGAGGCCCGTAACTACCTGCGCGTCGCCTGGTGGACGGCGCTCTTCCCCGGCCTCGCCGTCACTCTGACCGTCATCAGCCTGACCCTGGTCGGGCGCAGCCTCCAGCGCCGTTTCGAAGGGAGAGACCGATGAGCCTCATCGAGGTGGAGGACCTGAGGGTCGGCTTCCCCTCCTCCGGGGTGGAGGCCGTGCGCGGGGTGAGCCTGTCGATCGCGGCGGGCGAGTGCGTGGCGATCGTCGGGGAGTCGGGCTCGGGCAAGAGCGTCACGGCCAGGACCCTGGTGGGGCTGACCGGTCCCGGCGGGAAGGTGACGGCCGGGAAGTTCACCGTGAACGGCAAGGACGCGCTCCGGTTCGGGGCGCGGGACTGGCGGCGGCTGCGCGGCCGGTTCGCCGGGCTGGTGCTGCAGGACGCGCTCGTCTCGCTCGACCCGCTCCGCACGGTCGGCGACGAGATCGCCGAGGTGCTCGCCACCCATGACGTGGTGCCGCGCGCGGGCCGTAAGGCGAAGGCGATCGAGCTGCTCGACGCCGTCGGGGTGCCGGAGCCGGAGCTGCGCGCCCGCCAGTACGCCCACCAGCTCTCCGGCGGGCTACGCCAGCGGGCCCTCATCGCCTCGGCCATCGCCGCCGACCCACCGCTGATCATCGCCGACGAGCCGACGACCGCGCTCGACGTCACCGTGCAGGCCCAGATCCTGCGCCTGCTCGCCGCCCGCAAGGCCACGGGCACCGCACTGCTCATGATCAGTCATGACCTGGCCGTGGTCTCCTCCATCGCCGACCGGGTGCTGGTCATGAAGGACGGCGTGGTCGTCGAGGAGGGGCCGACCGCCCGGGTGCTGTCCGAGCCCGGCCACGACTACACGGAGCTGCTGCTGGCCGCCGTCCCCTCGGCCGCCTCGCGCGGCACCCGCCTGGCCGCCGTCGCGGCCGGAGGTGTGGCGCTGCGCACCCCGCTGCCCGAGCGGACCGTGGATCACAGCTCGCCGGTGGTGGAGGTCTCGGGCCTGTCGGCGGCGTACGGCTCCCGCCGGGTGGTGGACGAGGTCTCCTTCGAGGTCCATCCCGGTGAGACCGTCGGCATCGTGGGGGAGTCGGGCTCGGGCAAGACGACCGTCGCCCGGCTCGTCCTGGGCCTGATGGCGCCCGTCTCCGGCGAGGTCCGGCTGAACGGCGACCCCTGGTCGGCGATCCCCGAGCGCAGGCGCCGCGCCCGCCGCTCCGGCATCCAGGTGATCTCGCAGAACCCGCTGGGCTCCTTCGACCCCCGCTACACCGTCGGCCGCCTGGTGGCCGAGCCTCTCGGCGGGTCCGGCGGGGACCGCAGGGCCCGGGTGGCCGAGCTGCTGGAGCGGGTGGGCCTGCCGGCCGACATCGCCGGACGGCACCCCCGGCGGCTGTCCGGCGGGCAGCGCCAGCGGGTGGCCATCGCCCGGGCCCTCGCCCCCCGGCCCGACGTGCTCGTCTGCGACGAGCCGGTGTCGGCGCTGGACGTGTCGGTCCAGGCGCAGGTGCTCGACCTGCTCGCGGAGATCCAGGCGGCCGACGGGACCGCGCTGATCTTCATCTCCCACGACCTCGGGGTGGTCCACCACATCAGCGACCGGGTGCTGGTCATGCACGCGGGCCGGGTCGTGGAGGAGGGGCACGTGGACGAGGTGTTCTTCATCCCCAAGCACGACTACACCCGGGAGCTGCTCGGCGCGGTGCCCAAGCTGGTGTCGGCCGGAGCCTGACCGGACGGCTGGAGGCCGGCCGGAGACTCACCGGGCGGTTGGAGGTCGGTCTGGGGCCGGTCGGCCGGGGCGGCGTCGGAGGCCGTCCGGCCGGGCCGGTCGGCGTCGGGGGGCGTCTGACCGGGCGGCTGGGCTCCGGCGGGTGCCCGGCCGAGCCCGCGGACGTCGGGCAGGGCGAGGACGCCCAGGCAGGAGAGCGCGATCAGCGCCGCCGCGCCGTACAGGGTGGGGGCCGTCCCCGCCGCCGAGGACAGCGGTCCGGCCAGGGCCATGCCGAGCGGCATCAGCCCCAGGGAGAGCATCCAGTCATAGGCGGACACCCGGGAGATCGCCTCGGCCGGGATGTGCTCCTGCACGGCCGTCTCCCAGAACGGCGCCATGAACGCCAGACCGCCGGTCATCAGCCCGTAGGCCGCCGCGACCGCGAGGGCGGGCGCCCCGGCGGCGAGTGTGACGAAGGGCAGCGCGCCGAGCGCGAGGGCCAGGTTGGCCGCCAGGAGGGGCCGGCGCGGCCTTGCCCGCAGCGCCAGCAGCGCCCCGCAGAGGGCGCCGACCGTGCCGCCCTGCACGATCGTCCCCCAGGCCAGCTCGCCGCCGAGGCCGGTGACGGCGATCAGCGGGCCGATCGTGATCAGGACGCAGCGGCCCAGGTTCCACAGGGAGTGGCCGACGAGGTTCGTCCAGTACCACCGGTGGCGGCGCAGCTCGGCCCAGCCTTCGGCGAGCTGCCTGCCGAAGCGCTCATGCGGCACGGACGGGACCGGCGCGAGCCGGAGGCGGCTCAGCAGCACGGCGCTGACCGCGAACGTCGCGGCGTCGAGGACCAGTGCCCAGCCGGGCCCGGCGGTCAGCGCGAGGGCGGTGGCGATCCCGGGGCCGAGCAGCGTGGAGCCTCGGTTGGCGATCGCCATGAGCGCGTTGGCCCGGGGCAGGTGCTCGGGGGCCACGGTGGCGGGCAGCAGGCCGGTCGTGGCGGGCAGGAAGAACGCCGACGCGGCGCCGGAGAGCGCGGCGAGCGCCGCCAGGTGGAGGGTGCCGACCGTGCCGGTGATCAGCCCGACGCCCATCACGGCATGGGTGAGCCCCCGGACCAGGTCGGCGGCCAGCATCACGCGCTGGCGGGGGAGCCGGTCGGCCCAGACGCCGCCGGGCAGCATCAGCGCCACCGTGGCCGTCGACTGGGCGGCCAGGACCAGGCCGAGGTCGGTGGCGGAGCCGGTCGCGGTGATGATCGCCAGGGCGAGGGCGACGGGGGTGACGGCGTCGCCGATGTGGGAGAGGGCCTGGCCGCTCCAGAGCAGGCGGAAGCGCGGATCTCGTAAGGGGGTCATGGCGGGAAGTTACTACGAAATCAAAATATATGCATCCGTATAATGATGGCCGCTACCCTGTGGACATGTCAGCGCAGGACTCCGCCGATCGGCTCGGCGCCCCGGGGCCGGACTCCGTCGATCGGCACATCGCGCACTGGTCGCGCGAGCTGTCCGACCTCGATCCGCAGATCGAGGGGATCGTGACGCGCATGCAGATGCTCGTGCGGCTGCTCAGGCGCAACAAGGAGGGCTGGCTGGCCTCCTCCGGGCTCAAGCCCTGGGAGTTCGAGGTGCTCCACCATCTGGTCGCGGCCGGGCCGCCCTACCGGGTGGCGCCGTCACTGCTGGCCGAGTGGCTGGACACCCATCCGGCCACGATGACCAACCGGCTCGACCGGATGGAGCAGGCCGGCTACATCACCCGTGCGCACGACTCCGGCGACCGCCGCCGCCTGCTCGTCGCGCTGACCGCAGAGGGGCGCGCGGTGTGGGAGGAGCGGATGGAGGAGGGGGACCGGTCGGAGCGGGCCCTGCTCGGCACGCTCGGCCCCGCGGAGCTCGGGCTGCTCGACGGCCTGCTGCGCCGGCTGGTCCGCGGCGTGGAGGAGAACGGGCCGCCGCTGATGCCGGAATGGCCTTCGGGCGGGCGGAAGCCGGACGGCGGCGCGGCATGACGGCGCGATGACGTCCCCGGTGACGTCCCGCCGGAACCTGCCGGGTGACGTCCCGCCGGAACCTGCCGGGTGACGTCCCGTCGGGACCTACCGGGTGACGTCCCGCCGGCGCGGGTCGCCGGCCGTCGCCCGGTCCCGCCCGCCACGCGCGGCGAACGGGCAAGCCTCGCGTGGCGGGAGGCCGACGGTGAGCGTGCCGGTGAGCCTCATCGCCCCTCCTCCAGCCGGTGCGCGTCGGCGGAGGTCAGGGTCAGCCCGTAGACGGCCTTGAGCTGATCGATCTTCGCCATGGTCTCGGGGGAGAAGGGGGCCTTGCCCTCGAAGGAGTGCAGGACGATGCCCTCGACGAGGTCGCCGAGGGACATGTCCAGATATTCGGCGAGGCCCTTGAGGACCTTCAGGACGTTCTTCTCGATCCGGAGCCCGGTCTGGGCACGCTCGACTGTTACCATGTTACCAAGATAACGGAATCTGTTCAGTGGAGCCGGCGAGCTCCGGCCGCCGGGGTGGCGGGGTAGATCTCCGGTGCGGCCCAGCCGCGTTCGGCGTAGGCCCGGGTCACCGATTCCCGCACGGCCTCCACCCGGTCGTCGGCCACCAGCGCGATCGCCGACCCGCCGAACCCGCCGCCGGTCATCCGCGCGCCCCTGGCCCCACCCCGGACCGCCGACTCCACGGCCACGTCCAGCTCGGCGCAGGACACCTCGAACTGGTCGCGCAGCGACAGGTGGGAGGCGTTCAGCAGGGCCCCGATCTCCCGCACGGCTCCGGCGCGCAGCAGTCCGATCAGCGCCTCGACCCGGTGGTTCTCGGTCACCACGTGCTGGGTGCGCTTGCGCTCGTCGCCGCTGAGCCTGCTCAGGGCGCCCGCCAGGTCGGTGACGTCGCGCAGCGCGGTCACCCCCAGGTGCTTGGCGGCGTTCTCGCAGTCCTGGCGGCGCCGGGCGTACTGCCCGTCGGCGAGCTCGTGGTGGACCCCGGTGTTGATGATCAGCAGTTGGAGGCCGTGCTGGGCCAGGTCGAACGGGATGTTCCTGGTGCCGAGACTCCGGCAGTCCATGAACAGGGCCTTCCCCTCCTCCCCGAGGGCGGAGGCGGCCTGGTCCATGATTCCGCACGGCATGCCCACGAAGTCGTTCTCGGCCTTCTGGGCGGCCAGGGCGATCTCCATCTTCGTCAGACCCAGGCCGTACAGCTCGTTGAGCGCCGTCCCGACCACCACCTCCAGGGCCGCGCTCGACGACAGTCCCGCCCCCTGCGGCACATCCCCGTCGATCACCAGATCCGCGCCCCTGACCGGATGCCCGGCCTCGCGGAGCACCCAGAACACCCCGACGACGTAGCGCGCCCAGCCCTCGGCCTGGTCGAGGTTCTCGACGGTCACCGGCTCGCCCGCCTGGAGCGACCGCAGCCGGATGGTGCCGTCCTCG
The DNA here is from genome assembly GCF_055586905.1 of Streptosporangium sp. NPDC048886. NCBI lineage: Bacteria > Bacillati > Actinomycetota > Actinomycetes > Streptosporangiales > Streptosporangiaceae > Streptosporangium > Streptosporangium sp. NPDC048886. The sequence goes on from NZ_JBVJHH010000001.1 coordinate 506,354, forward strand.
CGTGGCGTGACCGCCGCGGTGACCCCCCACGGCACCGCGAACGGCAGTACGTACCCGTCGTTGTAGTCGGTGTGCTCGCCGATCAGGTTGACCCGCCCCGGAGCGTGCCACACCCCCTGCGGCTCCACGCCGAACGACTCACGGAAAGCTTCAATAACGCGCATGATCCAACACTCCTAAACAACGTCCCTCCGTAGATTAGCGACTCCCCGGAACGCCGGTTCCGCCGCCGAAGGTCACATCTTGAACGCGCCCGCCCGGCGGATGTGCGAACCGGCCGGACCTTTGGTTGAATGCGGCAGTACGGCATGCATGAGGGGCGGTAGCTCAGCCGGTTAGAGCAGGGGACTCATAATCCCTGGGTCGCGGGTTCGAGTCCCGCCCGCCCTACCCTCAATGACCAGGAGAAAAGCGCTTCTGACCTGCGCTTTTGCGTTCCTCGGTGCTCTCGCTTCGTCCGGCTGTCAACGGCCGTCACCGGTGTCCTGCGGTTGATCGTGCTGAATACGTGCTGAAGTTTGACCGAGATCATCGACCTTCCAGGGCATCGGAGATGCGGCGCTTGGCCGCTTCGTCCTGACCCACGATGCACTTGGCGTAGATCTTCAGCAGCACGTCCACGCTGTGGCCGGCCCAGTGGGCGACCTGGGTCGCGGGCACCCCGGCGTTGAGCCAAGTGGACAGGCAAGCGTGCCGGAGGTCATAGATGCGCTTGCCGAGCGGCGAGGCGTACTCGGCTTCGGTCAGCACCGCGGCGCGCGCCCTGTCCCACGCTCGCCGGTAGGTGATGGTCGGCAGTTCCCCACCGTTGACCCCGGTGAACAGCCAGCCATCCTTGGCAGGCGGGAACGCGGCGAGGTGCGTGCGGAGGATCCTGACCAGTTCGGGAGGGCAGGGAACCGCACGGCTGTCCCCGTTCGCGCGGTGCTTGAGATGACGTTCTTCCCGCTGCGCTCCGTCGTCGGTCCATTCCTTGCCCACATCGGGTAATGCCGTCCGGAACCGCAGCTCTCCCCACCCGTCCGACGACCCCTCCCACTGCTCCGTTTCCCGATTCCACTCCAGAGCGGGGAGCACCACGTTGGCCTTCCGTAGCCCTACAGCCTCCTCGGGGCGAAGGCCGGCGAAGTAGAGGATCGCGAAGAAGGCAACCAGGCGGGGGCCGCTGCGCGGCTGCGCGCCCACGGCGGCCAGAAGCCGTCTCGCCTGAGCAGGGTTCACGACGCACTCGCGATTGACCTCATGCGAGGTCTTCGGGGCCTGCCATTTCAAGCCCTGGATCGGATTCCCGGTCAGCAGCTTCAGCTCCACGGCGTATTCCAGGGCGTTGAACAGGATCGCCCGGTTGCGGCGGGCGGTGCTCGCCGCAACCGGTTTGCCATTGAGCTTGGACGTGGCGGTATCGAGGACTCTGCGCATGGCTGCGGCGTCGTCGAGCACGGAAACCGGGCCCGTGTTCCGCTTCAGCCATTCGACGACGGGAGCATATTCGCTCGGACAGTCGGCTCGGTCTCGGGCGTTGAAAACCCAGCGGATAAGCGTCTTCCGGATCATCTGGTCGGAGGGCTTCCCGCGGACGCCCGTCAGCATGGCCGGCGTCGCGGCCGTGAGGGCTCGCGCGATGTCGCGCCGGTATCCGGCCGAGGCGCGTTTCCACTTCATGTCCACGTAGGCGATGGCGAAGTCGTACCAGCTCATTCCCGCCCTGTCGGCTCGGCGCCACGAGACGGGTTCGCCGGTGATGAGGCTGAACGCCTCACCCTTCCTGGCTGCGGCCTGTAGTTCGCTTCGGAAGGTGTCGGCCTGGGCAGCGGTGCGGAACGGCCTTCTCCAAGGCTTGTCGCCGGTCTTCCACCGCGCGGTGTGAGTGGCTACCCGCGCGCCTCGATAGACCTCCGTCTTGTAGACGCGCACATCGTAGGTGATGTCCTTCATCAGGCGACGTCCTCCAGGCTGGCCAGCCAACGGTCATACTCGGCCCGGCGGACACGGAGGTCTCCGTTGGGGAGCCTCATGCAGTGGGGGCCACGATTCTTCTGGCGCCATTCGTAGAAGGTGGAGCGGGAAATGCCGAGGTCTTCGCAGATGTCGGCGACGGTGAGCTTTTCGGCCTTGGCCATGGCGAGTTGTTCTCCTCAACGAGGCGCTTGGAGGCAGCGGTTTCCGGGGAGGTCGGACCAGCTCTGAGGGGGTAGCCGTCCCAGCCGTCCCAGCCTCATTTGTGCTGGTCAGGCCGGGACGGCTGGTTTCGCCGGGACGGCTAAGCCGTCCCACGGAGGGCAGTCGTCCCGCTCTGACCTGCGATGACGAGGCTGGGACGGCTGGGACGGCTACCCCCCTCGCACAGCGCGATCTCGCCGTGCTCAGGGGTTTCCGGGATGGTCGGCAGTGGGCAGTAACGCGCCCAGGCGTCGAGGAAGTCGGCGCGCTGGTAGCCCTTGGCCTGGGTGCCATCGAGAAAGCGGATGTTGGCCGAACGGATCTCGTATTCGCGCAGGATCGCGCCCAACTTCATCGCGGTCAGACCGTTGGGGCCGTAGTCGGCCCACGGGGCTTCGGGATCGGCCTTGAGCCGCTCCAGCAGGACCGCGGTAGGCAAGGCGGGATCGGGGCCGAAGGCCGTGCGGCAGTCGGCCAGCAGCCGGACCCGCGGTGAGGGCCGACCGGTCTCGTCGGCCTCGGCGGTCAGGGCGAGCACCGCGGCGCGGGCGCGCTCGGGCCAGTGCCCCCCGGCGTGATCGGCGACGGCGACCAGCGGTTCCCAGGTGTCGGCGGCGCGGTCCTCGACCGGCATGGCGGGTTCGGCCTGCTCCAGAGTGGCCAGGTCGGCGCGCAGCCACGTGGACAGGTCGGCGGCGAGCTGGCGCAGCGGCAGCCGGTCGCGGCGATGCCGATAGGGAGAGACGGTCTCGCCGGGGCCGCGCCGGCGCATGCGGATCACCACGGCGCGATCCTCGATCGTGTCGGGCATCGCGCCGATCCCGGCGAGCGCGGCCATGGCGAAGGTCGGGATGGACTCCACGCGGCCGGTGTTGGCGTCATAGCGCTTGGCCGGGCGGTTGCGCTGGTGTCCGGCGTTCAGCAGGCCGCGCAGGTCCTCGTTGCCGTCCGCCTTGGGGCCGAAGATGGTGTCGGCCTCGTCCACCAGCATGGTGGGCGGGTCCTCGCTGATGGACCGGTAGACGGCGGCGCTGCTGGAGTTGACGGTGATGAACGGCTCATGGCAGGTGGCCTCGACCACGTCCAGCAGCCGGGACTTACCGCAGCGCTTCTCCGGGGCGCGGATCACCAACCGGGGCGCGTGCGCCCACGCGGGTTGAGCGTGAGTGGCGGCGATCCACAGTGTGACCGCGTCGGCGGCCTGCGAGGTCGGCAGGATGACGTAGCGGGTCAGAGCGTCGAGCAGGGCGTCGAGCAGAATCGCGCCGTAGGTGTTGTTGTCGGCGCTGGGCTGGGACATGAGATCGGCTCCCGTATGAGCGAGTGGGCTGGTCATGCGCTCCGCCGACGCGGGACCGCAGCGGCGTTGGCCGCGGCGAGTCGACGGCCTTGACGGTCGCCGGGGCGAGGTCTGCCGAAGTCCTCTCGGCGCCCGTCCCATCGGAGAGCTTCGAGTTCGGCGTGGGTGCGGGTCCGCGACAGGTTGCGGATCTGAGCGGCCAGGGATTCCCAGTGGCCGGCCATCTCCTGGTGGGCGTAGCCGTAGCCGATCTCCCAGCCAGAGCGGTGACCATCGCGGTAGCCCTGCTCGTATGACTGACGCTCGCGGCGGTGCTGGCTGTCCAGATCGGCTACGAGTGCGGCGGCCAGGGCATAGCGGATCGGGGCGCCGTAGTCGCAGCAGGTGGCCAGGACGCGGGTGGCGGTGGTGAAGGCCGGGCGGGTGGTGGGCGGGATGGACATGGATGGTCTCCGTTTCGAGGTGGTCAGCGGGTGCCGTCGCGGTGCAGGCGGCGCAGGTGGGTGTAGAGCTGCCGGCCCAGCCGGGGACGCATCCCGGTGCCGTCACAGGCACGGCAGGCGCGGTTCCTGCCGCCCGGACGGCAGCGGACGCAGCGCCCCCAGGGGGAGGCGAGACAGAAACCGATGTAACTGAACGTGGTGACAAGTAGGCAGAGGACTAGCAGGACGATGCCGGGCGCCATGGGGGCCTCCAGGGCCGTTTTCAGGGTTGCCGCAGGTAGGGCGCTAGTGCACTAGGGCCCTGGTCGATCCTCGGATGGGGTGCTAGCGGGGGTGCTAGGTCTAGCGGGGTGCGGTGCTAGACCTAGCGCCCTCCGGCCAGTCAGGCGCCGGTGCCTGACCCCTTCCTTCCGTCACGCAAAGTGATTGCGGTGATGATGTCCCGGCGGATGATGCCGCGCCGGTTGGCACCCTTGCCGCCGCTCTCCGGAGTGCCCCAGACCTGACCGGTCTTGACCCCGTACGGCTTCAGGGCGGTGGTGAGCTGAGCGGCGCGGGCGTCGGCCTCCAGCTCCATCCACGGCCCGTAGACCTCGGGACGGAGCTCGGCGAGCCGGGCCACGACGGTCTCCGACCAGCACTTGGGCTCGTGCACCACGGCGGCGATGTCGCCCAGCAGGTCGAAGGTGGGCGCGGTGTCGGCGGTGAACGCCTCGCCCAGCGCATGCCCGGACAGAGTGCCCCTCTGTTGCCGGGCCGCACGGGCGCGCAGGGCGAGCTTTTCGGCGGTGGGCGCGTCGATGTAGACGCTGCGGACGATGCGGGCGCTCTCACCTTCACCGGCGAAGTAGCAGATGCCCTTGTCGTTGAAGGAGAACATGGTGGCCCGCACCCCGTTCTTGTACGACGACGTCCCGAGCACCATGTCGTTTTCCATCTGGCCCATGACCTTCAGGCACATCCGCACCACCGCGTTGGCGCTGATGCCGGTGGGCAGTGACTTGGCGTCGGGGCGCTGGGTGGCCAGGATCAGCACCATGCCCAGGGCGGGACCACGCTTGACCAGGTCGGTGCAGACGGACTCGAACTCCTCGCCGTACTTGGGGTGCTCGAACCAGACCTGGCACTCGTCCACCGGGATGACGATCGGGTGCAGGCCCAGGCTCTTGTTACTGGCCAGCTCGGGCGTGACCTTGGATTCGGGGCAGATGTCCTTGGGCAGCTCCCGGATCACCTTGGCGCGGCGCCGTAGCTCCTCGCGTAGGCCGCGCATGTCCGCGATGGCGTATTCGATGTCGGCATCGTCGTCGCCGGCGCGGTAGCGGTGCGCCACGCATTCCAGGGGGGACAGGTCGCCGGTGCCCTTGAGGTCGTACAGGTGCAGCTCGGCGCGTGGGTCCAGAGCGGCGATGAGGGCCAGCAGACGCAGCAGGAACGTCTTGCCCATGCGCGGGACGGACCCGATGATGACCGAGACGAACATCAGCGTCAGCGCACTCCAGCGCCCCCGCTGGTCGGTGGAGAACGGCGTGGGCTTGAACAGGTCCACCGTGCCGGAGCGCATCAGCGGCCAGGTGGGCTGCTTGGCCTTGTTCATGTCCTGGTCTCCGACCCACAGCAGCATGCGACCGGTGTGCTCCTCGGGGACGGTCTCGGGCCACACGCAGCCCAGCGGGCGGCGCAGGCCGGAGGCGAGCTTGTCGCGGCGCTCCATGACCTCCGACACGGTCACGCCGTAGGGCAGGTCCACATCCGCCCGCCAGCCGGGGCCGTCGCGGGTGATCGGGGCGACGAACTTGATGCCGTCACGCGGGTTCTTGGCGATGGTCTGGTTGATGGCGGCGATACCGAGCGCGCCCAGCGCCCGGACCACGATGTCACTGCTGAGCTTCTCCCGCACGGTCGGCAGAACAGCGCGGTCGATGAGCGGCTTGTCGGCCGGACGGCCGAGGACGCCCAGTGCGGCCAGCGCGAGCGCCAGGGCCGTCCACTGGGCGGGCGTGGGCGCGGATGCCACGACGATGCTCGCGATCAGCAGCGTGACCAGCGCGAGTCCGGACATCCACACCCGCAGCCGCACCCGGGAGTCCCGCTGCCGCGACAGCTTCAGGTAGTGCTCCGGGTCGGCCTTCTCCACCGCGGCCCGGCGCACGGGCTCACCCTCCAGGTCGAAGGTCCAGCGGACCACGCCGCCCGCCAGCCGGACCAGACCGCGCGGGGAACGGGCGGCCAGCCGTCCGGCGTACAGCGGGGAGCGGGTGAGCTGGTAGCCGGCCACGTAGGCGTAGTGCGCGCCCGCCCACTTCAGCGTCGCGATGGCCTCGCGCCGCGAGCGTAGCCACAGCGGCACGATCGGACGGCGGGTCTTGGCCTTCTCCGCCAGATCGGCCCGCCAGTCGCGGTCCGCCTCGCCGGGTGCGTCCACCCGGATGACCTCACCCTCCAGGAACGACCCGTCCGGCATCGGGGTGGCTGGAGTGGGGGGGTAGGAGTGGCGGCGGTCGCGAGCGGTCTCGATGGAGACCACGTCGGCGCCGGGACCGTCACCGCCCTGTCCGGCCGGTGGGTGGCCGGACCGGACAGTCAGTTCCACAGGGGCGGTCGGGCGGTGGCCGTTGGTCTCGGTCGGGGTGTCAGTCATGATGGGTTCACCTCTGCTGCTTGACGGTGGCGGGGTTGCGGGGCGCGGCCGTTGTCTTGGCGGATGGGGCCGCGTCCCGTACGGAACGGTCGAGGTCGGTGGGGTCGAGGGGCGGCAGGTCGAGTTCGGCCCGCCAGTGGTTGATGAACAGCCACAGCCGGTGATCGGGCGGCGGAGTCAAGGCGAGGGCTTCGTCGATGCTCAGCGCGGTGAGGGCCTGGTCGCGGGTGAAGGTGCGTCCCGGGTGGCCGGTCACGCTCCATCGGCCGTCTGTGCTGCGCTGAGCGCAGTGACCGGACAGGTCCTCGGTCATGGTGCTGTGGGTGATGTGCAGGGCCATCACCCCGCCTCTTGGATCAGGGCGTCGCGTACGGCGCGGGCGGTGTCGGTGCCGCACCCGAGCGCCCGACGGATCTTGTGGGTTCCGGGATCGGTGGGCAGTTCTCCGGCGGCGATCAGCCGCCGCACCCGCAGGGTGAGGGCGTCGATGCCGGGACCGCCGTGGGGGTACTCCGGTCGCGTGCTTGCCCTGTACTCCAGGCCAGTACGGGGGTACTGACGGCCATGGTCCAACCGGGAGAACGCGGTCAGGATGATGGGCAGAGCGGTGACGACGGCGACCGCGACGATCGGTCCGAGGACGTGTAACACCAGCCGCGAGAGGCTGAAGGTCTCGGCGACACCGGGCAGGTACGGCCAGGCGTTCATCGACAACGTGAGCCCGAGGAACAGCCACTCGACGCGTACCAGCGTCCGGTCATTGAGCGGCTGACCGCGGGTGCCGAGATAGGCGCGGGCACCGACGACGACCAGCAGGGCCAGGGACAGGAACGGCTCGACCAGCCAGGCGAACACCCATGCGGGCGACCAGGGCGCGGCGCCATCGGTGGCGAAGTGCTGGACGCCGGCCGCCGACCAGGCCAGTGCGAGTGTCAGTGACACCAGACCGGCCGACACCAGCAGGTGACGCATTCGGGCGGCCTGCCAGGCCCGCATCGCGGGGTCCTGAGCCAGCTCGTGCAACCGCGCGGCCTCACTGGCGGCCTTACGGCGCTTGCGGACTTTGGCGGTGTCCACCATCAGCGGCGCGTCGTCGTCTTGGAGGTCGGCCAGCAGGTGCGCTTCGGCCACCTCGGCGCGCAACTGTCGCACGCGCTTGGTCTCACCCTCAGCATTGACCGGCTGTGCCGCCGGCGGGAGGGCGGGGATCTGCTCGGCCAGGTGCCGTTCGATCTCGGCCAGGCCGCGCGAGATGTCTTCAGGAGGCGGTTCAGGGATCGGGCTTGTGGTGCTCATCAGTCCTCCATGTAGGGATGGCGGAACGTTCGGGTCTCATAGCTCCGGTTCCGGCAGGTTGCGCAGTCGGGTCGCTTGCAGCCGCGGTGAACGGCCAAGGCGTCGGCTGGCGCATCAGGGTGGGGAAGGCCGGTGACCTCCAGGTACAGCCGGATGTGCGCGGGGTCGTGGCGGCTGGGGTAGGGGCCGCGGACCTTGGTGACGGTGGCGAGGGCGTGGAGGGTCAGCGAGGCGTCGGCAACCTCGTACGGCGTGCCGATGAGGCGGATGTTCATTGCGCGGTCCTCCTCAGGGCTGGTGACGCCTACATCACACACCCAACCTTCTCGGGTAGGTAGCGCTGCGTCCCGATAAGCTTGAAGCTTACCGGTAAGGCTGTCAAGCTACCCGAGTGAATCGAGACGATGAGCGGCCGTTGTACTTACGAGTCGCGGAACAGCTACGCGCCAGGATCACGTCAGGTGAGCTCCATGAGGGTGATCGCCTGCCGTCCGTGCCGAGGTTGGCAGCGGAGCTGGGCATCTCCCGCTCCACGGCCACCGAGGCGTTGAAGGTGCTCATCTCCGAAGGTCTCGCTGTTGCGCGTTCCGGCTCCGGCACCTTTGTCCGCCTGCCTCGGGAGCCGCAACGTCTGATCCGTGCCTGGTATCGGGCGAGCTTGTACGGCTCTCCGTTCCGGCAGGACATGGAGCGGCAGGGGCGTGAGGCCGGTTGGGTGTACGAGTCCCGAACCGTTCAGGCCCCGTCGGAGATCCGCGACCGCCTGGGGCTGGAAGGACCCGCGGGTGATGCCGAGGACGTGGTGCGCACCGATTACGGCTTCTCGGCCGATGGGGAGCCTGTCATGCTCTCGACCAGTTGGGAACCGCTCACCATTACACGGGGCACGCCGATAGTGCTGCCTGAGGATGGCATGCTCGCCGGGCGCGGCGTGGCTGAGCGGATGCTCAGCATCGGTGTGGTGATCGACGACTGGGTGGAGGAGGTCGGGGCGCGGCTCGGCACCGCGGACGAGTGCGAGCGGCTGCAGCACGCGCCAGGCTCCATCATGGTGACCATTCAGCGCACCTACTACTCAGGTGAGCGGGCGGTGGAGACCGCCGACATCGTGGTGCCGGCCGACCGGTTCGCGCTGGTCTACAGCGGCAAGATGGGGCGAGTCTCGGGGGAGTAGGCCACGCGCCGGACGGCCGTCGCAGAATCCGCGGAATCCGCAGAGCTGGGCATGGAGCGCTGATCGAGCTGGTAGGGCGTCGATGCTTGTTGCGCTGCCTCACTTGTGTATGCCGTCATGGTGCACGCCGCCCCGGGTGGCCCTGACAGTGCTGATCACCATGCCATCCTGGCCGCTCACCGATGAAGGTATAACCCGCGCCGGGACCGATCCGTACGAGATGAGGACTTTCTCTGCAGGCATCAAGGGCGATCCGCCTGCGGCGTCTCGCCGCGCGTCGGGTGGTCGCCGGCCGCGCTGCGGCTCTTCGGCCGGTCGCGGCCGCGCCGCCCGCGCGTAATTCTTCAGGACCTTGCTCTTTATGAGTGAAATTCCATCGTGATCACCCCGCAGTCTGATGCCATGAGGCTCAGCCGTTTGGGGAGGGGAGAAGCAAGGGCCTGAAGCTACTCGTCCTGGTCCTAAGGTCTCCTGAAAAGTCCATGATGGATATCGTGGTTTGTCGCGATGTATGCCTTGGGAGCTTCGTTCGTGTGTCGTGGGGGTCCTCAGGTTCGGAACCTGGAGTACTCACGCAACACGCGAGAGGTTCTCAAGGAGGTATCGCCATATTTGTTCCTTGAAAAGTGGATTGAGTTTCCCTGATAGCTGGTGTTGTGGAGGCATAGTGCCTGTTCAAGCACCGTGGCGGTCGCCCTTCGGGGTGACCGAGGATCGCAACACTCCACCCGCTGTTGCCCCCTCGCCAGTGGGGCGTGGTGGCGGTCGCCCTTCGGGGTGACCGAGGATCGCAACCCCGGGCACGCCGGTGTTGAACAGGCCGCCCCCGGGGGTGGCGGTCGCCCTTCGGGGTGACCGAGGATCGCAACCTCTTGGCGCCGTTGACGGTCAGGCGGCCGATGCGGTGTGGCGGTCGCCCTTCGGGGTGACCGAGGATCGCAACGCCTTGCACCCCCGCAGTACGACAAGGTGCGCCTCGTGGCGGTCGCCCTTCGGGGTGACCGAGGATCGCAACACGGGGATGGCCACCGTGCGCTGCACCTGCTCGCAGTGGCGGTCGCCCTTCGGGGTGACCGAGGATCGCAACCGGTCGGCACGTTCCGCACCGTCACGTCGTCCACGGTGGCGGTCGCCCTTCGGGGTGACCGAGGATCGCAACGGGAGCGGTGCTGCTGCGCAGGCGCGCGGCCCATGGTGGCGGTCGCCCTTCGGGGTGACCGAGGATCGCAACGAGTTCGTCGTGTTCGACCTGGACCGCGCGAAGGGGTGGCGGTCGCCCTTCGGGGTGACCGAGGATCGCAACCGCTTCTTTGACCGGGAGACGAACCGCTCTGAAGGGTGGCGGTCGCCCTTCGGGGTGACCGAGGATCGCAACATGCCATATCAGGAGATCGCCGGCCTGACTGATTCCGGTGGCGGTCGCCCTTCGGGGTGACCGAGGATCGCAACTACCAGGGTCAGCACGTCGTGCCCGGCGAGCTCCGCGTGGCGGTCGCCCTTCGGGGTGACCGAGGATCGCAACCCGGTAGTGGTCCGGCAGAGGTAGACGCACCACCGAGTGGCGGTCGCCCTTCGGGGTGACCGAGGATCGCAACCCGTCACGGTCGCGGCCGTGGTGGTGCTGCGCGGGTGTGGCGGTCGCCCTTCGGGGTGACCGAGGATCGCAACTGAGGGGCTGTCTAGAGTCGTGTTCTGATCATCAGCGGGTGGCGGTCGCCCTTCGGGGTGACCGAGGATCGCAACGACCTGGCGGATCAGCGTGGCCAGCCTGCTGGGGAGTGGCGGTCGCCCTTCGGGGTGACCGAGGATCGCAACTCTGATGCGGCGTGGACCCCGGCCATGCGGGCCGAGGTGGCGGTCGCCCTTCGGGGTGACCGAGGATCGCAACCCTCCCAGGGGTCAGCAGGTACGGCGCAGGAGTGCGAAGGTGGCGGTCGCCCTTCGGGGTGACCGAGGATCGCAACGGGTCCATTCGACGAACGGCGGCAGGCTGGTCACGGCGGTGGCGGTCGCCCTTCGGGGTGACCGAGGATCGCAACTCTGCAGTCTCCGACGGCGATCCGCCGCCGCCTGCGGTGGCGGTCGCCCTTCGGGGTGACCGAGGATCGCAACGGGTTAACGTCTTGCTGGACTACGACAGCCCGGACGTGGCGGTCGCCCTTCGGGGTGACCGAGGATCGCAACCTGGTGCTGAACTCCCCCAACGGGGGGTTGGCGGCGGGTGGCGGTCGCCCTTCGGGGTGACCGAGGATCGCAACCCTCCGCAGGAAGCCAGGTCGGCGCCTTCGGCGGCGTGGCGGTCGCCCTTCGGGGTGACCGAGGATCGCAACTTCCCGCCCAGGCCGGGGAACTTCAGCGGGGTCGGCGTGGCGGTCGCCCTTCGGGGTGACCGAGGATCGCAACCGCTCCGCAGACCCGCCCGGTCCCGCCGATCGTGGGTGGCGGTCGCCCTTCGGGGTGACCGAGGATCGCAACTGGTCCAGCGGGAACGGGTCCACGGGCAGGCTCATGGTGGCGGTCGCCCTTCGGGGTGACCGAGGATCGCAACCTGCTGGGCTGCGCCACTCACCGACCACTGGATGAGTGGCGGTCGCCCTTCGGGGTGACCGAGGATCGCAACCCCGCAACTCAGCGCGGATCCACTGGTTGAGGAACGTGGCGGTCGCCCTTCGGGGTGACCGAGGATCGCAACATCATGGTCAGCCCGTGGGGCCGGGAGTTCATGGACGTGGCGGTCGCCCTTCGGGGTGACCGAGGATCGCAACTACTGCTCAGGCCCCGGCTCGGCCTCGGCCGCGCACGTGGCGGTCGCCCTTCGGGGTGACCGAGGATCGCAACCGTCTTCTTGCGGTAACTTCCGGTACATGCAGCAAAGTGGCGGTCGCCCTTCGGGGTGACCGAGGATCGCAACATCCCTGATCCCGGCCAGCAGGCCATCCTCGACGCGGGTGGCGGTCGCCCTTCGGGGTG